>DRNU01000154.1 GCA_011374975.1 Gammaproteobacteria bacterium | reverse complement strand
CGATCTTGGGCGTGACGACCCCGGGCGTATCGCCCAGCTGGCCGGCACCGAACGCCTCATGGCCCGGGTGCGCGAACTGCGGCCGGACTACTACTATGGCGGGGTATACCTCTTTTATGGCGTCTACTACGGCGGCCGGGCACCCATGCTGGGGGGTGATTTCGCGAAGGCGGAACAAAACTTTGCCCGCGCCGGCGAAGTCACAGGAGGAAAGCTGCTGATGATCGATGTGTTGCAGGCGGAGTATCTCGAACGCCAGCGACTCGAACGGCAACGCTTTCGCCAACTGCTGGAACGTGTGATCAATGACCCGGTCGGCAGCTTCCCGGAAATGGCACTGGCCAACCAGATTGCACGGCAACGCGCCCGCCACCTGCTGGCGCGTGAAGCCGACTGGTTCTGATTTAGAGGCAAGATAATGACCCGCATAACAAGCCTCCGCGCATTGTTCCTGTTCTGCCTCCTCGCGTTTACCGGCAGCCTCAGCGCCGCACCGGAATACACCCTCAAGTTCGCCACCCTGGCGCCGGCCGGCACCACCTGGATGAACCTGCTGGAAGACTGGGGCCGGCAAGTACAGATACGCAGCAAGGGCCGTCTGGCCTTCAAGTTCTATCCCGGTGGCGTACAGGGCGACGAACCCGACATCCTGAAAAAAATGCGCTTCAACCAGCTGCAGGGCGGCGCCTTCACCGGTTACGGCATCGGCCGCATCTATTCGCCGGCACGCATCATGGAGCTGCCTTTCCTGTTCCGCAACACCGATGAAATCGACCACGTGCGCAACAGCTTCATGCCCGAATTCCGCCAGGGCTTCCATGACCAGGGCTACGAACTGCTGGGGTGGATGGAAGTCGGTTTCATCCACATGTTTTCCCGGCAACCGATCCGCTCGCTGGAAGACATGCGGGCGCAGCGCGTCTGGCTGTGGCAGGGCGACCCCCTCGGCCAGGCCTTCTTCAAGGCCAGCCATATCTCGCCAGTGCCGCTGTCTATCATCGATGTCTATACCAGCCTGTCCACCGGGCTGATCGACACGGTGTATGCGCCGCCGCTGGGTGCCATCGCACTGCAATGGTTCACCAAGACCCAATATGTCAGCAACGTACCGCTCACCAACGGTATCGGCGGGCTTATCGTGTCGCGACGTTTCTTCGACAGGCTGCCGGCTGACCTGCAAACCATCCTGCGCGAGACCGGCACCGAGGCCGGTGAGAAACTCGTTATCGCGACACGCATCGATAATGAAAAGAGTATTGAGGAACTCAAGCGGCGCGGCCTGGAGTTCATCGATCCGGATGAGAGCATGAACGAGGCCCGGCTCACGGAACTGCGTGACAGTGCCGCTGCTGAACTGATCGCCAGTGACTATATCCCTGCCACCCTGTTCGACAGGACCCGTGTCCTGCTGGAACAACTGCGTTCCGGGCATGCCAACAGCGCACCGGCCACGCCATAGGCAGGGGCTGTTTTCCCCGGCTCCAGCATGTCATTCCTGAAAAAGTTTCGTGACACCCTGACCCGGATCGAGACCTGGCTGGCCGCCGCCAGCCTGTTGCTGCTGTTGCTGCTGGCACTGGTGCAAATCCTCGCGCGCAACCTGTTCGACAGCGGCATCGCAGACGCTGATACCCTGACACGCTACCTGGTGCTGTACGTCACCTTCTTCGGCGCTGCCGTCGCAGTGCAGCGCGGGCGTCACATCAAAATCGACGCGCTCTCCGCCCTGATGCAGCCGGCCTCCATCAAAAAACTCTACCGCCCGCTGCATGCCGGCGCCGCGCTGGTGTGCGGCCTGTTTACCGATGCGGCAATCCGTTTCTGGCGTGACAGCTGGGAATTCGCACCGCAGCACGAACAGTGGCTGGCACTGGTCGGACTGGTCATACCCGTCGGCTTCGCGCTGATCACCCTCCAGTTCATCCTGGTGGCGCTGATCGGGCAGGACGAAGCGACATGATCTATGCCGTCATTGCCCTGTTCGCACTGGCCCTGTTCGGCCTGCCGTTGTTCACCGTACTGGGTGCCGGCAGCCTGCTGTACGCACACAACGCGGAACTGGATTCGGCACTGCTCATCATCGAACTGAACCGGCTGGCAACCTCGCCCAACCTGACCGCCATCCCGCTGTTCACCTTTGCCGGCGTGGTGCTGGCCGCGGGCGGCGCCCCGCAGCGCCTGATCCGCCTGTTCAATGCCCTGCTTGGCTGGTTGCCCGGCGGGCTGGGTATCGTTGCCCTGACCGCCTGTGCCTTCTTCACCTCTTTCTCGGGCGCCTCCGGGGTCACCATCCTGGCACTGGGCGGTTTGCTGTACCCGGTACTGAAAAAAGTCCATTACCCGGAACGCTTCACGCTGGGACTGCTCACCACCTCCGGTTCGCTGGGCCTGCTGTTCCCGCCGAGCCTTGCGATCCTGCTGTACGGTATTGTGGCCGGCGTCAATATCGATGACCTGTTCCGCGCCGGTATCGTACCGGGCCTGGTGCTCATGCTGATGCTGGGTATCTACGCGGCCAGCACCGGCGCACGTTTCGGCGTACATCGGCACCCGTTCACCCGGCACGTTGCATTACGCGCGGTGCGTGGCGCACTCGGCGACATCCTGCTGCCGGTACTGATCGTCATCGGCATCTTCGGTGGCTTCGTCACCGTCAGCGAAGCAGCGGCCTGCACCGCACTCTACGTGCTGATCCTGGAAAGCCTGGTGCACCGGACCATTTCCCTCCGGCAACAGCTGACACCGCTGCTGGGAGATACCGCCGTGCTGGTCGGCAGCATCCTGATTATTCTCGGTGTGGCGATGGGGCTGACCAACCTGCTGATCGATGCCCAGCTCCCCATGAAACTGCTGGCATGGATGGAAAACAGTATAGATAGTCAGCTTAAGTTCCTGATAATACTTAATATATTCCTGCTGGCCGTGGGTGCCATGATGGATATCTTCTCGGCCACAGTGGTCATAGTGCCGCTTATCCTGCCCCTCGCCCAACGCTTTGGTGTCGACCCGGTGCACCTTGGCATTATTTTCCTCGCCAACCTGGAAATCGGCTATTCCACCCCGCCGGTCGGCATCAACCTGTTCATCGCCAGCCAGCGCTTCGAGAAACCCATACTGAGCCTGTTCCGCGCCGCACTGCCGTTCCTGGTATTGATGCTGAGCTGGCTGATGATCGTGACCTATGTCCCCGCACTCTCGCTGTGGTGGCAATAGGCGCCGAATTTCCTTCATAAAACAGCGTCATAACCGTTAATATAGATGTTAAGGATATGATCAACCCAGGGAAACTGCCCGCCGATGGCCGCAGCTGCACTCTACATACTGACCGGGATCACCCTCTACGCGAGCGGGCACCACCTGCTACTGCGCAACAGCGCACGCGGTACTGAGCAACCGCATCTCTGGCTGGCCGGCATGTACCTGCTGCTGTCCGGCTTCGCACTGGCCAGTGCCATGACCTACCAGGCGCACAGCCCTGTCGCCCTGCTGTCTGCCGGCCGCTTCGCCATTACACTGGGCATCGTGTTGTGGGGCACCCTGATCTGGTTTGTAGCCCGGCGCAGCGCATATCGACCGCTGCTGTGGCTCGATGTACTGAGCGCGGCCTGGATTGCACTGCTGATCAAAAACAGTATCGCCACGAACAGCCTGCTCTACGCCGATGGCAGTATCGCCGGCCAGCCTGCCATCAGCCCCTGGTGGAATGCACTGGAAGTCACCCTGCTCGCCTCACTGGTCTATACCCTGTATGCCAGCTACCGGATGTTCATGGCCGGCCAACGGGCGGCAGCATTGACACTGGGCGGTGGCCTGGGCCTGCTGGCACTGACTGCCGTCTTCGACCACCTGGTGAATACCGGTGTCACCCGCAGCATCTATCTTGCACCGTTCGGGTTCATGGGGTTCCTGCTGGTCAACAGCCTGTACCCGCAACTGGTTGCCTGGCTCGACAGGCGCAGGGCCGGCGGCTTGCCCCCGGTGGTTTATAACCTGACCTACAGCCCGGAACGGGCCACCTTCCACAGCGATGTCTCCGACCTGCGCATTCCACTGCCCGAGGAGGATGCCGTAGCGGCCGCACCACAGGAAAACAATGCCCCTGTCCACAACAACCAGGAACTCCGGGACAAAGCACCGGTCGAATCTCCACAAGCCATGGAACCGGACATCGAACCCGTTACTGACAGCGATACCGCACAGGACGCCCCTGCTCACACGACGACAGCTGAAGAGCCGGAAAGAAAGATACCGGTCATGGATCAGGAGACGCTGAACATTATCTCCGACAACCTCATTGACATCGCTGTCTACGCCACCATGGCCAACAACCGCTTCAAACGCGGCGACGCCGACCCCAGGGTACTGGAAATGCTATGCAAAAAAGTCCGCACCCAGGCCATCAAGACCCGCCGCCTCGTAAGCAAACTCTCCGACCCGTAATTGGGGTCAGAGCACATATTCCGCTAATATACCCCGACCTTATCCAGCGGGATTGTCACGACCACAAACCTGTATTAATGAAATATGCGCTCTGACCCCATTTCAAGACGATCCATCATCGCTGGTTTACTGCTTGTCCAGCTTTTGCCGTGCACACCTGTTTTTGCCGATGAAGTTGAGAAAATCCTGTTCCTGGTAGTGGAGAAGCGGGATGTCGTTGCCTCCAACACACGGGCAGGCCGGTTTGACCGGCTGGAAATGCACGCCAAGGAAACTGTACGTGACTACAAGGTGGCAAATGCAACCGCGGTGGTGATTACCAACCAGCGTTTTTCAGCCTACGGGGCGCAGGCGGGAGGATGGCAGAGTAAACGTCGGCAGGCAGGCGAGAAAGTGCAATCTATCGAAGTGGCTGACTATTCCGCCACCCTGGTGACTAACGACCGCATTCTGAATTTTTACGGGCGTAGCGGTACCTGGTCTGAAATACGCCGGGGCGTTCAGTAGCGTTGCAGTGTCTTACGCTTTCCGCCGCCTTATAGTTGCCATACCTGCGATGATACCGCTGATAAAGAGAGGCAGACCGGGCAGGTACGGGAACCGCCGTCAAAATACGCATTTGGTCCACTGATCCTCCCGTACCCAGGGAGAATGACACCGTACGACGGTCCGCAGACAGCGTGATAATATCATCGACGTCACGGGGAACTGTTGCGCCGTTAATTCCTACGCCCTCTATCCCCCGCGGCACCTCGCCGGACGGATAAATTATGGACGGAGAACCGAGAACAGGCGTACTGAATGTGATCGATCCTGTCGTTCCGACAGCACCGGCACCTGTAAAACCTGTTCACCTTTACAGGCACCAGTCCTGCCACATAGCCCGGTAAGCCTGCTCAAGGTTTTTCGTGAAGTGCTGTGCATCCATCAATGGTGAATGCGCCATGCGGGTGCGTAACCCCTTGCGCAGCATTTCCAGGTGTTCCCGATCACTTGCCAGTTGCGCAGCCAGCGCAATGTAGTCTTCGGTGGTACGTGAAATCAGTTCCGTCAGTTTCAGGCTGCTCATCAGACTCACCCCGACCCGTCCTGCGTGGCTCCTGCCAGACAAGGTGACGACCGGCACCCCCATCCAGAGTGCTTCACAGGTTGTGGTAGTGCCATTGTAAGGGAAGGTATCAAGCCCGATATCGATATTTCGATAGCGTTCCAGATGGGCTTTTCGGGACGGGTCAAGGCCGAGCAACTCCAGACGCTCCGATGCAACACCCAACTCCGTGAAGGCTTTACAAATCGTCTGCTGCACGTCACCCCCCCCCAGCGCAGGGTTCTTGATAACCAGGCGGGAGTCAGGAACTGCGAGCAGTATCCGTGCCCATACTGCAAGGACTTCCGGGGTGATCTTGGCCAGGTTGTTGAAAGAACCGAAAGTCACGTATCCCCTTTCCCGCGCCGGTAATGCGGAGACCCCGGGTGCATCATCGGGTTGCTGATAGCAGGAAAAACATTCCGGTAACCGGACAAGTTCCTCGCTATGAAAGCGCTCGGTCATCCCTGGGGGGTCGGCAAACCGGTCGGTGATGCGGTAATCCATAGCCGACAACCCGGTGGTATTCGGATATCCCAGCCAGGTAACCTGTACAGGGGCGGGTTTCCGGGCAAAGGCCAGCAAACAGTTACTGCCGCTATGACCATTCAGGTCAATCAGAATATCAATCCCGTCAGAGCGAATACTCCCGGCAGCCTGCTCATCGGAAAGCCCGGCAATGCAGCGCCAGTGATCTGCATGGGATTTCACACATGCGGTTGCTTCATCTTCTATGAGATTGTTCGAGTAACAGAATACTTCAAAGTGCTCGTGATCGTGATGCGCCAGCACCGGCTCAATAAAATAGGCAACGGAATGCTGCCTGAATTCAGATGACACGTAGCCGATTCTAAGGCGTTTATCCGGTGCTCGTTCATTGGTATGTGCCTGAATCGACGGGGACAAGGGTGCTTCCCAGCGGCGGGCAAACTCACGGTGCGCAGCAGATACGTAAGCAGGGTCCTTGTCGGACATATAGTTAAGAATCAACAACAGGCTGTTATAGACCGCGACATTATCCGGCTGCAGTAACAGCGCGCGTTCGTAGTGGGTGATCGCGGAACTCATCCGGCCTTGCAGCGCGAATACACTG
>DRNU01000153.1 GCA_011374975.1 Gammaproteobacteria bacterium | reverse complement strand
GCTACAATCACACCTGACCACACTACCCGGATATACCCATGCGCTTTATCTACCTGGCGATAATCCTGAACCTGCTGGCCCTGCAGGGCTGCGCCACCAACCCTGTTACCGGCGAACAGGACTTCGTGCTGATATCGGAGAGCGAGGAAATCAGCCTCGGCCAGAAATACCATCAGCAGATCATCCAGGAAATGCCGGTCTACCAGGCCCCGGAACTGGCCGCCTATGTCAGTGAAGTCGGGCAACGCGTGGCCCGCGTCAGCCACCGCCCCGAGCTGAACTACAAGTTCACCGTGCTGGACGACCCCATGGTCAACGCCTTCGCCCTGCCCGGCGGCTATATCTATATTACCCGCGGTATCCTCGCCTACCTGAACTCGGAAGCTGAGCTCGCCGCGGTACTCGGCCACGAGGTCGGCCACGTGACCGCACGCCACTCGGTACGCCAGCAGAGTGCTTCCACGGCCACCAGCATTGCCGGCGCCGTGCTCAGTGCAACCACCGGCGTCCCCGGCACGGAGGATGTGTTCAACGTCTTCGGCAAGGCACTGCTGAGCGGCTACGGACGCGGCCACGAGCTGGAATCCGACCGGCTCGGCGCACAGTACCTGGCGCGCAGTGGCTACAACCCGCAGGCCATGCTGGAAGTCATCGGGGTACTGAAAAACCAGGAACTGTTCGAGCGCCAGCGCGCCCGTGCCGAGGGCCGCGAACCGCGCGCCTACCACGGCGTATTTGCCAGCCACCCGGACAACGACCGGCGCCTGCAGGAAGTCGTCAGCGAGGCCGACCATCTGAAAACCACCGGCACACCGCGCACCGGCCGTAAACAGTTTCTCGCGCACCTGGAAGGGCTGAGTTTCGGCCAGAGCGAGAACGACGGCGTGGTCGACGGCAACAACTTCTACCACAAGCCGCTCAACATCGGCTTCCGCTTTGCGAAGGGCTGGAGCATCGACAACCAGCCGGACCGCCTGCTGGCATCGGCACCCAACCAGGCGGCAATCATGGAAGTCAGGGTGGCCACCCTGAAAAACCGCATCCCGCCACGCCAGTACCTGGAACAATACCTGGGCGACAAATTCCAGATCGGCGAAAAGCTGGATGTGAAGGGCTTTGAGGCCTATACCGCCACGGCCCCGATAAACACCAATTTCGGCAAACGCCGGGCCCGCGTCAGCGTGGTCTACGATGGCAATCACGCCTACCTGTTTACCGGCATCAGCCGCCAGACCAGCAACTACCGGCTGTTCGACGGCATCTTCAAGGATGTTGCGCGCAGCTTTCACAAGCTCTCGGCGCGCGAGAAAAAACTCGCCACCGGGCTGAAACTGCACCTGATCAAGGCCGGCCCGACAACCACCTTCGCCGCACTGGCGCGCAAGTCGCCGATCCCGAAATACCCGGAAACCGAACTGCGCCTGCTCAACGACCTGTACCCCGACGGTGAGCCGAAGCCCGGCCAGACCCTGAAAGTCGTGCGCTGAAGCGCGCTTCTGCCACACCGAATTGGGCTTGCGCGCATTGGTTGCTATGATGCGCCTCGCCCGATCCATGCCCGCAACGGAAAAATCATGTTCAAAGACCTGAAAACAGAAGCCCTCAACTACCACGAATTCCCCACTGCCGGGAAAATCGCCACCCACGTCACCAAGCCCTGCACTACCCAGGCAGAGCTGTCACTGGCCTATACCCCGGGGGTGGCGGCGCCGGTGCGCGAGATCGAGGCGGATCCCGATACCGCCTACCGCTATACCGGCAAGGGCAACCTGGTCGGGGTGATCACCGACGGCACAGCGGTTCTGGGCCTGGGCGACGTCGGCCCGCTGGCCGGCAAGCCGGTGATGGAAGGCAAGGGTGTGTTGTTCAAACGCTTTGCCGATGTCGATGTCTTCGATATCGAGGTCGAGGCCGACAGCACGGAAGATTTTATCGACACCGTGGCGCGTATCGCCAGCGGTTTCGGCGGCATCAACCTGGAAGACATCGCCGCACCGCGCTGTTTCGAGATCGAGAAAACACTTATTGAGCGGCTGGATATCCCGGTGTTCCACGATGACCAGCACGGCACTGCCATTATCATCTGCGCCGGCCTGCTCAACGCGCTGGAAATCACCGGCAAGCCGCTGGCCGAGGCACGTATCGTCTGTCTTGGCGCCGGTGCTGCCGGTATTGCCTCCATGCGCCTGCTGCTGAAACTCGGCGCCAGCGCGGAAAATATTTACATGATCGACCGCAAGGGCGTAATCAGCACCTCGCGTGACGATCTGAATATCTATAAGCAGGAATTCGCCGTCGCCACTGATCGTGTCACGCTCGCCGATGCCATGCAGGGCGCCAATGTCTTTATCGGTGTATCCGGCCCGAACCTGGTGAACGAGGCCATGCTGGCCAGCATGGCAGAACAACCCATCGTGTTTGCGCTCTCCAACCCGGATCCGGAAATCAGCCCGGCACTGGCGCACCAGGTGCGCGACGACCTGATCATGGCCACCGGGCGCAGTGACCACCCCAACCAGGTGAACAACGTACTGGGCTTTCCGTTTATATTCCGCGGCGCTCTCGACGTGCGTGCGCGCGCCATCAACAGCGAGATGCAGATCGCGGCCGTCAACGGCCTGCGCGCCCTGGCACACGAGCCGGTGCTGCCGGAAATCCTGGCCACCTACTGCAAGGAGAGCCTGGAATTCGGGCCCGACTACATTATCCCCACGCCGTTCGACCCGCGCCTGATGGACTTCGTGCCGCCCGCGGTGGCACAGGCCGCGGTGGACTCAGGCGTGGCGCGCACCGGCTTCCCCAAACATTACAAGCCGGCACCGCATCTGTAGCCGGTTCAGCCCTGTGCCAGCAGGGCCTCGACTTCGTCCAGCCCGGCGCGCTGCATCGGCTTGCCGTCGACCGGGCTGCGCGGCGCATCGCGCCGGCCTTCGCGCGGAAACACCACCAGGTCGACCGGGTAGTCGCCGGCCCGAAAACCGATGCCGGGAAACTCCTGCCATTCCTCGCGTGCCACACGCAGCCGCTTCAGCGACTCCTCGAAGGGGATGTGCGCTTCCATCAGGAACAGACTGACTTCTTCGGGCGTATCGGCGAAAAGGTGCAGGTTGATGTCGGCATGCCGGCCGGCCGTGCCGCTCAGCACCGAACCAACCAGGCGTGGGTTGAATGCCGCGAGAAAGCGCATTGCCTGTACCGCGGCCTCGCGCAATGCCTGCAGGTGCTGTGCCTGCTGTTCGCCATGGAACAGGCGCTGGTACTCCTCAAGCGCCGCTTCGACCTCGTTATTGCGGGGCATGTTGCGGGTGTCCGGCGCGCCCAGGTGCTGCGCAGCCTTGCGTTTCGCAGCGTAGAAGTCGTGCAGACCTTCGTCGGCCATCAGCCGCGCTGCCTCCTGGGCAATGCGCGCCCGCATCTGCTGGTCACGCCCTGAAGGTTTTGCCATTAGAGTCAGTGCCTATACAAAAACAAAAAAGATGTTTTTCTCGCCAAGGCGCAAAGCCGCCAAGAAAACCATTTAATACCCTTAATTAACAACAAGTTAAACCTTTGCGATCTTTGCGTCTTGGCGAGAACCCATTCTTTATGTCTGGATACCTGCCTAGAAAAGCGGTTCCGAGGAGGTATCGGGATTCGCCTCGCTGCCCCGGCTTTCACTGCCGGTGTCACTGTAGCGCTGCGGGACATGCTCGGGCCGGAACAGTTCGAACAGGCCGCCGGCCTGCCCGGGCGGCAGGCGCAGGCCGGTTTTTGCATCGATGCGTACCGTCACCAGCCCGGGCGGTTGCGGCAACACCGATTCCGGCACGCCCTGCAGGGCCTTGCCCATGTAATCCACCCACATTGGCAGCGCCGCCCGGCTGCCGGTTTCACCGTTGCCGAGCGGCTGCACGCGGTCGAAACCGACCCACACCGTGGTCACCAGGGCGGTGTTAAAGCCACAGAACCAGGCGTCACGCTGGTCGTTGGTGGTACCGGTCTTGCCCGCCAGATCGTTGCGCCCCAGCGCCATGGCACGTCGCCCGGTGCCACGCTTGACCACGTCCTGCAGCATCGAGGTGATCAGGTAAACGTTGGCCGCATCGACCACGCGCTCGGCATAAACCGGTTCCGGCCCGGGTTCCGCTACCAGCTCCATGTCATTCCCGGCGCCCATATCATCCGTGCCGGCCTCAAGCGGTTCCCCGGGCGTTGCCTGTGGCTCGTCGGCAATCTCGGCCTCGATCTCCGTTGCCAGCGCAGTTTCTGCTTCCTGCTTGCGGCGCTCCTCGCACTCCAGGCAGGCCAGCGCGGGATTTGCGTTGAAAATCGCTTCATCATGCGCATCACGGATCTGCTGGATAAAGTAGGGTTCTACATAAAAGCCGCCGTTGGCCCACACACTGTAGGCGCGCGCCATTTCCAGCGGCGTGGCGAAGCCACTGCCCAGCGCCAGTGACAGGTCCTTTGGAATCTGCTCCTCGCGGAAGCCGAAACGCTGCGCGTAACGCGCCGCGTAGCGCGGCCCGATGGCGCGCACCAGGCGGATCGAGACCAGGTTACGCGAACGCGTCAGTGCCTCGCGCATGCGCGTCGGGCCGTAGAACTTGCCGCTGTAATTCTCCGGCCGCCAGGTGGTCTCCAGCGACGGGTCATCGAACACCACCGGCGCATCATTGAACAGACTGGCCAGGGTATAGCCGCGGGCCAGGGCCGCGGAATACACGAACGGCTTGAAACTCGAACCCGGCTGACGCTGCGCCTGGGTGGCACGGTTGAACTTGCTGCTGTAGAAGTCGAAACCGCCCGACAGCGCCTGCAGGGCGCCGTCCTGCGGCCGCAACGAGACCAGCGCACCGGCGACCTGCGGTACCTGTGCCAGCCGCCAGCGGCCGTCTGCCTGCGCCTGGACACGGATCAGGTCACCGCGCTTCAGGACTTCGCCGGCATTTTTCAGCTCCGGGCCACGCCGGTTTACCGATTCGAAGCGGCGCGCCCACGCCAGCCCTTCCCAGTCCAGTTCGATAAAGCCGCCATTCAGCCAGGCACGTGCCGACTGTTCCTGCACCTCGACCACCAGCGCGGCCGGCAGATCGCCAACCGGCCGGTAGCCTTTAAGCAGGGTTGCAAAGTCTTCCTCACCGGCATCGGGCGCCAGCTCGACATGCTTCATGACCCCGCGATAGCCGTGCCGGCGGTCATAGTCCAGCAGGGCGGATGCCAGGGCCGTGTTGGCCGCACGCTGGCGCGCACTGTCGAGAGTGGTTACCACTTTGTAGCCGGCACTGTAGGCTTCATCACCAAACCGCTCCAGCATGTGGCTGCGTACCATCTCGGCAACATAGGGCGCCTTCACGCCGATGCTCTGGGTGTGCAGGCTGGCATTGTCAGGCTCGTTCATCGCATCGCGGTACTGCACCGTGTCGATGGCGCCCAGTTCGTACATGCGCCTCAGCACGTAGCTGCGGCGCTGCAGCGCCCGGGTCGGGTTACTGACCGGGTTGTTCGCCGAAGGTGCCTTGGGCAGTCCGGCAATCATCGCCACCTGTGCCACACTCAGTTCGTCGATAGGCACGCCGTAATACACCTGCGCCGCCGCGGCGATACCGTAGGCGCGGTGCCCGAAATAGATCTTGTTCAGGTACAGCTCGAGGATTTCCTGTTTGCTCAGAAAGCGCTCGATTTTCAGCGCCAGGAAGATCTCGGTCAGCTTGCGCAAATAGGTCTTTTCACTGCTGAGGAAGAAATTACGCGCCACCTGCATGGTGATGGTGCTGCCCCCCTGGCGCTTCTCGCCGGTGCGGATCAGCTCCACCACGGCGCGCACCAGGCCCTGGTAGTCCACCCCGGGATGCTGGAAAAAACGGTCATCCTCGGTCGCCAGGATGGCGTCGATGATGATCTGCGGCAGCTCTGCATAACGTACCGGCGTGCGCCGCTGCTCACCGAACTCCGCGATTAATTCACCGTCGCTGGTATACACCCGTAACGGCACCTGAAGTTGTACCTCTTTCAGCCGCTCAATAGGGGGCAACTGTGGCTCTATATAGAAATAGGCAGCGGCCACAGTAATCAGCCCGGCGACCGCCAGAGCGAAGCCGGAAGCCAGGAAGAAACGCAGTATCCTGAGGGAAAGTGTCATAAATTTGGCAGGGATGTGACCAGGTTCAAATTAAAAAACAACCAGATTTCTAAACTTCAGTATAAAGCGTCCGATAAACCGAATCGAACCCAAGAGGATAAAGAGCCGTTAATTGACAACAATTTGTTGTTGCTCTCTAATCCTTAACAGTATCAATACACTGCAATAGCAGTGAATTAAAGGGAAATTACGGTGCAAATTGCGCAACTGTTTACACGGAATACACCGCCGGTGGTGGGACTGGACATCAGCTCCTCAGCCGTCAAATTACTCGAACTCAGCCGTCATGGGAACCGCTACCGCGTAGAAAGTTACGCTGTGGAGCCTTTGCCGCCCAATTCCGTGGTGGAAAAAAACATCACGGACGTGGAAGCGGTCGGTGAAGCAGTAAGGCGCGCCGTGAAGCGCTCCGGCGCACGCATCAAGGGCGCCGCCGTGGCCGTGGCCGGCTCCTCCGTCATCACCAAGGTGGTGCCGATGCCGAACAGCATGTCGGACGACGAGCTGCACAGCCAGATCGAGCTGGAAGCCGACCAGTACGTACCCTACCCGCTGGAAGAAGTCAGCCTGGACTTCGAGGTGCTGGGACCGACCGAGAACAACCCCGATACTGTCGACGTGCTGCTGGCAGCCTGCCGCACGGAAACCGTCGACATGCGCACCGCGGCCGTGGAAAGTGGCGGCCTGGACACCCACGTGGTGGACGTCGAGGCCTACGCCACCGAGAACGCCTTCCAGCTGCTGCTGGACCAGGTGCCGGACCAGGGCATGGAAAAGACCGTCGCCGTCATCGACATCGGCGCCACCATGACCACCCTCAACGTCTTGCACGACACCAAGCTGATTTATACCCGCGACCAGGTGTTCGGCGGGAAACAGCTCACCGAAGAAATCATGCGCCGCTACGGCCTGTCCTACGAGGAAGCCGGCATGGCCAAGCGCCAGGGCGGCCTGCCGGAGAACTACGAACCGGAAGTGCTGGAACCGTTCCGCGAAGCCATGTCACAGCAGGTCAGCCGTTCCCTGCAGTTCTTCTTCGGTTCCAGTCAGTACAACAATGTCGACCAGGTGATACTGGCCGGCGGCAGTGCCTCGGTACCCAACATCTCGGAACTGATCCAGGACCGGCTCGGCATTGAAACGCTGGTTGCCAATCCGTTTGCTTCCATGTCCCTGTCTTCGCATGTCAAACCGCAGTCGCTGAGCAACGATGCTCCCGCACTGCTGATTGCCTGTGGCCTGGCCCTGAGGAGTTTTGACTGATGGCACATATCAACCTTTTACCCTGGCGTGAAGAACGCCGCAAGCAGCAACAGCAGCAGTTCGCTGTCGTCAGTGGCGGCGCGGCCGTGGTCGGCGCCCTGCTGGTACTGCTGGCCCACATGCAGATGGAAGGCCGTATCGAACAGCAGAACCAGCGCAACAATTTCCTGGATACCGAAATCGCGGCACTCGACAAGAAGATTGCCAGGATCAAGGACATGGAAAAAACCAAAAGCGCACTGCTGGCACGCATGGACATTATCCAGCAGTTGCAGCACAGCCGCCCGCAGAGCGTGCACCTGATGGACCAGCTGGTGTTCACCCTGCCTGACGGCCTGTACCTCAAAAAGATCGACCAGACAGGTCAGTCACTGACACTGAGCGGTGTCGCACAATCGAATGCGCGTGTGTCCGCCTATATGCGCAATATCGACGGTTCGGAATGGATGGCTGCACCAAAACTCGATGTCATCGAAACCAGGGACACGGAAAGCCGGCGCAGCGCCGAGTTCGTACTGCGCGCCAGCCAGGCGAACCCGCCACGGACAGCCGGTGAGGAGCAAAGCTGATGAATCTCTCGGAACTCAACGACCTCGACATCAACAACATCGCCAACTGGCCGATGCCGGCGCGTGTCGCCATTATCGGCGTCGTGTTCATCGCGGTACTGGGCCTGGGCTACTGGTTCGATATCAAGGACCAGGGCGTCCGCCTCGAAAAGGCTGAACAGAAGGAAACCCAGCTGCGCCAGACTTTCGAGGCAAGGGCCAAGAAAGCGGCCAACCTGGCGGCTTATGAACAACAGCTGGCGGAAATGAAGGAATCCTTCGGCGCCATGTTGCGGCAGCTGCCCAACAAGACCGAGGTTGCCGAACTGCTGGTCGACATCTCCCAGACCGGGCTTGCCGCCGGCCTTGAGTTCGAGTTGTTCAAACCGCAGAACGAAGTGCCGAGAGAATTCTACGCCGAGCTGCCTATCAGCATCCGCGTGAAGGGCGACTACCATGAATTCGGCAACTTCATCAGCGGCATCGCTGCACTGCCACGCATCGTCACCGTGCACAACATTAAAATGGAACCCAACGATCAGGGCGAACTGACGATGGACATTCTCGCCAAGACCTACCGTTACATGGATGAAGAAGAAGAAGGAGTTGTACAATGATTCGCCTGCAGAACAGCGCGTGGGCCGTCCCCCTGTTGCTTCTGGCAGTCGGCCTGTCCGGCTGCAGCAACAACAACACGGAAGACCTGCGCAGCTACGTGGAGGACGTGAAATCCCGCCAGCACGCCAGGATCGAGCCGCTGCCGGAATTTGCGCCCTATGAAACCCATTTGTATGAAGCCTACGGCGACCGTGACCCGTTCACGCCGCCCGTCAGCTCGGCACCGAAATCACAGGTCGCCCATGCCACGGGCAGCGGTCCCTCACCGGACTTCAACCGCAGCCGGGAAACGCTGGAAGCCGAACCGCTCGACAGCCTGCGCATGGTTGGCACGCTCGAACGAAGGGGCAACGCATGGGCGCTGGTGCGCATGAGTGACAGCTCGATCCACCGCGTGAAGCCCGGCAACTACCTGGGCCAGAATCACGGCAAGATTGTGCAGATTACAGAATCGGAAGTTCAGTTGACCGAGATCGTACCGGATGGCCTCGGGGGATGGATGGAACGCCAGGCAGCACTGGCACTCAGTGAGTAATTTGGAGATAAAAACGATGAACGCGATACTGACATACAGGAACCCGGCTGTGCCATGCACACGAGGCTTCCTCAAACGCCTTCTTGGAAACGGAATTCTGTTGCTTGCCACACTGGCACTGTTCTCCGCCTGGAATAATGCGCATGCTGCTGACCCGCAGCCACTGAATGCCCTGCAGGACATCAGCTTTGCCGGCCTGCCCGGCAACCAGGTGCAGATTACCCTGCAGTTCAACCAGCCTGCCTCGAACCCGGCCAGCTTTACGATAGACAACCCGGCGCGTATCGCTTTCGATCTCCCGGCCACCAAAAGCGCGCTGGCCAAACGCTCGCAGCCGATTGGTATCGGGCCGGCCAAAAGCATCACCGCCGTCGAGGTCAAGGGCCGCACACGCGTGGTCCTGAACCTGTTCGAAATGGTGCCTTACGAAACCCGCACTGAGGGTGACAAGATTATCGTGGTACTGGGCGGCACAGGCGCGACAACTACTACTGCCGCAGCGGCACCTGCACCGGCGGCCACCGCAGCGGCAGGCAGCTCCATGGCCGGCGGCGCTGCCATCACCAATATCGATTTCCGACGCGGTGACCAGGGCGAAGGCCGCATCATTGTGACGCTGTCGAACCCCGCTATTCCTGTGGACATGTCCCAGGAAGCCGGCAAGGTAGTGCTCGACTTCCACGGCGCCAGCCTGCCGGAAAACCTGCAGCGCCGCCTCGACGTCACTGACTTTGCCACACCGGTGAAGCTCATCGACACCGAAACCCGTGGCGACAATGTCCGCCTGGAAATCACACCGACAGGCGAATACGAACACCTCGCCTACCAGACCGACAACCAGTTTACTGTCGAGATTCGTCCTACCACCAAGGAAGAAAAGGAACTGCGCCAGAAGAAAGAGTTCGGCTATACCGGCGAACGCCTGTCGCTGAACTTCCAGGACATCGAAGTCCGCGCCGTGCTGCAGTTGCTGGCTGACTTCACCGGCACCAACATCGTGGTCAGTGACACCGTATCCGGCAACCTGACACTGCGCATGCAAAACGTACCCTGGGACCAGGCACTGGACATCGTGCTCAAGACCAAGGGCCTTGCCAAGCGTGACAACGGTAACGTCATGCTGATTGCGCCCGGCGAAGAAATCGCCGCACGCGAGAAGCTGGAACTCGAATCGCAGAAGCAGATCGAGGAACTGGCACCGCTGTATTCCGACTTCATCCAGGTGAACTATGCCAAGGCGGAAGACATTGCCACCCTGCTGAAGAGCGACGAAAGCTCTTTGATGTCGGAGCGCGGCAATGCCATCATCGACGAACGCACCAACACCCTGTTGATACAGGATACCGCGGACAAGCTGGAAGAGGTCCGCAAACTGGTGGCGCTGCTGGATATCCCGGTACGCCAGGTGCTGATCGAATCACGCATCGTCATCGCCAACAATGACTTCTCACGTGACCTGGGTGTGCGTTTCGGCGCCAGCGGTAATTCCCAGAGCGGCCGTGACTTCATCGTCGGTGGCGGTACCCGGCCCGGCAACGTCGACTATGGCTTCACACCCGGCTTCGAAGTCCCCGCCGGCAGTGGCAACGACGGCCTGCTGGTCGACCTGCCGGTAGCCAACCCGTCCGGCGCCATCGGCATCGCGCTGGGCAAGATCGGCAGCAGCCTGATCCAGCTGGAACTCAGCGCCATGCAGCTGGAAGACCGCGGTGAGGTTATTTCCAGCCCGCGTGTCATCACCTCCAACCAGCAGGAAGCCATCATCCAGCAGGGTGTGGAAATTCCCTACCAGCAGGCAACCTCCAGTGGCGCCACCTCGGTGAGCTTCAAGGAAGCGGTGCTGCAGCTGAAGGTAACCCCGCAGATCACGCCGGATGACCGCATTATCATGGACCTGCAGGTCAACAAGGACAGCGTGGGCGAGATCTTTGCCGGGGTTCCCAGCATCGATACCCGCAATGTCAGCACCCGGGTACTGGTCGACAACGGCGAAACCCTGGTCCTGGGCGGCATCTACGAGCAGGCGAAGGGCAAGGAAACAGAACGCGTGCCCTTCTTCGGCGAACTGCCCGGGGTCGGCTGGTTGTTCAAAACCGAAGCCAAAACCGACGAGAAACAGGAACTGCTGATCTTCGTAACACCGAAAATCATCAAGCAGGGCATGGCTCTCAACTAACCGGAACTTGTACCTGACGCCAGTTTCTGGCAAAACTGCCCGGCATGAGTATGTCGGGCAGTTTTTTTTTGGTCGGACCCATGGGTGCCGGCAAATCCACCATCGGCCGCCAGCTGGCGCGAACCCTGGGCCTGGAGTTCATTGACAGCGACCGCGAAATCGAGACCCGTACCGGTGTCGATATCCCGCTTATCTTTGAACTGGAAGGCGAAGACGGTTTCCGGCGCCGCGAAGAGGAAATGATCGATATCCTGACACAGCGGCAGGGTATTGTGCTGGCCACCGGCGGCGGCGCCGTGCTGAGCGGCACCAATCGCCGGCATCTGGCTGCGCGCGGACAGGTCATCTACCTGCATACATCTGTCAACCAGCAGCTCCAGCGTACCGCCCACGACCGCAACCGCCCGCTGCTGCAAACCGGCAACCCCGGGCAGAAACTCCAGGAACTGATGACGCAACGCGACCCGCTGTACCGTGAAATAGCCGATCTGACCATCGAAACCGACGGCTGCCGGGTGCGCGATGTGGTCGGAAAAATTGTCCGGCATATTGAGGAAATGTAGGTACACTCTGTATTCTTGTGACCATGAATAAAATACTGAACCTTGATCTTGGCGATCGCAGCTACCCCATCCACATCGGATCGGGGCTGATTGACCAACCGGAACTGTACCGGCCCCACATCCGCGGCCGGCAGGTGATGCTGGTCAGCAACGAGACCGTGGCCCCGCTCTACCTGGAAACAGTGCGCGAGGCGCTGTCCGGGTCCGGCTACCGGCTGGAACAGGTCATCCTGCCGGATGGCGAGCAATACAAGACGCTGGAGATCCTCACACGGATTTTCGACGCGCTGCTGGAAAAGCGCTTCAACCGCGACTGCTGCCTGGTTGCGCTGGGCGGCGGGGTCATCGGCGACATGACCGGCTTTGCCGCTGCCAGTTACCAGCGCGGCGTCGACTTCATACAGATTCCCACCACCCTGCTGGCGCAGGTGGATTCCTCGGTGGGCGGCAAGACCGGCGTCAACCACCCGCTTGGCAAAAACATGATCGGCGCCTTCCACCAGCCGCGTTGCGTGCTGGCGGACATCTCCACCCTGGACACACTCGACGACCGCCAGCTGTCGGCCGGTATCGCCGAAGTCATCAAATACGGCCTGATCGAGGATGCCGGGTTCTTCGCCTGGCTGGAACAGAACATGGCGCGGTTGCTGGCGCGCGACAGCGCGGCACTCATCCACGCCGTCGAACATTCCTGTCGCTGCAAGGCCGACATCGTCGCCGCCGACGAGCGCGAGGCCGGCAAACGGGCCCTGCTCAACCTCGGCCACACGTTCGGCCACGCCATCGAGACCGGCATGGGCTACGGCAACTGGCTGCACGGCGAAGCGGTTGCCACCGGCATGCTGATGGCCGCCGACCTGTCGGCACGCCACGGCTGGATGGACGGCGCCGACGTGGAACGTATCCGTGCCCTGCTGGTGCAGGCCCGGCTGCCGGTCGAGCCTCCGGCGGAAATGAGCACCGACCAGTTCCTGGGCCTGATGGCGGTCGACAAGAAAGCGCTCGATGGCGGCCTGCGTCTGGTCCTCATGGACGCCATCGGCAAGGCAAAAATCACCGCCGACTTCGATCCCGGTCTGCTGCGCCAGACCCTCGAATGCGAGCTGCCGCTGACCGGCTCATGAATACCCTGCCCCACGACCTGACCCGCAGCGACCGGCACGCGCCCTATGCCACGGTGGATGCGGTATCACGGGGCCGCCGCCACCCTGAACCGCCACCCAGCTACCGCAGCGAATTCCAGCGCGACCGCGACCGTATCATCCACGCTGCGGCCTTCCGCCGCCTGGAGTACAAGACGCAGGTGTTCGTCAACCACGAGGGCGACCTGTTCCGCACCCGCCTGACACACTCCATTGAAGTGGCCCAGGTGGCACGCTCCATCGCCCGCGCCCTGTCCCTCAACGAAGACCTCACCGAGGCCATCGCACTGGCACACGACCTTGGACACACACCGTTCGGACACGCCGGCCAGGACGCCCTCAACGCCTGTATGCAGGACTATGGCGGCTTCGAGCACAACCTGCAGTCGTTACGCGTGGTCGATGAACTGGAAGAAAAATACGCCGATTTCCCGGGCCTGAACCTGACCTACGAAACCCGCGAAGGTATCCTCAAGCACTGTTCGATGAAAAACGCCGCCGAGCTGGGCGATATCGGCGAGCGCTTCAAGAACGGCTTGCAACCCGGCCTGGAAGCCCAGCTCACCAACCTCGCCGATGAGATCGCCTACAACAGCCATGACGTGGACGACGGCCTGCGCGCGGAACTGATCCACATCGATCAGCTGAATGAAGTCCCCCTGTTCCACGCCCAGTACCAGGAGGTCAGGCAGCTCTATCCAGACCTGTCACAGCGCCGCGTCATCCACGAAGTGGTGCGCCGCCTGATCAACTGCCAGGTCGTCGACCTGGTGCAGACCAGCATGGCACGCCTGGCACAGCACGACCCGGCCGATCTCGACGCCGTGCGCCGGCACCCGGAAGCGCTGATCGCGTTCAGCGACAGCATGCGTGAACGCAACCTGGAGCTGAAACGTTTCCTGCGCACCCACCTGTACCGCCACTACCGGGTGCACCGCATGAGCGCCAAGGCCGAGCGCGTCATAAGCAACCTGTTCGATGCCTTCTTCAGCGACCCGCGCCTGCTGCCGCAGGAAACCCAGCGCAAGGTGGCGGAACTGAAGGCACAGCACGGCGACAGCGGTCAGGCACGCGCCGTCGCCGATTATATTGCCGGCATGACCGACCGCTACGCCATCCGCGAGCACGCACGGATATACCTGCCGGGGGAACTGACTTGATCCCGGGGCCGGCATCGGAAAACACTCATGCGAATCTATATGCAGATCCCCCCCGGCCCCGGCGCCCCGCCAAAGTTCTATCACCTGCACCTGCAGGAGGATATGCTCGACGGCTGGACACTGGTGCGCGAATGGGGCTTCCAGGGCTCGGGGGGACGCATGCTGAAAGACCATTATGTCGACCGGGAGAGTGCTGAAAAGGCTATGCTTTCAATACGCGATGCGCAATTGAAAAAGGGCTACCAGGTGGTATTCATGCAGGCACAGTCGTGACCGCCGGCGGCAACAACGGCGCAGCGGATTACCTCGCGGCCTTCGCCCTGAACTGCGAGCCCTTTGCCGACAAACTCGACAGCCGCTTTTTCTACGGCGGCACGGCGCTGATGCAGCGCCTCGACCTGCTCACCCACCTGACCCAGTTCGGCGATGCGGTCATCTTTGTCTCCGGCCCCTCGGGCAGCGGCAAAACCACCCTGCTGAGCCGTTTCGTGGCCCAGGCCAACAGCCAGTGGCGCCTGTGCCTGATGGAAGCCGGTGAATTCGGCAATTTCCCTGCCCGGCTGGCCGATGCGCTGCACAGCAACGATATTGCCGATGAGGCGGAACTGCTGGCGCACTGGGCTGCCAGCACCGACAATTCGCAACTGCTGGTTATCATTATCGATAACTCCGAACAACTCGACGAACCCGCTTTCCAGCGCCTGTGCAAGCTGCTGGCCCAGCCCGCCGCGGAGCGGGTACGCGTCATCATGTTCGGTCTGCCGGACGCCCAGCAACGGCACAGACAGGCCATTGAACAGCAGCAACTCAGCTGCACCACCCGGCAACTGGACATGCCGCGCCTCTCGGAAGAGGAAACGGCCTCCTACCTGATGTACCGCCTCGCAGTGGCCGGCTACAGCGGTGAAAGCCCGTTCTCCGCCACTGAGGTGGCCGCCATGTGCAAGGCCGCGGACGGCAGACCGGCGCAGATCAACCGGCTGGCCCACGACGCCCTGACCGAACGCCAGGCGCGTGCCGGCAGCAAGCGGATGCGCACCCATGGCGGCGCGCGCAAGGGCAGCGGCCTGTTCTGGGCGCTGGCCGCCGTCGGTGTACTGGCGCTGGCCGGCTGGCTGGGCTGGCAAAAACAGGTTTCAGACAGCCCGGCCGGCGATGTGGCAAACCGCGAACCGGTGCCGATGGAAGAGCTCCCGCTGGCACTGCCGGAACCACGCCCGTTAACAACCCCGGCCGCCGAAACACCCCCGGAGCGTATTGAACCCGTGCCACCGGTCACACCACCGCTGGTGGCCGGCCCACCGGAGGAACAGCCGGCTGTTACCCCTGAAATGCCCACCAGCCTCGCCCCGGTTGCGGCCGAGCCGTCCGTGGCGGATACACAGCCTGCACAACAGGAGACCCCGGCGACAACCGCGGCCCCGGACGCCAGCCCTGAACCGGCCGAGACACTGCCGGCAACAGCAGACAGCGCCGTCAGCGAGCCTCCGGCACCCGCATCCGCCCCGGCGCCAGCCCCGGAACAGCCCGTGCCGTTGGCCACTGTGAGCAATGAACCCGGGCCTGCGGCAGACACCACCGCGCCAGCCCCGGAACCTGCCACTGACGCCCTGCCACATCGCTCGGCCTGGCTGCTGGATCAACCCGAAACGGCCTACACCCTGCAATTGCTGGGCTCGCGTCACGTCGAATCCATTGCTGACTACATCCGTCAGCACCGGCTGGACCCGCAACAGGCCGCTTTCTACCGGGGGCTCTACAAAGGAAGCGAATGGTATGTCCTGTTGTATGGCAGCTACCCGTCACGCCAGGCGGCACTCGATGCCCGCGCCGGCCTGCCGGCCAGGGTGCGCAAGGCCAAACCCTGGCCGCGCAGCATGAAATCCGTACACGCGGCAATACGGGAAGCACAGTAACCCTGTCCTTCCTTATAAAAAACAAGGTTTAAAGCCCCAAAACACTGGCGCAAACGCCACTTCTCCATTATTCTTTCCGCCCCAATTTTTAGCTGGGGAATGACCACCACTGCCTTCAGGGAGCGGGTGGTTTTGTGCGCGCTGGGCGAATAAAACCCAAGTATTTAAAACAGTTACCAGAGGTCGGACATGAGTCACGGGGCTTTTCCGGAGAAGCAGGGGTTATACGACCCCGGCCATGAGCACGATGCCTGCGGCGTCGGTTTTGTCGCCCACATCAAGGGGCAGCAGAGTCATGCCATCGTACGCCAGGGCCTGCAGGTGCTGGAAAACCTGACCCACCGCGGCGCTGTCGGCGCTGACCCGCTGGCCGGCGACGGTGCCGGGATCCTGATCCAGACACCCGACACCTTCCTGCGCGAGGAGTGCGCCACGCTCGGTATCGAGCTGCCGGCCCCCGGCCGCTATGCCACCGGCATGATCTTCCTGCCGCAGAATGACACCACGCGCGCCGAGTGCGAGGCGCTGATTGAACGCCTCGTCGACGAGGAAGACCAGATTCTGCTGGGCTGGCGCGATGTGCCCACCGACAACAGCGGCCTCGGCCAGAGTGTGAAAGATGTCGAACCCGTGGTGCGCCAACTGTTCATCGGCTGCGGCGAAAGCTGCCCGGCGCAGGACGACTTCGAGCGCAAACTGTTCATCATCCGCAAGCTGATCGAAAACCAGGTGCGCGACACCGACTGGCCGGAGCGCGAGAATTTCTACATCCCCTCGCTGTCCAGCCGCACCCTGCTGTACAAGGGCATGCTGCTGGCCAACCAGGTCGATACCTATTTTAAAGACCTGCGCGACGAGCGCATGGTGTCGGCGCTGGCGCTGGTGCACCAGCGCTTCTCGACCAATACCTTCCCGTCCTGGGACCTGGCGCACCCGTTCCGCATGATCGCCCACAACGGCGAGATCAATACCCTGCGCGGCAACGTCAACTGGATGCGCGCACGCCGCCATTCCATGGCCTCCGAACTGTTCGGCGCCGACCTGGAAAAGGTCTGGCCGCTGATCCCGGAAGGCCAGAGCGACTCCGCCTGCTTCGACAACGCGCTGGAACTGCTGGTGGCCGGCGGCTATTCCATGGCCCACGCCATGATGATGCTGATCCCGGAAGCCTGGTCCGGCAACCCGCTGATGGACGAGCAACGCCGCGCCTTTTACGAATACCACGCCGCGCTGATGGAGCCGTGGGACGGCCCCGCCGCCGTGGCCTTCACCGACGGCCGCCAGATCGGCGCCACGCTGGACCGTAACGGCCTGCGCCCGGCGCGTTACCTGATCACTGACGATGACCTGGTGGTGATGGCCTCGGAAATGGGCGTGCTGCCCATCCCGGACAGCAAGATTGTCCGGAAATGGCGCCTGCAGCCCGGCAAGATGTTCCTGATCGACATGGAGCAGGGCCGCATCATCGACGACGCCGAGCTCAAGCAAACCCTGTCCGCCGGCCACCCCTACCAGGACTGGCTGGAGAAGACCCAGATCCACCTCAAGGACCTGCCCGCCGACGTGGCCGGCCAGTCCGGTGACCCGGACACGCTGCTGGACCGCCAGCAGACCTTCGGTTACACCCAGGAAGACATCAAGCTGCTGATGACGCCGATGGCAGTCACCGGTCAGGAAGGCATCGGCTCCATGGGCGCCGACAACCCGGTGGCGGTGCTGTCGAACAAGCCCAAGCCGCTGTTCAACTACTTCCAGCAGAATTTCGCCCAGGTCACCAACCCGCCCATCGACCCGATCCGCGAGGAACTGGTGATGTCGCTGGTATCCCTGATCGGGCCGCGCCCCAACCTGCTGGGCCTGCACTCGCGCGGCGAGCACATGCGCCTGGAAGTCAGCCAGCCGATCCTCACCAACAAAGACCTGGAGCGGATCCGCAATATCGAAAAAACCACCGAGGGCGCGTTCCGCACCTGCACCCTGGACATCTGCTACCCCGCCGAACAGGGCGCCGCCGGTATGGAACCGGCGCTGACCGCGTTGTGTGAGCAGGCGGAACAGGCGGTACACGACGGCTACAACATCCTTATCCTGTCCGACCGCCAGGCGAGCGCCACGCGTATACCGATCCAGGCGCTGCTGGCCACCTCGGCCGTGCACCACCACCTGGTGCGCGCCGGTCTGCGCACCGAGTCCGGGCTGGTCGTGGAAACCGGCGCAGTACGCGAAGTGCACCAGTTCGCGGTGCTGGCCGGTTACGGCGCGGAAGCCATCAACCCCTGGCTGGCCTTCGAAACCCTGGCGGCGATGAAAGACGACCTGCCCGAGGACCTCGACGAAAGCGAAATCAACAAACGCTACATCAAGGCGGTCGGCAAGGGCCTGCTCAAGGTGTTCTCGAAAATGGGCATCTCCACGTACCAGTCCTACTGCGGCGCCCAGATTTTCGATGCTGTCGGTCTGAAGCAGTCTTTCATCGACAAGTATTTCACCGGCACCGCGAGCATGATCGAGGGCGTGGGTAGCGAGGAAGTCGCCGAGGAAGCTGTGCGCTGGCACCGCGACGCCTGGGGCAACAACCCGATCTACGCCGATGCCCTGGATGTGGGCGGCGACTACGCGTTCCGTATCCGTGGCGAAGACCACATGTGGACCCCGGACACGATCGCCAAACTGCAACACGCCACGCGCGCCAACGATGCAAAGACCTTTGCCGAGTTCTCGCGCCTGGTGGACGAACAGAACGGGCACCTGAAAACCCTGCGCGGCCTGTTCGAGTTCAAGTTCGCCGACAAGCCGGTCCCGCTGGATGAAGTCGAGCCGGCGAAAGAGATCGTCAAGCGCTTCGCTACCGGCGCCATGTCGTTCGGCTCCATCTCCTGGGAAGCGCACACCACGCTGGCCATCGCCATGAACCGCATCGGCGGCAAATCCAACACCGGTGAAGGCGGTGAGGAACGCTCGCGCTTCAAGCCGATGGATAACGGCGACTCCATGCGCTCCGCTATCAAGCAGGTGGCTTCGGGCCGCTTCGGTGTCACTACCGAATACCTGGTCAACTCGGACGACATCCAGATCAAGATGGCACAGGGCGCCAAGCCCGGCGAAGGCGGCCAGCTGCCCGGCCACAAGGTCAACGACTGGATCGCCAGGGTGCGTCACTCCACGCCGGGCGTCGGCCTGATTTCTCCGCCGCCGCACCACGACATCTATTCCATCGAGGATCTGGCGCAACTGATCCACGACCTGAAGAACGTCAACCCGAAAGCGCGCATCAGCGTCAAGCTGGTGTCCGAGGTCGGTGTCGGCACCGTCGCGGCGGGCGTCTCCAAAGCGCACGCCGACCATGTCACTATCGCCGGTTATGACGGCGGCACCGGCGCCTCGCCGCTGACCTCCATCCGCCACGCCGGCAGCCCGTGGGAACTGGGCCTCGCCGAAACCTACCAGACGCTGGTGCTGAACAAACTGCGCGGCCGCATCGTGGTACAGGTCGATGGCGGCATGCGCACCGGTCGCGATGTCATCATCGGCGCGCTGCTGGGCGCCGACGAGTTCGGCTTCGCCACCGCCCCGCTGATCGTGGAAGGCTGCATCATGATGCGCAAGTGCCACCTCAACACCTGCCCGGTCGGCGTCGCCACCCAGGACGAGGAACTGCGCAAGCGCTTCACCGGCAAGCCGGAACACGTGGTGAACTATTTCTTCTTCGTCGCCGAGGAAATCCGCCGGCTGATGGCAAAACTCGGCTTCCGCACCATGGACGAAATGATCGGCCGCTCCGACAAACTGGATATGCGCAAGTGCATCGAGCACTGGAAAGCCCGTGGCCTCGACTACTCGCGCATCCTGCACAAGCCGGAAGCCGGTCCCGATGTTGCGCTGTACCACAACGAGGCACAGGACCACGGTCTCGACAAGGCACTCGATAATAAACTCATCGAGCAGGCCAGACCGGCGCTGGAGCGCGGCGAGTCGGTAAAGATCGAAACACCGGTATGTAACGTCAACCGCTCTGTCGGCGCCATGCTGTCCGGCCGGGTCGCGGAACGCTACGGCCTGGAAGGCCTGCCGGAAGACACCATCCACATCAAGCTGCGCGGCGTCGCCGGCCAGAGCTTCGGCGCCTGGGCCACACACGGCGTGACGCTGGAGCTGGAAGGTGAAGGCAACGACTACGTCGGCAAGGGGCTGTCCGGCGGACGACTGGTTGTCTACCCGCCGCACGACTGCCCGATTGTCCCGGAACAGAACCTCATCGTCGGTAACACCGTGCTGTACGGCGCCATCTCCGGCGAGAGCTACTTCCGCGGCATCGCCGGCGAACGCTTCGCGGTGCGTAACTCCGGCGCCAGCGCTGTCGTCGAGGGCGTCGGTGACCACGGCTGTGAATACATGACCGGTGGCGTGGTGGTGGTGCTGGGTGACACCGGCCGCAACTTTGCCGCCGGCATGAGCGGCGGCATCGCCTACGTGCTGGATGAAAAAGGCGATTTCAAGGATCACTGTAACCTCGCCATGGTGGAACTGGAACCGGTGCCGGAAGAAGACGAGGCGCTGGAAGCACTCGACCACCAGGGCGGCGATCTCGAAACCCACGGCAAGGTCGATATCAGTTCCGACATGACACGCTTCGACGCACTGCGGCTGCGGCGCCTGATCGAAAAACACGTGCAGTACACCGGCAGCAGCGTGGCACAGAACATTCTCGACAACTGGAATGACAGGTTGCCGAAGTTCGTCAAGGTGATGCCGGTCGACTACCGCCGCGCACTGGAAGACATGAAACGCGCGCAGGCAGAAAAACTGGCGGCGGCAAGTTAACAGCAACGGCGCCTTACAACATTTATCTTCAGGTCAAGTAGAACAACTATGGGCAAACCAACCGGATTCATGGAATACCCGCGCAAGGATCGCGGCTACAAACCCGTGGAAGAACGCATCAGGGACTTCAGGGAGTTCGTCATCCCCCTCGATGAACAGGAACTCAGCCTGCAGGGTGCGCGCTGCATGGACTGCGGTATCCCGTTCTGTCACCAGGGCTGCCCGGTCAACAACATCATCCCGGACTGGAACGACCTGGTGTGGAAAGGCGACTGGCAGCGCGCCCTCAAGGTGCTGCATTCCACCAACAACTTCCCCGAGTTTACCGGCCGCATCTGCCCGGCGCCCTGCCAGGAAGCCTGCACCCTGAACCTGCAGGACGAACCGGTCACCATCAAGACCATCGAATGCGCCATTATCGACAAGGCCTGGGACAACGGCTGGGTGGCACCGCAACCCGCGGAACACAAAACCGGCAAAACCGTTGCCGTGGTCGGCTCCGGCCCGGCCGGCATGGCCTGCGCCCAGCAACTGGCGCGCGTCGGCCACGCCGTGACCCTGTTCGAGAAAAACGACCGCATCGGCGGCCTGCTGCGCTACGGCATCCCCGATTTCAAAATGGAAAAACGTTTCATCGACCGCCGTGTCGGACAGATGGAAGCGGAAGGCGTCAACTTCAAACCGAACACCCACGTCGGCGTGGACATCAGCACGCAACAACTACTGTCTGATTTCGATGCCGTGGCGCTGACCGGCGGCTCTGAACAATCACGCGACCTGCCGGTCCCCGGCCGCGACCTGGAAGGCGTCTATTTCGCCATGCAGTTCCTGCCGCAGCAGAACCGCCGTGAAGCCGGCGACAAGCTGCCCGAGGACCTTTCCATCACCGCCACCGGCAAACACGTCATTGTCATCGGCGGCGGCGACACCGGTTCGGACTGTATCGGCACCTCCATCCGCCACGGCTGCAAGTCGGTCACCCAGCTGGAGATCCTGCCCAGACCGCCGGAAAAGGAAAACAAGGAACTGACCTGGCCGAACTGGCCCAACAAGATGCGCACCTCCTCCTCGCAGGAAGAAGGCACACGGCGCGAATGGTCGGTGGCGACAAAAGAATTCATCGGCGAGAACGGCAAGGTGAAAAAAATCCGTTGCGTGCGCGTCGAGTGGAACAAGGACGAGCAGGGCAACTGGCAGATGAGCGAAGTCGAAGGCAGCGAATTCGAACTGGATGCCGACCTGGTGCTGCTGGCCATGGGCTTTGTCCACCCGGTACAGGAAGGCATGCTCAACGACCTGGGCGTCGAATACGATGCACGCGGTAACGTCAAGGGCGATACCGAGGGCGACAACGCCTACAAAACCTCCATCGACAAAGTCTTCGCCGCCGGTGACATGCGCCGGGGGCAGTCGCTGGTGGTCTGGGCTATCCGTGAAGGGCGCCAGTGTGCACGGGCTATTGATGAGTTCCTGACGGGTTCATCCGAGTTGCCGCGTTAGCTTTTTGTGAGTTCCTGCGGCTGCGCGCCCGGTCCGAAACCAGGCATATAGAATTCACTCATCATTCCGGGTCTAATAGCACCTATGACAGAACTGAAAAACGACCGCTTCCTGAGAGCCCTGCTACGCCAGCCCGTCGACGTCACCCCCGTATGGATGATGCGCCAGGCCGGGCGCTATCTGCCGGAATACCGCGAAACACGCAAAAAAGCCGGCAGCTTCATGGACCTGTGCACCAACCCGGAGCTGGCCTGCGAAGTGACCCTGCAACCGCTGGAACGCTTCCCGCTGGATGCCGCCATCCTGTTCTCGGACATTCTGACCATTCCGGACGCCATGGGGCTGGGGCTGTATTTCGCAGAAGGCGAAGGTCCGCGTTTCGAGCGGCCGCTGCGTGATGAAAAACAGATCCAGGCACTGGGTGTGCCCGACCCGGAAACCGAGCTGCGCTATGTCATGGACGCGGTACGCACTATTCGCCGCGAACTCGATGGCCGGGTGCCGCTGATCGGTTTTTCCGGCAGCCCCTGGACACTGGCGACCTACATGGTGGAAGGCGGCTCCAGCAAGGACTTCAAAACCATCAAGGCGATGCTCTACGAGCGCCCGGAACTGCTCGACCAGTTGCTGGAGACCATTGCCCAATCCGTCACCCTGTACCTGAACGCACAGATCGCGGCCGGAGCACAGACCGTGATGATTTTCGATACCTGGGGCGGCGCCCTGACACCGAGTGACTACTGCCGGTTTTCACTGAAACCGATGGAACGCATCATCCAGTCATTGAAACGGGAAAATGACGGCCGCAAGGTGCCGGTGATCCTGTTCACCAAGAACGGCGGGCAATGGCTGGAAGCCATGACCGATACCGGCGCCGATGCGCTCGGCCTGGACTGGACCACTGACCTGGCCGATGCCCGGCGTCGTGTGGGCGAGCAGGTTGCCTTGCAAGGTAACCTCGACCCTTCGGTTCTGTATGCCTCACCGGACACCATCCGTGCCCAGGTCGGCAAGGTGCTGGCCAGCTTCGGCAAGGGTAATGGCCATGTGTTCAACCTCGGGCACGGCATACACCCGGGGATCGACCCGGAACACGCCGGCGCCATGATCGAGGCGGTGCACGAGCTGAGCCGGCCGTATCACACCTGACCGCGCACCTCGCTCAGCAAACGCTGCATCATCCCCTGCGCCTGCGACAGGTAACCGCCACCGAACAGGTTGAAGTGGTTCAGCACGTGGTACAGGTTGTAGAGCGTCTTGCGTAACGCGTAACCCGCATCCAGCGGCCAGGCATTCTGGTAAGCCGCGTAAAAATCCCGGCTGAAGCCGCCGAACAGTTCTGTCATGGCAAGGTCCGCCTCGCGGTCACCGAAATACACCGCGGGGTCGAAGATCGTCGGCTGACCGGTACGCGTATAGGCATAGTTGCCGGACCACAGGTCGCCGTGCAGCAACGAGACTTCGGGCTCACGCCCGTCAAACAATTGCGGCAACCGGTCCATGAGCTGTTCGCCGCTGTCCAGTGCCGCGGCCGATGCGCCGTTACGCGCGGCAAGCTGTAGCTGGAAACCCAGCCTGTGCTCGCGCCAGAAAGTTGCCCAGTCGTCCTCACAGGTATTGATCTGCGGCGTGGAACCGATGGTATTGTCGCGCTGCCAGCCGTACTGCGGCGCGCTGATGCGATGCAGCGCAGCCAGCCCTTCCGCCAGAGCCACCGGATCGCCGGCACCGCCCAGCTCCAGGTACTCGAGCACCAGCCATGCCTGGCTGCCATCCTCGCCGTAGCACAGTGCGCGTGGAATCCGCAGCCCGGGTGCCGCAGACAGCGCCTCCAGACCTTTCGCCTCGGCGACGAACATATCCAGCAGGCCGGCCCGGTTCAGCTTCACGAACCAGCTGTCAGCGCCCGAACTGACCCGGCAGCTCTGGTTGATGGAACCACCGCCCACTCCCTGCGGCGCGGACAGCGTCACCGGCTGCTGCAGTGTTTCCTGCATCTGCGCTTGTATGGTGTTCCAGACAGACATCGTGTGATCAGACGAGGACAGGCAGGCCTGCAACAGGGCCGGGTTACATCTTCAGGCGTTCGTGCATCAGGCTGCGGCGCGGGAAATGCGCCATCAGGAACTCCATCTGGTCGGCCAGCACGCGCTTGCCCTGCAGGTAGATATATTCGGCATGGGTCGGGGTGAACGGCACTGCCAGCAGTTCCATGTGCGCCTGCTCCGGCCGACAGCCGGCCTTGTGATTATTGCAACGGCGACAGGCGGTCACCACGTTGGTCCAGACATCCTGGCCGCGCTGGCTGATCGGCGTCACGTGGTCGCGCGACAGATCGCGCGGGTGGAAACGCTCGCCGCAGTACATGCACAGGTGGGCGTCACGCTTGAACAGGGCAGGGTTGTTCAGGGGCGGTACATAGTGCTCCCGGTCGCGCACCAGCACCTTGTTGCTACCGTAGGTCGCGATAATGGAATTGACATCGATGCGGCTCTGGCGACCGGTGCGCGCACAGATACCACCGTGCACGCGGTACAGCAGGCTGCCACAGCTATAGGCCACCTGTTCGAGGTGATACAGGCGCACCGCCTCCTGGTAATTGACCCATTCCAGCGGCATACCCGATGCATCGGTTCGCAAAACCTGTTGGTGCAAGTCGTACACGTAGTACCTCCCTGTCGCAGGGTTTCCCCATTTATCCCAAATAATCCGTACCTTGTAAACAAGCAGAGCCCCGAATTCACGAATTTGTCACCTTTTGTGGACATTTCATCGCCACCGGGAATCCGCTATCATGCCGCCTTTTGCAGCTTTCAGTGGCATTTCCGCGCTGATCCTGCGTGTTTATCATGAATCAACGGTCAGGCTGCACAGGCGCCGGCCGGACTGTCCTGGAGAACGACGGATGCCGATACGCCTGGGCGTGCCCAAAGAGATCGAACAAAGCGAAAACCGGGTAGCACTGGTGCCGCCTGTTGCCGAGCGCTTTCACAAGCTGGGCGTCGAGTTGCTGCTGGAAACCGGGGCCGGCGCAGGCAGCTACTTGCCCGATGCGGCCTACAACGACGTGACCGTTGTCGCCAATGCGGCGGAACTGTACGGGCAGGCCGACCTGATCCTTAAAATCCAGCCACCCACCGAAGCCGAAATCGACCTGATGAAGGAAGGCGCCGTGGTGGCCGGCATGATGCTGCCCTACCGCTACCCGGAACGGGTACGCAGACTGTGCCAGCGCAACATTCTCAGTTTCGCCATGGAGCTGGTGCCGCGCATATCCCGCGCCCAGAGCATGGATGTATTGTCCTCGCAGGCCTCGATCGCCGGTTACAAGGCGGTGCTGATGGCCGCCGACCGCTTCGGCGGCTTTTTCCCCATGCTGACCACCGCGGCCGGCACCATCCGCCCGGCCAGGGTGCTGGTCATCGGCGCCGGCGTCGCCGGCCTGCAGGCTATCGCCACCGCCAAGCGCCTGGGCGCCATGGTGGAAGGCTATGATGTGCGCAGCGCCACCCGCGAACAGGTCGAATCACTGGGCGCCCGCTTTGTCGATACCGGCGTGGCCGCCGATGGCGCCGGCGGTTATGCGCGCGAACTGACCGAGGAAGAAAAGCAGAAGCAGCAGGAAGTGCTGGACAGCCATATCGCCGGCGCCGACGCCGTCATCACCACGGCCGCCATCCCCGGCCGGCCGTCGCCGAAAATTATCACCCGCGCCGTGGTCGACAAAATGAAACCGGGGGCCGTGATTATCGACCTGGCAGCGGAAGGCGGCGGCAACTGCGAAGTGACCGAAGCCGGACAACAGATTATCCACAATGATGTGATCGTCTACGGCCCGCTCAACGTCCCCAGTGAACTGCCGATCCATGCCTCGGAAATGTATTCCCGTAACCTGCTCAACTTCCTCAGCCCCATGATCGAGGACGGTGAATTCAAACCGGACTGGGATGACGAAGTCATTGTCGGCAGCACCCTGACCCGGGACGGCGACATCAAACACGCGCCAACCCGCGAACAGATCGAAGGATCCGCATCATGATCGAAGGTTTCACCGCACTCTATATCTTCATGCTGGCCGGCTTCACCGGCTACGAAGTCATATCACGGGTACCGGTCATCCTGCATACCCCGCTGATGTCCGGTTCCAACTTCGTGCACGGCATCGTGCTGGTCGGCGCCATGATTGCACTGGGGCATGCCGAAACCAATATGGAAGTCGTGGTCGGATTCATCGGCGTCCTGCTGGGTGCGGGCAACGCGGTGGGCGGTTACGTGGTGACCGAACGCATGCTGGAAATGTTCAAAAGCAGCAAGGAGGCCAAATAAATGGGCCTCCTGATCAATATCAGTTACTTCGTTGCCGCGGCGCTGTTCATCCTCGGCCTGAAACGCATGAGTTCGCCGGTGACAGCCCGCGGCGGTATCGTCTGGGCCGGCGCCGGTATGGTTGTCGCTACCCTGATTACCTTCGCCACCCCGGGCCTGCACAACGTCGGCTGGATCATACTGGCTATCGCCATCGGCGGCGGCCTGGCCTGGTACACCGGCAAGAAGGTCGCCATGACCGACATGCCGCAGATGATCGCCATCTATAACGGCATGGGCGGCGGTGCGGCGGCGGCTATCGCCGCCGTGGAATTAATGGGCGGGGAATTTTACTCACGCACCTTCCAGGTCCTGGCCGTGGTCGGCGCCATGATCGGCTCGGTCGCCTTCTCCGGCTCCATGGTTGCCTTCGCCAAACTACAGGGCCTCATGAAACGCTCGCTGGTGTTCAACGGCCAGCAACTGTTCAACCTGCTGGTGTTTGCCGGCATGCTGATCTTCGGCTTCCTGCTGATGGGCGCGGAAAGCCCTTCCAGCTTCAGCATCCTGGTGTTCTTCGGCCTGGCCCTGCTGTTCGGCATCATGATGACACTGCCTATCGGCGGCGCCGACATGCCGGTGGTCAT
>DRNU01000152.1 GCA_011374975.1 Gammaproteobacteria bacterium | reverse complement strand
CTGCAAACCGGCGGGCGCACCGAATCCATCCTGATGTCACTGCCACCACTGGTCAAATGGCGCTATGACTGGCACCCCGAGGCAGGCAGCCCGGAGGCGGAACTTTACGACACCTTTCTGAAGCCGCGGGACTGGGTATAGACCGGCAGCACACCTGACTTACCGGCAAGGACTGAATGCCACAAAAAACATCGGGCGCCACTACCGAGAGTAGAGGCGCCCGAATGCGTTTGGCGCACCGCAGGATGCGGCCCGTTATGGCGTGTATTTTCGCGTCAGTGAAGACCGCCCTCACGCGCCATTTTTGACTCGTTCAGCTTGACACGCAGCAGGTTCAGTCCTTCCAGATAAGGCACTGTATTGTTGGCCCGGATCACGTCCCGGCCTTCTCTGGTGCCGGCAAAGCGGATGAACTCCCTGACCATGTCAGCATGTTCGCTGTTCTCGTTGTAGACCAGGTAGAGAGGCCGGTACAGCAGGTATTTACCTGTCTGCACGTTATCATAACTGGGTGACTTCCCGTTCAGGTCAAGAATTTTGACATCACGCTTGCGCGCGCTGCTGATCCCGGAAATGCCCATGGCGCCCTCTTCAATCACTACCTGCTTTTCCAGCGGACCCGAGGAGTCGTACAGTTCACTGGCGACAAACTCCTGATCATAGTTATCGAACAACAGCTTGCGCGCGGTACTCCCGACACCCGAGATCTTGCCCTTGCGCGCCAGCAGGCGCAGCGGCATATCATTACCGCCCAGTTCCGACCAGTTGGTGATCTGTCCAAGGTAGACCTTGCGCAAATCCTCGATGGAAATATTACTCACCGGGTTGTTCTTGTTCACAATGACGACCAGTGCATCCCAGGCTACCGGCACCTGCACGATGCCTTTTTCCTCGGCGACCCCGCGCATTCTGCGCCGGCAACTGCCACCGATGTCAGCCGACATATTCGCAACATCACGAATACCGCGTGTCGCACCGCCGCCCTGGACATCAATCACGATACCGGTCTTCTTTTCATAGGCCTTGGCCAGTGCCACCAGGTAAGCTTTCTTGGAAATACCACAGCCTACCCAGTGCAGCGCCGGCTTTTGTTCGGCCAGAACCGGCTGTACCAGCAACGGCGAAAAAAGCACCAGCATCAGAAACGAAATCAGTTTTTTCATCGAATCACCTCAGGAAACGAATGGCCGCTGCCACGTTATGGTCGCAGCAGCGTGGTTTACTCTACGGATACCGCCTGTGTATCTAGCAATATGAAGGTGTTAGCGGCACTTGCCTGCTGAAATTAAACCCGTAATATCCGGCGGGCTGTCATACGCCACGGGCTGATATAATGATATGCGGGTAAATCTGGACAACTAGCTGACTGAGAACGAGTTATGGCGACAAAAAAATGGGAATGTGTGGTGTGTGGCTTTATCTATGATGAGGCCAAAGGGCTGCCCGAGGAAGGCATTGCGCCGGGCACGGCCTGGGAAGATGTCCCGGAAGACTGGGAATGCCCGGACTGCGGTGTTTCCAAGGCGGACTTCGAGATGATCGAAAGCGGGGCATAAATCCGCGGCAAAAAAAACCCCACCAAACGGTGGGGCGAAAAACGCTTTTCAGCGTCGGAGGAGTCAGTCACATAACAACAACGTTGTTCCTGTCTTGCTTGGGAATGCGCCCTGCCTTGACAAGACGCAGTCCCAATAAAATCCATCCCTGGATCGGGAATACCGACCTTATCCCTTCTAGCGGTCGGTGCGGCGAAATCTTTAGCCATCCCCTGGCTACCGCTTCCCGTTCCTTGTCCTTGGTAATGCAAGCGTGATGCCAACTCTGGAAACAATTTTTAAATATTAATAAATACATAGTGTTATGATGTTTCCGGGCAAAAGGCGCCTGTCCCTGGCAAGCCTGACAGCCCGACAAAACCCGGCAATCGTCGAAACGCTGTCAGATTGCGACGGGATATCGGCGCAACGGGAGCTGACTCCGGCGACTGTCGGTCAGCCACCAGCCGCTCACCCTGACGGGTGGACACGGCAGACTCGGCCAGCCCGATGTTACGAGGTCATGTACACTGTGCACCGAGATTAAAACTGTAACAGGAGTAAGACCTTGTCCGTTTTCGAAACCGGCCGTGGCCGCTATCCAGGTGTGCGCATGCGCCGCATGCGCCGCGATGATTTTTCCCGCCGCCTGATGCGCGAATCCAGACTCAGCGCGGACGACCTGATCTATCCCGTTTTTGTACTGGAAGGCGAGGGGCAGCGCGAGCCGGTGGCTTCCATGCCGGGTGTCGAACGCCTCAGCATAGACCTGCTGGTGGCGGAAGCGGAAACACTGCTGGCGCTTGGCATTCCCGCCGTCGCCCTGTTCCCGGTGACACCGGTCGAGAAAAAAAGCGACGACGCCTGCGAGGCCTGGAACCCGGACGGACTGGCACAACGCGCGGTACGCGCCCTCAAGCAGGCCTGCCCGCAACTGGGTGTGATTACCGACGTGGCCCTGGACCCCTTCACCAGCCACGGCCAGGACGGCCTGATCGATGCCAGCGGCTATGTACTTAACGATGAAACCATCGAGGTGCTGGTCAAACAGGCACTGTCGCACGCTGCCGCCGGTGCCGACGTGGTGGCGCCGTCGGATATGATGGATGGCCGTATTGGCGCCATACGCAGCGCACTGGAACAGGAAGGGCACCGCAATACCCGTATTCTCGCCTATGCGGCAAAATACGCTTCCGCCTTTTACGGCCCGTTCCGCGATGCGGTGGGTTCCGCCGCCAACCTTGGCGGCGGCAACAAGTACAGCTACCAGATGGATCCCGCCAACAGTGACGAGGCACTGTGGGAAGTCAGCCTCGACCTGGAGGAGGGCGCCGACATGGTGATGGTGAAACCCGGCATGCCGTACCTGGACATCGTACGCCGCGTAAAAGACCAGTTCGGCGCACCCACTTTTGCCTACCAGGTCAGCGGCGAGTACGCCATGCTCATGGCAGCGGCTCAAAACGGCTGGCTGGACGAAAAAGCCGTGGTGCTGGAATCACTGCTGGCCTTCAAGCGCGCCGGCGCCGACGGCATCCTGACCTACTTTGCAAAACGGGCCGCGCAATGGCTGGCTGAGGCATGACGCCGCAGCCAGGCGCAACTCCCGCCATCGACCACTACGCCGTGATGGGCAACCCCATCAGGCACAGCAAGTCACCACTCATTCACCACCTGTTCGCCGAACAGACCGGGCAGGCGGTGAGCTATGAAGCCATCCTGGTTGAACGGGGCGGGCTTGCCGATGCAGTAGCCGCGTTCAAGGAGGAAGATGGCAAAGGCCTGAACATCACCGTTCCCTTCAAACAGGATGCCTGGCAGATTGCTGACCGGCTCAGCCCGCGCGCGCAACGTGCCGGGGCGGTCAATACACTGGCATTCCAGACTGACGGCACGCTGTTCGGCGACAACACCGACGGTGTCGGGCTGGTACGTGACCTGACAGGCAACCTCGGCATCACGTTGACGGGCCGGCGCATTCTGATGCTCGGCGCCGGCGGCGCCGCGCGTGGCGTGCTGGCGCCGCTGCTGGAACAGCAGCCGGCGGCACTGGTCATCGCCAACCGCACCATCGAGCGGGCGGAGCAGCTGGCGGAATCATTTTCCGATCTCGGTGAATTGTCGGGCATGGGCTTTGCCGCCCTGCAGGGCCGGCACTTCGATATTATTATCAACGCCACGGCGGCCGGCCTGCGCGGCAAGGTGCCCGATCTGCCGGAGGGTGTCATTCACGCAGACAGTTGCTGTTATGACCTGATGTACAGCTCTGAACCCACCGCTTTCGTGCGCCACGCGCGCGCGCTGGGCGTGCAGCAGGCCTATGACGGCCTCGGTATGCTGGTGGAACAGGCTGCCGAGTCATTCCAGCTCTGGCGTGGCGTATTCCCCGCCACCGCACCGGTGATCGCAGCACTGCGCCGGCAATAAACCCCGGGTAATTCTGAATAATCAGCCTTTCGTCATGCCGGCAAAAGCCGGTATGACGGGTTTATCAGACATCCCTCAGCGCATGGTCACCAGCTCTTCCGAACTGGTGGGGTGTATCGCGACTGTATCGTCAAGATCTTTCTTGGTGGCCCCCATACGGATGGCGACCGCGAAGCCCTGTAACATTTCATCGGCACCGGGGCCGATGATATGGCAACCGACCACTTTCTCCTGCGCACCAACGGTAACCAGCTTCATTGCCGTCTTCTGTTTGCGTTCCGTCAATGCATTATACATGGCGGTAAAGCGTGTCTGGTAGACCTTGACTGACTCACCGTGCAGGTCGCGTGCGATGCTCTCGGTCAGCCCTACGGTGCCGATAGGCGGGTGGCTGAACACCACGGTCGCAATATTCTCATAGGGTAAATGGCGGCCTTTCATACCACCGAACAGACGGTCACTGAGGCGGCGGCCGGCAGCAATAGCGACCGGGGTCAACTGTGCGCACCCGGTCACGTCACCGATAGCGTAAATCCCTTCAACACCGGTTTCCTGGAACTTGTCGACGGGGATATAGCCCTCTTCATCCATTGCCACGCCCGCTGCCTCCAGGTTGAGGTCCTGCGTCAGTGGGTAGCGGCCAATCGCCCAGATCAACTCATCGAAACCTTCCAGGCGCTGACCGTTTTCGCACTCTATACACAGTGTGCCATCTGGCTCGCGCGTTATCTGTTTGACCTGGGTGCGCGCCAGGATGTCGATGCCGTCGCCGAACATTTCCTCGGTCAGGTTTTCGCGCAGCATGGCGTCAAAGCTGCGCAGCAGGTGCTCACGACGCAGCAACATGGTGACGTCAGAGCCCAGGGCATTGAACAGGCCGGCCAGTTCCACGGCGATATAGCCGGAACCGACCACCGCAACACGCGGCGGCAACTGCTCCAGTTCAAAGAAACCGTCCGAGGTAATACCCAGCTCTGCGCCCGGGGTATCCGGCACCAGCGGTGCACCGCCCGGCGCAATAACGATGTGATCCGCCGTGTAACGCTGACCATCGACGTCCAGGGTCCGGGCATCCACAAAACGTGCTGTACCGGCGATCTCGTCGATGTTCGAATCCGACAAATAGGTGTGATACCAGTCATTGATGCCCTTCACGTAGGCATCACGCGATGCCTTCAGCGCGGCCCAGTCGAAACGGGTTTCACCCACCTGGAAGCCATAGTCTGTGGCGTCTTTCAGGGTATGCGCGATACCTGCACCGAACCACATCACCTTCTTGGGCACACAGCCCACATTGACGCAGGTGCCACCCAGGCGGCCCTTTTCGATCACGGCACATTTTGCGCCGTAGCGGGCGGCGCGTTCCGCCACGGACAGGCCGCCACTGCCGGCGCCGATGGCGATCAGATCATAGTGTTTACTCATGACAATGCTGACTCCTGTGACTGTGCGCTGCGCATCCTACCGGAAACCGCCGAAGGAAACCGGAAGTTATTAATACATATACAAATATCCATGTTAATTCGTCCGCCGCCCGGCCGTTAACCACGCTATGGCTGAAATCTTGAAAATCAAGGGCTTGACGCTGGCCTGCCTGCTGCTTGCCAGCTGGCTGCCGGCGTTTGCCGCGCATACCACGCTGGAAACCGCGCCGGTGGTCAGCCCCGAGCAGATCCCGGGCGCGCAGCGCGTCGACGCGGAGGGCCTGCTGGACCTGTACGGGCAGTTCAGCAACCTGGTGATTATCGATGCGCGTATCGAATCTGACCGCAAGAACGGCTTTATCGAATACTCGGTCAGCCTGCCCAATACCCTGACCGACTGCCAGGCATTGCAGCACCTGATACCCTCCCTGCATCACCCGGTGGCATTCTACTGTAACGGTCCCAGGTGCGGCCGCAGCGCGAAAAGCGCCGCTATTGCCATACACTGCGGCTACGACCAGGTGTACTGGTTCCGCGGCGGTATCGAAGCATGGACGGCCGGGCAATACCCGCTGGTGCGATGAAAATCGAGTCACACCCCAGCCGCCTGCGGCGCATACCCCTGAAACGCGGCCTCGACCTGACAATATTGTCGATGGGCCTGTTTACGATTGCACTGATCCTGGTCACCGGCGAAGTCTACCGGCAACTGGCTGTCGACAGCCAGCAGCAGACCCTGACTTCACTGATCGCGGTGGAAACGGACAAGGCCCTGCAGGAGTTGTCCGCAACATCGCGCCGGCTCGGGCTGGACATCCAGCAACACCCGGATATCCATGCGGCCCTGTTCGATAATACCGGGCGGGAGATCGTTTCCCTCGCCAACCAGTTCAACCGCTTCTTTGTGACTGCCGGTGTGCTGAAACTGGAAGCCGTCTGGCTGCTGGACCGGGATTTCAACAGTGTCGGCTTTGCCGGCCGTAATGCGCAGACCGCCTCAATGACCCCGCAATGCCCTGGACTGCTGAGCGACGCCCGTCAACGTACCGGGCATGCACGCCTGCAGGCCATGTCTCACCTGTGCGTGCATCGCGGACAACCGATCTTCGCGCAGATATTGCCGGTCGGCCTGCGGCCCGATGGCTATGTCATTGTTGTCACCGACCCGGCGCGCAACCTGGTGGCTATCGAACCTCACCTGCAGCTGCCACTGACCCTGTACCGGCCCGGCGGGCACGTGCTCTACCGGTCCGGGAACTGGCTGGAAAGCATCGATCCACACGCCAGCCTGGAAGGCAGTTACACCGTCACCGGCAAGCAGGATGAAACCCTGTTTGAAATTCACGTGCAGGGCGACTTCCAGCCTTTCTACGCGCGACTGTCGCAAATTCAGCGCATGATCATTGCGCTCACGGTACTCGCCACCCTGCTGACCATGCTGGTGGCGCGTTACGTCACACGCAAAATTATCCTGGAACCGCTGCACCAGCTCAGCAGCCAGCTGCGCCGTATCGGCACCGGGCGGCGCCTCGGCGACTTCAGTGAACAGAATCTCGTCGCCATACACGAGTTCGCGGAATTGCAGGAACTGTATTCCACCCTGCACGAGATGGCCCTGACCGACCCGCTGACGCAACTGCCCAACCGCCTGCATTTCGAGCAGCGCCTGGAGCACCTGGTCGCGGCATCAGGCGCCCACGACGAAGAAACACACGCGCTCTGCTACCTGGACCTGGACCAGTTCAAGGTCGTCAATGACAGCTGCGGGCATACCGCGGGCGACCTGCTGCTGCAACAACTGGCCGGTGTCTTCCGTGAACATATCCGTTCCGTCGACCTGTTTGCCCGCATCGGCGGCGACGAGTTCGCGCTGTTACTGGAGCATTGCCCGACAAACGATGCACTGCGTATCGCCAACCAGGTCCGCGAGGCCGTCGAGAACTTCCGCTTTTTCTGGGAGGGCCGCTGCTTCACGATCGGGGTCAGCATCGGACTGGTACCGATTCATGCCGGCAGCATGAGTGCCTCGCGCATCATGAGTCTTGCTGACGCAGCCTGCTATATCGCCAAGCAACAGGGCCGTAACCGGGTGCATGTATACAGCGAGACCGATGCCCGGGGCGAGTCCCGTGACCCGGGCATACGCTGGACGGGCTGAAGGATATTCACGCGCAGGGCTTTTATCCCGCCTCACCGCACCCGCTGCAACGGCAAAATACCGCGACCGGCAGCGCAAACTGTCCGGAATAAACGGTACAATCGCCATTCCGACCCACTGCGGTAGCGATGCCATGCAATACCAGGACTTACGCGATTTCATCCGGCAACTGGAAGAAGACGGCCAACTGGTCCGTATACAGCACCCGGTCGACCCGCACCTGGAAATGACGGAAATCTGCGACCGTACCCTGCGGGCCGGCGGGCCGGCTCTGTTGTTCGAAAACCCCAAAGGCTTCGACATGCCGGTGCTGGCCAACCTGTTCGGCACACAACAACGGGTTGCTGCCGGCATGGGCGCCGACTCGGTCGCGGCACTGCGCGACATCGGCAAGCTGCTGGCCTTCCTCAAGGAACCGGACCCGCCCAAAGGCATGAAGGACGCCTGGCAGAAACTGCCGGTGTTCCGGAAAGTGCTGGACATGGCACCGAAAGTACTCAAACGGGCAGCGTGCCAGCAGCATGTCATACAGGGCGAGGATGTCGACCTTGGCAAGCTGCCCATCCAGACCTGCTGGCCCGAAGATGCCGCACCGCTCATCACCTGGGCGCTGGTAGTCACCAAAGGGCCCGGCAAGGAACGCCAGAACCTGGGCATCTACCGGCAACAGGTGCTGTCACGCAACAAGGTCATCATGCGCTGGCTGGCACACCGTGGCGGCGCACTGGATTTCAGCGACTGGCAACAGGCGCATCCCGGCGAACCGTTCCCGGTCGCAGTCGCGCTGGGCGCCGACCCGGCAACCATTCTCGCCGCGGTGACACCGGTACCGGACAGCCTGTCCGAGTACGGCTTTGCCGGCCTGCTGCGCGGCTCGAAAACCGAACTGGTGCAATGCAAAACGATTGACCTGCAGGTTCCCGCCAGCGCCGAGATCGTGCTGGAAGGGCACATTCATCCCGGCGAGGAAGCACTGGAAGGTCCGTTCGGCGATCACACCGGTTACTACAATGAACAGGAAAAATTCCCGGTCTTCACTATCGACTGCATCACGCACCGCGATGCGCCCGTCTACCACAGCACCTATACCGGCAGGCCGCCGGACGAACCCGCGATCCTGGGCATGGCGCTGAACGAGGTTTTCGTACCGATCCTGCAAAAGCAGTTTCCGGAAATCACCGACTTTTACCTGCCGCCGGAAGGCTGCTCCTACCGCATGGCCTGCGTGAGCATGAAGAAACAGTACCCCGGCCACGCCAAGCGCGTCATGTTCGGGGTGTGGAGTTTCCTGCGCCAGTTCATGTACACCAAGTTTGTCATTGTGACCGACGATGACGTGAACGTGCGTGACTGGAAAGACGTGGTGTGGGCCATGACCACGCGCATGGACCCGGCGCGCGACATCACCCTGGTGGAAAATACACCGATCGACTACCTGGATTTCGCCTCACCGGTATCAGGCCTGGGCAGCAAGATCGGCATGGATGCCACCAGCAAGTGGCAGGGTGAAACAACGCGGGAATGGGGCCGCCCCATCAGCATGGACCCTGACACGCAGGCCAGGGTCGATGCGATGTGGGATCAGCTGGGGATCAAACTGGACTAGCTGTCATCCGTTTCGTGTTCGGCGGCTTCAGCATGCTCCGGCTCTGCATGCCCGCCGGCATCATCGTCATCCACTTTGCCGCCAAAGCCGGCAACGATGCTGCTGACCAGCCCACGCAGCATCGACGTGGCCTCATCTTTTAATTCCGCAATAGCACCCGATGCACGTTCATCGGTCATGGCACCGAACAGGCGGGCGACATCACGCGCCGGCTCTGCAAAACGGGTATTGGCCGCGGCCGTATCGATCAGGCCGCGGATGTCAGCGCCGAAACCGGCCACATCCTGCAAGCTCCCGCCGGCAGCGGCATCGCTACCCGCCGTTTGCCGGTAAGCCGCCACTGCGCTATAGCTTTCTGTGGATCTCAGGTCGAGCGCAAAGCCGGCCAGTTCCTCACTGTCGAATTTCAGGCGCGCAGCACTGGCAAAGGCTTTCTGCACATCACCCTCGAAGAATCTGTCGGAGACCCTGTCAATGCGCCGGAGCAAAGACTCGACGGCCTTCTGCTCATCCGCGTCAAGTTCACCCTGGACATTAAAACTGAACGTCACGCTGGCGTCGCGACCGGACTGGAAACCCTGCAACTGTGCAGCGTCGGACTGTGCCAGCACACCGGCCCGCGATACCGAGGCCTGCTTGCTGATATCGATGGTGATACGGTCACCGTCGACGGTATCGATCACCAGTGACGTGACCTGGCTGGTGCTGTAACCGACAGCACCCAGTGCCACCTGCTGTACGGCTGTGGCGGGTAACGGGGTTTCATCACTGCCGGTATCACCTGGCACCACGGCAGGCTCGCCTGTGGACAGGCGCTCCAGGCCGGCCTGTATCAGTTCGCTGGTTGCTGTAATGCTGTCAGCCAGTTCACCCTGCAATACACCCAGCCCTTCCAGAATACCCCTGGCTTCCTCGAAAGCACGTTCCACACCTTCGCGCGCCCTTTCCAGTAACCCGGCACGCTGTGGATCATCGGCTGCATACTGGCTGAGCGCAGCCTCGATAACACCGAGGATACGGTCGGCAACCTGTTGTGGCGTGAAGCTGGCCGGGTCGGCCTGGCGATCCAGGCTTACGCCGTTTTCTTTCAGCTCCTCATCCAGGGCGTCCAGGACTTCGCTGTCCAGCACCTTGAGCGGGGAGCCGGCGGCACTGCCAAGGTCAACACGGTCGGACAACGCCGTGTACGACGTTTGCACCGAAGTATCGATCCGTATAAAACGACCGGGGCCCTCTAACGCGCCCTGGCTGAATGGACTGGCCAGACGACCGGATAATGTTGCCTCCATGGCGTTTCCCTCTCTCATTCAGGTGCAACGCACCTGATAATGTTCCGTTAACGTCCGCCTCTGTGCGGAACGCCTCAAACTAAAACGCGTCCGGGCTCAGCCGTTCACGCACAACAGGCTGCTGTCTGCTTCCGCAGTCACCGCCATCTGCTCCAGGCAATGCAGGACTTCCATGCTGGCCTGCTCCATATTCTCAAGTTCCTGCAACGCATCTTCCGTATTGCCATCCATGTGCTGCGTCAACGCTTCCAGTGCATGGCGATGCACCGCACGGTGTGGATCTTCCAGTTCACGGTAACCACTGAGCTTGCTGAAACAGCCCAGCCCTTCGCCCTCGTAATACCACTTGCCAAGCCGGCAACGCGTGTGGTCGGCAAAGTCGTCTATACCCAGGCTGGATACACCCATCATGACCTGGTAGATGTTGAACTTGTAGACCAGGTGGTCGGTCTTGGCGAGTTCCACGAAGCTGCGCAGCGCCCCGGCGGAAATAACGCCCTCCATCTGCTTGGACAAGTTCAGTATGGCCCCCATACCGGATCTGGAACTGGATCCGATTTCGCGCAGCTGTTCGGACTGTTCCGCCATGGTCTGCATTTTGTCGCGGGTGTGTCCGGTCTCTTCCTGGATCTTGGCCACCTGGCTGGCAATTTCCTGGGTCGCCTCATTGGTGCGCTTGGAGAGATTGCGCACCTCTTCCGCGACCACGGCAAAACCACGACCGTGTTCACCGGCCCGCGCAGCCTCGATCGCGGCATTGAGCGCCAGCAGGTTAGTCTGTTCTGAAATCTCGGTGATCAGGCTGACGATATTGCCGATGGCATCGGCACGTGAGCTGAGGCCCTCGACATTACTCACCGCATCGCCCACGGTGGTTACCACCTGCCGGAGGTTGGAAACCATGGTTTCCGTACCCTCACGCGCCGTGACGGACACCTGGGAGGCTTCCACAGCGACCCGCTTTTCACTGGCCAGCGTTTCAGCCATGCTGGACAGCGTGGACTGAAGCTGCACCAGGCTGTCGCCGAAATAGTGAAAGTTACGGTACAGCCCCTGTGCCACCTTCGTCTCCTGGGCGGCGGTCTGGTACTCGGCACACACCTGCGCCAGCTGCTGCTCAAGTTCCGCGCACTGGGCATCTTTCCCTGCAATTTCTTCCCTGAGTTTTTTGTTCTCGCTTTGCGCAGCTTTCAGCTCTGCGCGTGTTCTTCCAAACCATGCAAACATTCCGGGATCTCCTGATAAAACACAGCTTTCCTTATGGCAAAACTGTTAACGGCTGTCCGGCCCTGCACTTTATGGGTGCGAGCACTAAACTCCGCCGGCTTCACGCCGATTGTCTATATTGACAGTAACGCCGCTCTGTCTGATCCAGCAGCCACAGGAAAAAACACGTGAGCAATCGACTCTACCGGATGATGTTCGGCATCGCGTTACTGCTTGGCCTGTACTTTGACGCCCTCCCGGTACTCTATGCCCTGATCGCCCTGGCCGGGTTCGAAGCCGTCACCAATCTGCGCATACCGCGCGTGGTATCGAAGCTGCGCTACGGCAACACAGGCGATCCCTGTGAGGGCTCGCTCGGTATCCCGTTTCACGCCCGTACCGCGTTCGAGGCCGAACGCGGCTGGCGCCTGACAGTGGCTGCAATGCTGGCCCTCGGGGTCTTCGCCTACCCGGAAGCCCTCTGGTTTGTGCCCTGGTTCATGGGCTTTGCCATCCTCGGCGCCGGTATCAGCGGCGTCTGCCCGATGTTCCTGGCGATGAAATGGGCCGGCCTGAAATAGGCCGGTACTGATTTCAACATAATTTCAGACGTTTACCCGCAACCTGAAATGAACGAGAATGGGAATCTTTCGCTATTGGAACCCGCATGACTTTCCAGGTCGAGATCACAACCAGCGGTCACCGTTTTCCCATCGAGGCCCATGAGACCATCCTCGATGCGGCGCTGCGGCACGGTATCGGCCTGCCCTACGGCTGCCGCAACGGTGCCTGTGGCACCTGTATCGCGACGCTGGAGAAAGGCCACCTGCACTACCCGGACGGAGAGCCGGAGGTCCTCGACGAAGATGCCGGCAACCAGGTGGTTATCTGCCAGGCCCACGCCACCAGTGACCTGTCCCTCAGCGTGCGTGAAGTCCAGGCGGAACAGGATATCTGCATCAAAACCCTGCCGTGCCGTGCCGAAAAACTCGAACGCCTGTCGCACGATGTGATGCTGGTCAAGCTCAAGCTGCCGGAAGCGGAACGCATGCAGTTCTTCGCCGGCCAGTACATCGAGTTCCTGCTCAGGGACGGACGTCAGCGCGCTTTCTCGATCGCCAATGCGCCACATCAGGATGAATTCCTGGAGCTGCACATCCGCCACGTACCGGGCGGCTCCTTTACCGGCCATGTGTTCGATGAAATGAAGGACCGGGCACTGCTGCGCATCAAGGGGCCGCTGGGCTCCTTTTACCTGCGCGAGAACTCCTCGCGCCCGATCCTGATGATGGGCGGCGGTACCGGCATCGCACCGCTGAAAGGCATGCTGGAACATGCCTTTCATACCGGCCTGGACCAACCCATCCACCTGTTCTGGGGGGTACGCGCCAGGCGCGACCTGTACATGGATGAGCTACCGCGCAAGTGGCAGCAGGAACACCCGAATTTCAGCTATACGCCGGTACTGTCAGACCCGGAGCAGGGTGATGACTGGCAGGGTGCGACGGGACTGGTGAGCGAGGCACTGCTGGCCGGCTACGCCGACCTTTCCGGGCATGATATTTATATGAGCGGCCCGCCGGTAATGATCGAGTCAGCCATGCCGGCGCTGGTCGCGCAGGGCGCAGCGGTCGATAAAATGTATTCGGACGCTTTTGAATTCGCCAGCGACGTGCTGGACAAAATCAAACAGAACGGCTGACCAGCGGCACGGTATCCTCCGGCCATTCCGCGTCCGCCAGGGGTGCCGGCAATGCCGCCCCCGGGCGCCCGCGATCCACCAGCTCCAGCCCGCGACGGTAACAGTCGGCAGCCTTGTCCGGCTCCTCCAGCTGTTCCAGCAGGTTGCCCAGCAGGCGCCAGGCTTCCGCACTCGGCTGGATTTCGATACTGGCTTCAAGATAGCTGCGTGCCTTGCCCCACAGCTTGTTGTGCAGGCTGATCCTGGCCAGGCTCAGCAGCAACACCGGGTCCTGCCCGTGCTGTTCAAGCCAGCGTTCGGCCTGTGTCTGTTGTGCCATGCTGTCGGCGCCCTGCAATTCGCCGAACAGGTGCACCAGGCGCTGGTTCCAGTCCTGCTTGAGCCGCGCCGTCAGCAGTTGCCCGGCCTGCTCGTGCTCGCCGAGGCGCAGCAGTTGTTCGATATAGACGGCCAGCAAATCCTGGTCCTGCTGCACCGGGGGCGGTAACTGTTTCCAGCTCGCCTGCAACGCCTCGACATCGCTGGCCGAGGACAGAGCCAGCACCTGCTCGCGATAGACCTGTACCGCCAGCTGCTGCCATTGCGGTTCATCCAGAACCTGGCCGCGGCGCAGTTCCGGCAGCAACTCACGCAATTTCTGCCAGTCCTGCTGCTGCAGGCAGAGCTGCATCGACAGGCGCAGCACCTTGCTGTTACGTGGCAGGCGGGCACGCAACTGTGTCAGCACGGTTTGTGCCTGCTCCAGGCGTGCGCTGTGCAACAGCAGTTCGGCGCGGGTCAGGGCAATGGCCGTCTGCGCATCGGGCATGCGTTCGCCGGCCAGGTTCAGGTAACTGTCGCAACGCAGGTCGGCGCCGGTTCTGCTGGCAGCGTGCGCCGCCAGCAGGTAAGCCTGCAGGGGCGCCGCCGGTGATTTCAGTACCCGCGCCAGACGCCGTTCGGCGCGTTCCAGGCGACCCTCGGCCATCTCGATCACGGCCCGGTCAAACTGCCTGTGCAGCCGGCGCAGGTGCCGCTGGCGCTCCCAGTGCTGCAGGCGCGCAGGCGTATGCCAGATACCCGCCAGCAGACGCAGCGCAACATAGGCCAGCAGCAGCACAACCACCAGCACCAGCAGCGAGGTCTCGACACTGTATTTGCCATAGCCCAGCAGGACATAACCCGGGTCCGGCAGGGCCACCAGCGCAACCGTTACCGAGGCGACCAGCGCCAGCAGTCCCAGCAGCAGCCATTTCATGGATTACTGTCCTGCTTTTCGTTGTCCTGTGGCGGTTCCGCTTCCGACCCGGGTTGCGTGTCGGACGGCGCGGCCGGCGTCTCGATTTTCAGCTGCCGGCGCAACAGGCGCAGCGCGGCGGACACATCGGGCAGATCCGGCGTGATCGCGACAGCGGCCAGTTTTTCCAGCTGCGCCTGCATCCCGTGCACCTGGTCGTCACTGGCGAAATAGTCTTCCAGCCAGCCGGCCGCTGTCTCAAGTGACAGACGGTACTGCGCGCTGTCATCGCGCAGCAGCGCAAGGCGCGCGGCGGATAATTGCAGGCGCAGGTTTTCACGCAGGAAATACTCGCGCTCGGGCGGCAACATCGGCTTGATCTGCTGTTCGTGTTCGCGGATGCGGAACAGGTCGGAGACGACCGACCACAGCAAGGCGGGAAGTTCGCGCCAGTCCTGTACCGTCGGAGCCCCGGTTTCTTTTTCAGACTCAGCCGTCTCCCGTGCCGCAACCGGCTGGTAATCACTGCCCGCCACCGGTAGCGCGTCGATGCGCGCCATCAATGCCGTCAGCGTTGCCGAGATGCCGTCACGGTCCACCGCCGGCACCCGCGCCAGGGCGTCCAGTTCTTTTGCGATCTGTTCACGCACGACCAGGAAATGCGGGTCGGCCAGATCACGCAGCCGTGCATCCGCTGCCTCGAGCGCCACGCGCGCGGTACCGGTATCACGCTGTAATTGCAGGCGCTGGCTGGCGATACGCAACAGGTATTCCACCTCGGCGAGCGTCCAGCCCTGCTCGCTGCGGCCCACCAGCGATGCCAGGACACTGACCCGCTGCGCCACACGTGCCTGCTCCCCGGCCAGCGACTCCAGCCGCGTATCCAGCTGCCGGCGCTGGTCCTGGACCAGCCGGTCGATATCGCTCAGGGAACTGCGCAGCGGCTGCAGGCGCTGGTCCAGGCGCGTCTCGATACCGTCCAGGTCATTGCTGACCCGCTGCAACTGGTGCCAGGAGAACCAGGCGGCTGCGGCCAGTCCGATGGACAAGCCCAGTGCCAGCAGTGCCAGGACCAATGCGGCAACGCTGCCGGACTTCGCCGGCGGCGGTGTTTCGGGCGGTATTTCGGACGGAGATTCAGGCCGGATTTCAGGCCCGGGTTGAGATTCCGGCTCTGCTGTCGGTTCAGAAACGGGCACGGGAGGTGTTGCACTCGATTCATTCATGGAAGCATTGTACCCGATGGCATTACAGGTACCAGTGTGGTGTGCAGGCGCAGTCGGTTGGCTACTGGAGCGGCTTTCACACCTGGCTCGTGCGCCATGCCAGCAGCGCATCCAGCACCGCCTGGTCAGTGGCGTTGGCCGCCAGCAGTGGCGGTTGTTCAAAACCCAGCGCCCTGACGCGCGGCAGCATACGTTCGCTGACCACCAGCAGCGGCGTGGCACGTAACAGTGACTGGCCTGCCGCACCCAGCATGGCGATAAGATTTTGCAGGCTTTCCTCGCTGTTCACCTGCACGATATCGATTTTCCCCGCGCGCCAGTGCTGCAACAGGGCCTCGGCATCGCCGCTCGGGCGCACGCGCTGGTAAGCCTCCACGTAGTCGACTTCCGCACCACGCTCGCGCAAGGTATCGGCCAGGTACTCACGCCCGGCATTGCCGCGGAAAATCACGCAGCGCAGGCCTTCCACCTCGTGCATGGGTGGCATGGCCAGCAGCGCCTCGCTGTTGAATTTGTGCTCCGGAACCAGGTCAGCTGTCAGGCCAAAGCGCTCCAGCTCGGTGGCGGAACGCTTGCCGACCACGGCAATATTCAGGGCATCCGGCCAGTTACGCTGTTCCAGGATACGCGTCAGCGCCATGTCGACGGCATTGGCGCTGACGAAGAATGCCCAGTCATAGTCATCCAGCCGTTCGATGGCATCGGCCAGCGCCTGGGGCCGGTCGCTGGCCCGGATTTCCAGCACCGGGAAGCGGTATACCTCACCACCCTGCTGCTCGATGAGCCGGCACAGGGCATCGGCCTGCGCGGCCGGGCGCGTCACCAGCACCCCGGCCCCGTTCAACGGCAGCTCGTCAGTGTTCATCCGCCGCTTCGTCATACACTGCGTCCAGAATCTCCCGGGCGCCGCGCGACAGCAGGTCTTCAGCCAGCACCCGTCCCAGCTCTTCGGCGTCTTCCGGGCGGCCGCTGATCACGCCCTGCACCAGCTCGCTGCCATCCGGGCGGCCCACCACGGCGCGCAACAGGATGACGCCGTGGCTGATTTCCGAATAACCCGCGATGGGCACCTGGCAACCGCCCTGCAGCGCCTCGTTGAGCGCCCGTTCGGCGGCAACCCGGGTCGCGGTCTGCGCATCATTCAGCGCCTCCACCAGGGCGCGTACGCGCGCATCGTCGTTGCGGATCTCGATACCGATGGCACCCTGGCCAATGGCCGGCACAAACTGTTCCGGCGCCAACAATTCGGTGATACGCGCTTCCCAGCCCATGCGCCTGACGCCGGCCGCGGCCAGCAGGATGGCGTCGTAGTCACCGTTGTCCAGCTTGCCAATGCGGGTATTAATGTTACCGCGCAGGTCCAGTATCACCAGGTCCGGCCGGCGCGCGCGCAGCTGGCACTGGCGGCGCAGGCTGGAAGTCCCCACCCGGGCTCCCTGCGGCAGCGCGTCGATACTGGAAAAGTTGTTTGAAATCAATGCATCACGCGGATCTTCGCGCGGCAGAATGGCCGCCAGGCCGAGGCCGTCAGGGAACTCCACCGGGACATCCTTCATGGAATGCACCGCCAGGTCAGCCCGTCCCTCCAGCATGCCGAGCTCCAACTCCTTGACGAACAGGCCTTTTCCTCCGACCTTGGCGAGCGGGGTATCGAGTATTTTGTCGCCCTGTGTTGTCATAGTGAGCAACTCGACATCCAGTCCGGGATTCCTTGCCAGCAGCGCATCGCGCACATGGTTGGCCTGCCACAGGGCCAGGGGGCTTTTACGGGTTGCAATACGGAGTGTGGAGTCAGACATACGGATTTGGCCACTCGAAGAAACGATCAGGGAGCATAGCGAGTGAAGTACAACAGACGCAAGTGGGTAGCCCGGGTATTGGCTGCGACAATGATCTTCTCTGCCAGTCACGCCCTGGCCGACGTGCCGCTGGCGGACAGCCTGGCACAGGCCGGGCAGCAGGCCGAACGCAGCTGTGTACCGCTGTTGCTGGAGTTTGCCGCCGATGATTGTGATTACTGCGTTCTGCTGGAACGCGAGATTCTCGCGCCTACGCTGTTGAACCGGGATTACGACCGGCGTGTACTGATGCGCAAGCTGGTGCTGGACCGCGACCTCGAATTACGCGACTTCACCGGCAAGCCGGTCAGCGCAGCGCAACTGGCCGGACGCTACAAGGTCTTCGTTACACCGACATTACTGTTTGTCGACGCACAGGGCAGGGAACTGGCTGAACGTATGGTCGGGGTCACGACGCTGGAATTCTATGGCGGGTACCTGGACCAGGCACTGGATGCGGCGCAGGATAAATTACGCGAACAGACGGGGTGTGAAGCACCGCACTAGACCACCCCGGCCCTGATACGCTTGCGCACCTCCGGCAACAAACGCCGACTGACTTCCAGCCGTTCGTCGACGCCGGCCAGGACCACGCAGTGATGGCCTTCGGCATCCTTCTCAAGACCCCGGATCGCATGGATCGCCACCAGTGCATTGCGGTGAATGCGGATGAAACAGCCGGAAAATTCCTGCTCCAGCGATTTCAGGGAATCCTCGATCAGAATCTGGCGGCCCGGCGCACATACCGTGACGTATTTGTGATCGGCCTGCAGGTATACCACTTCCGGCACCGGAATCAGTTCCAGGTTGCCACGATTGCGCGCACACAGGTGCGTGCGCTGGCTGCCGGTCTGTGCCTGCTGCAGTTCCTCCAGTTGCGCCCGGCTGAGACGTCGCGCTTTTTCCAGCGCCTGTTGCAGGCGCTCCGGGTGAATCGGTTTCAGCAGGTAGTCGACCGCCTGGGTCTCGAACGCTTCCAGTGCATGGTCGCCATAGGCCGTGGTAAACACCACTGCCGGCGGCTGTTCCAGCTGGGCCATATGCCGCGCCGCCTCAAGACCGTCCATGCCGGGCATACGGATATCCATCAGCACCAGGTCGGGCTGCAACTGCTGTACCTGCTGCAGCGCCTGTTCGCCGCTGGCCGCCTCGCCGCTCAACTGCCATTCACCCAGCTCATCAAGCAGGCGCACAAGGCGTTCCCTGGCCAGGGCTTCGTCATCGACAACCAGGCATTTCATTGCATCTTCTCCCTCGGGAAATACAGCGTGGTTTCAAACTCGTCACCAACTTCGCGCAAGGCCACGCCGGCCTGTGAGCCAAACGCCAGTTGCAGGCGCAAACGGATATTCTCCAGCGCGATACGGTTGCCCTGCGGGTGGCCGCCACGGGTATCCGGAACACGCGGATTGCGGATGGTGATGGCAATACGCCGCCCCTCGGCAGTTCCGCTGATGGTGATCAGGCCACCCGCCGGCAACGGTTCCACGCCGTGGTAAACGGCATTCTCCAGCAACGGTTGCAGGATCAGCGAGGGCACAAGACGCTTGCGCGGCAGGCGTTCGATATCCCATTCGACCCGCAGGCGCTCGCCGAGGCGCAGCGCTTCGAGCCGCAGGTAGCCCCGCGCAATATCCAGTTCCTGTTCCAGGGTGACGCGCTCCGACGCCTCGTGCAGTGAAATGCGGAACAGGTCGGACAGATCCTGCACCGCCTGTTCGGCGCGCACCGGGTCACTGCGCGTCAGCGCGGCGATACTGTTCATACTGTTGAACAGGAAATGCGGCCGGATACGCGCCTGCAGGGCCTGCACCCGGGCCTGCGCCTCGGCCTGGATCTGCTGGCGCCACTGGTGCTGAACGTACAGGTAGCGCAGTACCAGCGCGCTGAGAATCGCGCTGATGCCCAGGTTGCGGAACAGGAAGCCGGCATGGTCGCTTCCACGCAGCGGTGCGCCGGCACGGAACGCCAGCTCGCTGATCACCGCCGTGGTCAGCAACAGCAGCAGGTAACCGGTCAGCGCCGCAGCGGTATTGCTGAGCCGGGCCAGCATCGGCCGCGCCATGCACAGGATGGCGGCACTGCACAACGCGATCCATTGCAGGAACAATGAAACCAGTCCCAGTTCACTCCAGGGATTGTTGTGACTGTTGGCCAGCACCAGCACGAAAGCCAGCAGCTCGGCGATCACCACCACGGCGAACACCAGGCGGATATCGCAAAAACTGGGCAGAAACAGCGCTTCGCGCTGGCTGCGGCTGGTGATGTTTCCCTGTGGCATCCGGCTGAGGCATCCCTTGTGAGTGGCGGTTTAAGGCCTGTTCAGGGAATATCGGCCGGCCCTGACAGTACTTTGAGGTATACTCGGGCGCTGTTGAAAACAGTACCGGACCCGTTATGACAGACCATTCGAACAGCGCCAAACCCTGGGGGGGGCGATTCACAGAATCCACCGATGCTTTTGTCGAGGCCTTCACCGCCTCGGTCGGCTTCGACCGGCGCCTGTACCGCTACGATATCCAGGGCTCGCGCGCCCATGCGCGCATGCTGGCGAAAGTCGCGGTCATCAGCGACGACGAGTGCGCGGCCATCCTGGACGGGCTGGACCGGATCGAGGCGTCTATCGAACAGGGCGACTTCGAATGGTCGGTGAGCCTGGAAGACGTGCACATGAACATCGAGGCACGGCTCACGGCGCTGATCGGCGAGGCCGGCAAAAAGCTGCACACCGGGCGTTCGCGCAACGACCAGGTGGCAACCGACATGCGCCTCTACCTGCGCGACCGCATCGATGACGCCTGCCGGGAACTGCGGCGCCTGCAACAGGGTCTGCTGGAACTGGCCGAACGCGAGGCGGATACCCTGCTGCCCGGCTTCACCCACCTGCAGGTCGCCATGCCGGTTACTTTCGGCCACCACATGCTGGCCTGGTTCGAAAACCTGCAGCGCGACCACCAGCGCCTGCTGGACTGCCGCAAGCGGGTCAACGTCATGCCGCTGGGCGCCGCGGCGCTGGCCGGCACCAGTTTTCCCATCGACCGGCATTACACGGCCGAACTGCTGGACTTCGAGGCACCGGCCGAGAACTCGCTGGACGCGGTCAGTGACCGTGACTTCGCCATCGAATTCTGCGCGGCGGCGGCATTGATACTCACCCACCTGTCGCGCTTTTCCGAGGAACTGATCCTGTGGGCCTCCGCGCAGTTCGACTTCATCGACCTGCCGGACCGCTTCTGCACCGGCTCCAGCATTATGCCGCAGAAGAAAAACCCGGATGTCCCGGAACTGGTGCGCGGCAAAACCGGCCGCGTCGCCGGACACCTGCTCGGGCTGCTGATGCTGATGAAAGGCCAGCCGCTGGCCTATAACAAGGACAACCAGGAAGACAAGGAACCGCTGTTCGATACTGTGGACACCCTGCTGGACTGCCTGCGCGCCTTTGCCGACATGGTCCCCGCGCTGCAATGCAAAAGCGACAACATGCGTCGCGCCGCCGCCAGCGGCTATTCCACCGCGACCGACCTGGCCGACTACCTGGTGCGCAAGGGCATGGCATTCCGCGACGCTCATGAAGTTGTCGGCCGCGCCGTGCGACTGGGTATCGACAGCGGGCGTGACCTGTCAGAAATGAGCCTGCCGGAGTTACAGGATCTCGCGGCGATTATCGAGGATGATGTCTTCGAGGTACTGACACTGGAGGGTTCGGTGGCGGCGCGCGATCATTTCGGCGGCACCGCACCGGCACAGGTCAGGGCCGCCATTGCGCGCGCGCGCGAAAGAATGGAAGACTAGTCCCCGACCGGCAGTACTCAGGCGACCGAGGCGCTGGCGCCCGTTTCCACGCCGGTTTCGGGCATGGAGGTTTCCAGGCTGGTCTGCGGCTTGCCCAGATAGTAGCCCTGCACATAATCGACACCCAGGCTGCGTACGCGTTCGAACACCTGCTCGTTCTCCACGAACTCGGCGATGGTGCGCATACCCATGCCACTCGCCACGTCGACCAGCGCCTTCACGAACAGCTGGTCGGCATTATTGTTGTGGATGTCGCGGATAAAGCTGCCGTCGATTTTCAGGATGTCGGCACGCAGGTGCTTCAGATAGGAGAAGGATGAGAATCCGACGCCGAAATCATCCAGCGAGACCAGGCAACCCAGCTGGCGTACCTTCTGGATAAACTCCATGGCGGTACTGATCTGCTCGCAGGCCGCGGTCTCGGTGATCTCGAACGTGACACGACCGGGATCGACACCCCCCTCGCGCAGTTCCTGCTCAATCAACTCATACATGGCCTGCAGGCCTACCGACAGACCCGACAGGTTGATGGAAAAACCGATGTCCTTCATTTCCGCGGGCAGGTCCGCCAGGTGACGGATAGCCTTGGTCACGACCTGGCGGTCAAGCTGCTGGATCAGTCCGAACTGCTCGGCGGCCGGGATGAATTTACCCGGCGCGATCAGGGTGCCATCCGGTTCCTGCATGCGCACCAGTACTTCGAAATGGTGCACCTTGCCACTGGCCACGCCGACGATAGGCTGGAATACCAGCCGCAACTCGTCACATTCCAGCGCTTCCAGCAGGCGGTCTTTCCATACCAGCTGGTTATCCATGCGCTCGCGCATCATGTCGGATTCCTTGTAACGGTGGACGCGGTTACGCCCGCCGCTCTTGGCGACACTCATGGCTGCATCGGCCTTGGCCATCAGTTCAACCGGCACCTTGCCCTGCTGCGGGAAGGTCACGACACCGACACTGGCGGAAATGTTCAGCGTGCGGCCACCGTAGCGGGGCTTCAGCGCATTGATACGTTCCAGCAACTGGTGTGCCTTTTCCATACCCTGCTCTTCGCTCATGGCCGAATAGGCGACCGCGAATTCGTCGCCACTGATACGCGCCAGGAAATCCTGCTCGCGCGAGGCGCGTTTCAGCAGCCCGGCCACCTGCACGATAATCTGGTCGCCCGCGGCATGACCGGCGGTATCGTTGACCAGCTTGAGATGATCCAGGTCGATCAGCAACAGCACACCCAGCTGGCCGTGCCGTTCCACACGGCGTATTTCGTGGTTGAGGTCCTCCAGGAAATGGCGCCGGTTCGACAGGCCGGTCAAATGATCCTGGTTGGCCAGGATGACCATGCGTTTCTCATCCTGTTTCAGCTTGGTAATATCGCTCGCTGTGCCCCTGTAGCCCTTGAAGGTCTTGTTACTGAATACCGGCACACCGTTCAGCCGCAGGCAATGCTGGTCGGCATTCTGCGCATGCACCCAGATTTCCACATCGCGGAACTTGCGCTGTTTCCGGTCTGACTGGCGCAACGCCTCCATCAGCTCGGACAGGTTGCTGCCAGGGAAAATTTCGGCCGGGGTACGCCCCAGCCAGGTCTCGGCCGGCATCTCCAGGGTTTCGGAAACACTGCTGGAAACAAAAGTAAAATGCCCGCCGCGATCGGTTTCCCACAACCAGTCCGAGGAGCTGGCGGCAAAATCCCGGAACCGCTGGCGACCGTGTTCGAGTTCGCCGCGCGATGCATTGAGGGCGCCCAGCATGGTATTGAGCGAATCGCCCAGTTGACCCAGCTCGTCATTGCGCTTCATCGATACATTGAGACTCATGTCGCCACTGGCGATGGCCCGGGTGGCACGCGCCAGCAGACGGATTGGCCGGGTCAGGGTGTGGCGGCTGATACTGATGCCGAACAGGGCCGCCAGCAGCAGGATAATGGCGGAGAAATACAGGGCATTTCCGCCCAGCACCCGGTAGGGGCCCCAGTAGGTCGAATGTTTTACCGCAAGCAGTATTCTGACTGATTGCTCATCGCTACCGACCCGGTTCAGCGCGGGCAGAATACGGAAGCTGTAGCGCTCCCCGTCCAGGTCCAGGAGGCCGGTACCTGCCGGGTCCGACAGGCCGTTGACCTGGTGCAGCGCAGGCTGCAGGTTCTTGATACTGCTGGCCAGCAACTGGCTGCCGTTGAAAACCGCCAAATCGGCATACACCAGCTGGCGCAGGTCATGCAGGTCCGCCACATCGAAACGCTCGCCAACCACCAGCGCGCCGACCCGGCCACCGAGCGGATTTTCGATCGGCACCGCCACCAGCTGCAGCCAGCTGTCGTATAGCAGGGCATTGCCGAAACTGATCGGCTCACCACTGGTGAGGCCTCGTACCAGGTCGATCAGCACCGGGGAACTCAGCACCTGGGGCGAGGTATAGTGCGGCTTGTTGCCGGCGCCGGCCACACCCCCGGGACCGGTATCGAGGTAGACCGCCATAAAGTCCGAACCCGGACGCGGGTAGAGGTCGTCGAGCATGCTGCGCACCGTGGCAATATCCCCGGTCAGGGTCGCCGCAATCAGGCTCGGCTCATCGCGTACACTGCGTGCCACGGTAAGCAGGTTATCGAAGCGGTTCTTCTGCGACTGTACGAACACCTTGCGGGCCCGCTCCAGCTCGTCGTTGATACTGACCTCGACGTGGTCGCGCACCAGCAGGAATGCCGCACCGGCAACGCCGAACAGCACCACCAGCACCAGCGATATAATGAACAGGGTATTTTTCTGTTCAATATTCACGTAACAACCTCACCACTCCGATACCGGGTACAACTGTTCGATGCCTGCCTGCGGCTTGAGCCTGCTGTCGGCGAAGCCGCCATCGCGCGAGGCGATCGTCAGCTGTAACGGCGGCGGCGAAGTCATCGCCGTCACCGGAACCCGGCGCGTTTCACCCGCCGGAGAGGCAAGACGCAAGGTCCACTTGCCGGGTGACAAACCGACGAAATGAAACACCTGGCCCGGCTGTATCATTTGCAGGTAGGACGTATCGACCACGTCGACACGCGCGTAACTCTTGTTGTGAATGCGACAGAAAAAATGCGTGGTGCCGACCTGGTCCAGGACCAGCTCGGTGCTGGCATTGTGCTCTTTGGTCTTGCCCAGGCGTACCGATACCGGCTCACCGGGCGACAGCGAGAATACCTCGTGGAACACCGAATCACGGTTGATAAATCTGATGTGGTCACCCTTCTGTACTGTAATAAAAGCAGGACGCATGCGGTTATCTATAATCTCGATAACCTGGCGGCGGGCAGCACGACGGATCGTCTTCTGCCCCGCGGCAGGCTCCAGCGCAACGGACACGGGGTAACTCTGCGCCCCGCTGTCGGCGCTGAACAGGCCACGATAATCGACCGTAACCGTACCCTTTACCTCGGCAGCCGCAAGCGGTTGCAGGCAGGCAAGCAGCGCCACAAGGGCCACAAGGATTCGAATTTTCGGTTTGGCGGTCATGCCCCGATTATTATGCCTGTCGTGATTTCCTGTCTCCGGTCCTGGTGATAGCGGCAAGTAGTGTGATTTAATGAACATTGTGAGCGACAAAAAACAGCCCGACAGCCTGGAACAACTGCGCTTGCAACTGGCGGCCTTCGCAGCCACCCGCGACTGGCAGCAATTTCACTCCCCGAAAAACCTGAGCATGGCGCTGATTGCGGAAGCGGCCGAGCTGGTCGAGCATTTTCAATGGCTTACCGAGCAACAAAGCTGGGACCTGAAGCCTGACAAGAAAAACGCCGTGGCCCTGGAGCTGGCCGATATCCTGATTTACCTGATCCGCACCGCCGACCAGCTCGATATTGACCTGATCGCCGCGGCAAAAGACAAGATCGTGATCAACGAGCAACGCTATCCTGCTGAAAAAGTTCATGGAAAAGCGCTGCGCGCTGAAGAATACGACTGAACCGGAACCCGGGGCCTCCCCGCCGGGGACGTGAAACAGGCCTCACTCTATATAAAGAATCTGTCACAAATTCCGTTACACAGACTGGTAAGCACCACGTATTTATCACCTGTTCTGGAGAATCGACCCGATGACGGAATTCCTCTCGCCTGCCCAGGCCCTGGCTATCGTCGACAATTGCCCGTTTGCGCTACTGGTGCTGGACAAACAGGACTGTGTCATCAGCTATAACCACGGCTTCGAGCAACTGGTGGGAAGAGCCCGGGCCATGAATCTGCACGGAAAATGCCTCCCGGCACTCAGGGAGCACCCGTTGCAGGCGCTGCTCAGGAACGAAAAATCCGTCTGCTGGACCGACCCCGAGGATATCAAACACCATTTCGAAGTCCACAACTTCGAGCTTGACGGCGAAACGCGGGCCCGCCTGTTTATCGGTATCGACCGGCAGGTGCAGCTGGAGCAGGCGCACGCCAGGCTGGACCTGGAACTCAAACAACAGGTCATGACCGACAGCGTGACCGGCCTGCTGAACCAGCGCGGCATGATGCTGGCGCTGGAACCCCAGGTGGCGCGTTCACGACGCTATAACAGCACCATCTCGGTGCTGATGATGGAAGTCCACGGGGAACAGCAGCATAACCGCCTGCTGCAGCAGGTCGCCCGTCTGCTCAAGGACCAGTTACGCTGGGCAGACCTGATCGGCTGCAACGAGCGGCATGAATTTATCCTGGTACTGCCGGAAACCGCGCCCGATGCAGCGCTGCGACTGGCCGACAAGCTGCGGCAGCGCCTGCTCGCACTGGGCGAGGAGATGCCGGGCGGCGAACACATCAACACCTGTTACGGCGTCACCGACTGGCGCAGGAACGACAATGCCACCAGCCTGCTGAAACGTGCCGGCATGGCGCTGTCACAGGCACGCTCCGAGCAGGGCGAACACGCCATCGCACTGTAACTGCGGTTATTCACATGGCCACACCCGGCAAACAGGTTCCTGCCACACACACAGCGCCGAGCGGCGACACGCGGCGTGTCGTCACGGCGGATTTCGGACAACGGCATAAATTCGAAATCGATGCGCTCCAGCTGCGCGCCGTCAAACGCCGCTTCCTGTCGCTGAACAAGGACCGGCTGCGGCGTGTACAGGAATCGCTGGAAAACCGGCAGCGGGTTTTCATTCAGCTGCTGCCGCTGCTGTTCCATATCAACCACCCGATGCTGCCGGGCTACCTGTCCAACAAGACGCCGTGCGGTATCTCTGACTACACACCCGGCAAACGCCACATACAGAGCGCGCGCAAACTCGCCAAAAGTTTCAGTTACCGGCGTCGCGCCCAGCGCCGCTATTCGATACATGCGCTGTTCCTGATGGGCAGCACCGGGACCATCGCCTACTCCAGGACCAGCGACTTCGATATCTGGATCTGTCATCGCCCGGGCCTGTCGGATGTGGATATCGCCGCCCTGCAGGAAAAGGCCGACGGGGTACAGAGCTGGGCCGAATCGCTCGGCCTGGAAGTGCATTTCTTCCTCATGGACGATGCTTCGTTCCGCCAGCAGCAACACCAGCAACTGTCCAATGAGAACGCCGGCAGTTCCCAGCACCACCTGCTGCTGGACGAGTTCTACCGCACCGGACTGCTGGTGGCCGGGCGCTACCCGGTCTGGTGGCTGGTACCGGCACAGCATGAACGGGACTACGAGGCCTATGTCGACCGGCTGATCGTCAACCGCTTTATCAAGGCCAACGACATCGTCGACTTCGGCGGCCTGTCACACCTGCCCAGCGAAGAGTTTTTCGGCGCCACGCTGTGGCAGCTCTACAAGGCGGTCGACTCACCGTACAAATCCATCCTCAAGATCCTGCTGATGGAAGCCTATGCCAACCAGTACCCGGATATCGAGATACTCGCCATACGCTTCAAGAAGGCCGTGCACAACGCCGACGCCCAGCTGGACCAGCTCGACCCCTACGTGATGATGTGTAACACCGTCGAAGAGTACCTGTTCTCGCGCAAGGAAATGGAACGCCTCGACCTGGCACGGCGTTGCTTCTATTTCAAGGTCAACGAACCCATGAGCAAGCCGGACCGGGGACGTGAACAGTCCTGGCGCCGGGAAGCGGTGCGGGAACTGGTCGAGACCTGGGGCTGGGGCCGCGCCAAGCTGGTCTCGCTGGACCAGCGCCGGCAATGGAAAATCAAGCGCGTGCTGGAAGAGCGGCACATGCTGGTGGACGAACTGACGCGCAGTTACCGCGCGCTGTCCCAGTTCGGCCGTGAACAGAACTGTGATCTTGCCATCAATTCCGCCGACCTCAACCTGCTGGGCCGCAAACTCTATGTCGCCTTCGAACGCAAGGCCGGCAAGGTGGAGATGATCAACCCCGGGGTCTCCCGCGACCTGTCCGAAGAACGGCTTTCGCTGCACCATATCGAGGCGGAAGACCGGCACGGCTGGGCTATCTACCGTGGCAATGTCCTGGTGCGCGAAGCCGCTGAACACACGCCGCTGAAACGCACTGCAAGCCTGCTGGAGTTGCTGGCCTGGTGCCACTTCAACGGCCTGATAAACCGCAACCCGTCGACCCTCAGCGTACAACCACCCGATTCCAGCCTCGGCCAGTGGGAGCTGCGCTGTATCCTCGACTGCCTGCAACAGATGTTCCCGCGCGGCAAGGCCCGGGAGAGCGACATGCAGGCGCTGGCCGAACAGGCAACCGTGCGCCAGGCCGGACTGTTTATCAACCTTGCGCACGACCCCATGTCCAAGCTCACCCGTAGCGGCATGCACCTGGTCAGCGAACGTATCGACCCGCTGAGCTACGGCGGCCAGTGGGAAAACCTCGCCATCAGCTTTGAAATGGTGCTGGTGACTACCTGGGGGGAAGTGCTGACATTCCGCTACACCGGCCGCACCGCGTTACTCGACTGCCTGTGCGACTTCTTCGCCTGGCTGCCGGTCGACGCCGGGAAAATACCGCCACCGGTCCCCTGTTTCAGTTTTTCCTCCTCGCGCGGCCCCATCATCGCGCGCCGCCTGGAAGAACTGTTCAGCGAGATCAGCAGCTTTTTCTACCGCAACCACTGGCGCAGACATGCGCGCTTTGCGCTGCGCATCGGGCAGACCTACTTCGTTCTGCAATGCGAGCACAATGTACCGCGCCACCATGAACTCGATTCACACAGTGCACTGCTCAACTACCTTGGCCAGCCGCAGGCGGCGTTCAGCCCGATCCGCATGGACGGGCCGATGCTGGAAGACTCGCTGCCGGGCCCGGTACTGGAAAAAAACCGCGAGGGCATCGTACAGATGTTCTACCTGCTGCGCGGCGGACGGGCGCAGGTCTATATCCTGGATGAACGCGGCTCACTGTTTCACCAGAGCGTTGCCTTCCACGACCGGCAAACGCTGCTGGGCCAGTTCCATAACTTCCTCGACAGCATTCGCTACCGGCTGCGCAACATGAGCCTGCCGAACAGCCTGGCCGGGGACGAGGACTTCCAGTTTTTCCAGGTCTGCCGCGACAGCCAGGACCAGTACGTGCTGGAACCCGTGAATGCCGCCTATTACAGCGACACACATTGCTACATGGATGTACAGGTCATCGGTGACCTGGAAGACAACAACCACGGGTCATTCAGTATCTTCTGCGGCAAGCGGGAATTCTCGGCACTGGAATTCGGCGACCGCATCTTCCAGGAAGCCGCCGAACATATCACCCGCAAACGCGGCAGTGGCAGCAACTACCCGATATACATTACCGACATCGACGTCAACCCCGGCATGCTCGTCAGGGACAATCCCGATGGCGGCGTGCAGACCATCCACTTCCTGAACTACAAAAAACGTATCGAGAGCCTGCTCAACGAAGCCTTGCAAAAACACCGGCAGGAACAGTAGAGCGGTACCGGCATGTGCTATTCCGCAAGCCGTACCTGGTCAAGGATAGCCCGGATCGCTTTTTCCCATTGATCGAAACGCGCCTGCAAGGCGGGTTCCATGTAAAACGGGCGCAGGTGCTTGAAACTGGATGCCAGTAAAATAGTTTCACCGTTCTCGGCAAAAATCGCGATCTTGAGCGGCAGATAGGGCACCAGATCCGGGTACTGGTCGGTGATGGCGTGCAGCTCATCGAGATTGCCGAAGAACACCACCCGGTACTTGTCCGTCTTGTAGCCCATTTTTGTCAGGCCGATATCGACACGCTGCACGCGCGATACCGTGTAGCCATTCTCCCGCACCGCCTGCTGCAACACCGACATGGCTTCCGGAAACGGCAGCTGGGAACGTGCCATGAACAGGTCCTCGGCGAACGACACCGGTGAGACCAGCAACAGCCATAACATCAATAACTTTTTCACAGCGTCGCCTCCTCCATGATTTCCGCGTACACATCATGCATCTGTTCACAGTAGTCATCGAGCTTGCTGTTATTGAACAGGCGGCTGAGATTTTTCGGGTTGATGCTCATTACCTCCACACCGTTATCGGATTCCAGCAGCGTGATGCGACAGGGCAGGAACAGGCCGACGCGCGGGTCGATGGCCAGCGCATCGTTGAGGAAGGCAAAATTACAGAAATACAGCATCACCTTGCGCTTGTCTTCCTTGCCGGGTTCCGCCAGACCTGCATCCAGGTACTGGACACGAATGATGCGGAAGTTACGGCCCACCACGGCCTGTTTGAGGTTCTCCAGCGTCTGGGCAAGATCGTATGACGACTCGAACCGGATCACGGGTTCGGGATCACCGGTCACTCTTTCCAGGTCCGGGCCTTTCAAGGTGCGCAGGTAGGCAACCAGGTCGTCCGCGTCCTGTTCGTGCAGGCCGAGCGACTTGATCGACGGCATCGGCGTCCCTTCACGCCCGCGCAGCAACGTCGCCTTCAGCATCCCGTCACTGACCGATTTCTGGAAACCCGGGTTATTCAGCGCCGGGGCCTCGACAGGTGTCTCGCGCGGCCGTGAGAAAGTCACACCGGTGCCGGCACCGCCCTGACCGTGGTCGCCGTGGCAGGTCGCGCAATGGCGCTCAAACAGGGCCTTGCCGTGTTCGGCATCCCCGCGCAGGGCCGTGCTGCTGTAAACCGGGGCCGGCTGTGTCGGCCAGGCACGTATATAGGCCACGATAGCATCGACTTCTGCATCGCTCAGGCCGGGAAATGCCGGCATCACGCGCCCGGGACGCCCCTCGCGGATGGTGCTGCGCAGGTAATTATCGCTGGCGACGGCCAGGAAATCCGGCAGGTAGAGCGGGATACCGACGCCACCGTTACCATCGACACCATGGCATACCGCACAGTGCTGCTGGTAGAGCTCAGCCCCGTCCGGCGCCGCCGATGACCGTCCCGGCAACAGGCCCGCCAGAGCAATAACAATAATGACTAATATATTCATATACTGAATTATCCGTGATTGGCCGCAGCCCTGTCGTTGATATGCATCAATCCGCCCCGCCCAGATGTTCGACAAGCCAGTGCCGTAAAGTTTCAATCTGGGGCGGGCACAGGCTGTGCTCCATTTCATAGGCATGAAATTCCACCGTGTAGCCCTCGGCTTCCAGCTTTTGCCGCGTGGCCTGTGCCACCGCGAACGGGACCACCGGGTCCTGCCTGCCGTGGTCAATACGGATCGGCAGCGAATCAGCGGCGCGTTTCTCCGCCGCCAGCCGCTCCGCCAGCGGCAGGTAGCCGGACAGCACCAGTACGCCGGCCAGCAGCTGCGGGTGACGCAGCGCGGTATACAGGGCAATGGCGCCGCCCTGCGAGAACCCCGCCAGGAGAATACGTGCGTCGGGAATTCCACGTTGCCGCTCGCGGTCGATCAGTTCCAGCAGTTGCTGCTGCGCCTGCCCGATGCCGGCACTGTCTTCCCCGCGCCCGAAACCCAGGTCATACAGGTCGTACCAGGCGCGCATAACCATGCCACCATTAAGGGTAACCGGCCGATGCGGGGCATGCGGCAGTACAAAACGCACCCCCAGCTCGTCGGCCAGGCCCCATTGCTGGATCAATGGTACAAAATCATCGCCACTGGCGCCCAGCCCGTGCAGCCAGATCACCGCACAGCGGGCCGGTTCACGAGGCTCGATTTCCAGCATCTCCAGCATGTTGCACTCCTGTCCGCGGGGTTAAACGCGCCATATTACCCGCTCGCCCGCCCTCTGGCACGATGCAGCGGATTTGGGCTTTGCGGCCGGGCTTCGTATACTCCTGCGTAACATCTGATTCAGGACACCACCATGAAACCCTGCTGGGCACACTACCTGCTGTGGCTGGTCATTGCACTGGCCGGCACCGGCGCCATTCTGTCCGGCTGCGGACAGGAAGGCGGCTTGTACCTGCCGGAGCAACCTGCGCAGCCGGACCCACCTGCGCCGCAGGAGCAGCCCGCTGTGCAGAACCCGCCCGCCGCGCAGGACGAACCGGACAAGAACTAACAACCATGGATTTTTTCGATTATCGGAACGGTCGCCTGCTGGCCGAGCAGGTTGACGTACAGCAGCTGGCCGCCGAACACGGCACACCGCTGTACGTGTATTCACGTGCCACGCTGGAACGCCACTGGAGCGCCTTCGATGCCGCGCTGGGCGATCATCCGCACCTGGTGTGCTATGCCGTCAAGGCCAACTCCAACCTCGCGGTACTGGCATTGCTGGCACGGCTGGGCTCGGGCTTCGACATTGTTTCCGGCGGCGAACTGGCGCGCGTGTTGCGCGCCGGCGGCGACCCGGCAAAGGTCATTTTTTCCGGTGTCGGCAAGACCGTGGCGGAGATGGAACAGGCGCTGGAAGCCGGCATCCGTTGTTTCAACGTGGAATCCGGGGCCGAGCTGACACAGCTGGACAGCGTGGCGCGCGCCCACGGCGTGGTCGCGCCGGTGTCATTACGCATCAACCCGGACGTGGACGCCAACACGCACCCCTATATTTCCACCGGCCTGCGTGAAAACAAGTTCGGCATCGCGGTCGACAGCGCGCTGGACTGCTACCGGCAGGCGGCGGATGCCAGTAGCCTGCAGGTCACCGGCATGGACTGCCACATCGGCTCCCAGCTCACCGAAATCGCACCCTTTGTCGATGCGCTGGACCGGGTGCTGGAACTGGTCGAGCGCCTGGAGGCGCAGGGTATCGCCATTCACCACCTCGACCTGGGCGGCGGGCTCGGCGTGCAGTACCAGGATGAGCATCCGCCCTCACCCGGGCAGTATGTGCGCCCGCTACTGGCGCGACTGGCCGGCAGCGGCCGGGAAATTCTTATTGAACCGGGGCGCGCCATCGCCGCCAACGCGGGAATCCTGGTCACCGAGGTGCTGTATCTCAAGGAAAGCGAAGAACGGAATTTCGCCATTGTCGATGCGGCCATGAACGACCTGATCCGGCCCGCGCTGTACGCCGCCTGGCAGGACATTGTCCCCGTTATTCCACGCCAGGACGAGGCGCGCCACTGGGACGTGGTCGGCCCGGTCTGTGAAACCGGTGATTTTCTCGGCAAAAACCGGGCGCTGGCGATCCGGCAGGGCGACCTGCTCGCGGTGCGTTCCGCCGGGGCCTACGGCTTTACCATGAGCTCCAACTACAACAGCCGCCCGCGTGCGGCGGAGATCCTGGTGGACGGCGACACGGCACACCTGATTCGTGCCCGCGAACGCGTAACCGACCTGTTCGAAAACGAAATTATCCCGGCACTCTAGGTCATTCGCCGTGCAGCGCACCCCCGAAGCGGAACTCATGGACGATCCGGCGCAGGCGCAGGCCTATGCACAGGCTGATTTCAGCGAACCGCACAACCATTTCATCGAACTGCTCGAACAACACGGTGGCATCACAGCACCCGGTCATGTGCTGGATCTCGGCTGCGGCCCGGGCGATATCTGCAGGCGCTTTGCGCGCCGCTTTCCGGACTGCCATATCCACGCCGTCGATGCCGCCGAGGCTATGCTGACTCTGGCACGCAGCGAAACCGTGGCGCAGGGGCTGGATAGTTGTATCGAGTATTTCCACGGCTACCTGCCGGAGGCGCAACTGCCGCGCCGGCACTACGCGTTCATCATGTCCAACAGCCTGCTGCATCACCTCGCTGACCCCGCAGTGCTGTGGCAGGCCTGCACCGCGCATGGCCGTCCCGGCACAGGCGTATTCATCATGGACCTGATGCGCCCTGACAGCCTGGAACAGGCCGCACATCTTCAACAGACTTACGCGGCCGACGAGCCGGAGGTTCTGCGACAGGATTTCTATAACTCGCTGCTGGCAGCCTACCGGCCGGATGAGGTCCGCGCGCAGCTCGCCCAACAGGGGCTCGAACAGCTACAGGTCGAGGTTGTCAGCGACCGCCATTTCATCGTCCACGGCCGCTTATAGTTCACTGTCACGCAGTCGCCAGACCGGTTGCCCGTCGTCATTGACCAGTCCGCGCAGCAGCAACCATTGCAGGGCGTCATCGGCATCGCCCTCAAACCAGGCAGCGGTAGACCCCAGCCGGAAACTGTAGCCCCAGGCATCCATATCGCGCATCAGGCGCTCGCGGCCGACCCCGGGCAGCTGGTCCGCCAGCAGAATTTGCAGGTAGCAGACCGCGTTTTCTTCATCATAGTCGCCGCCGGCGTCGGTATGCAGGCCGGCGCGTCGCGCCGGTGTCATACAGATGCAGTGACAGGCTTCGTGCAGGGCGGAGTGCACCGGCGTATCGCCACGTACCAGCAGGCGCCTGCCGATCAGGCCGGCCTCTTCGTCACCCCAGAAACTGCCGGGAATCGCCACCCCGTCCGCAACCGCCTCGCAGACCAGGCCGTAATGCGCCAGCAGCCCGGCCATGGCGGGCACTCCCAGTTGCCGCATGCGCAGCACATCCGGCAAGGCCCCGGCGCGGGCAGTACTCATGTGCAGCCTTGCCCGGCCACACGCCGGCAGGCAGATACGTGGCAACTTTTTCTCATGGTGTGAATTCTGGTCGGCTTGCGCGGCGCTTGCAAATTACCGTTCACCCCGTAACCTTCACGCATGGAACTGGCTTTCAGCAAAATGCACGGCCTGGGGAATGACTTCGTGGTCATCGACGCCTTCAGCCAGCCGATTGAACTGAGTACTGAACAGATTCGCCACCTCGCCGACCGCCGCATGGGTGTCGGTTGCGACCAGCTGTTGCTGGTGGAAAAGTCCGACAGCCCCGACGCTGAATTCCGCTACCGTATTTTCAATGCCAACGGCACGGAAGTGGAACAGTGCGGTAACGGCGCGCGCTGTTTTGCCCGCTTCGTACGCGACAGGGGCCTGACCGATTCCGACCGTATCCCGGTACAGACCCCGGCGGGGCGCATCGAGCTGATCGTCGAGGACGACGAGAGCATCACTGTCGACATGGGTGCACCACGCCTGGAACCGGAACAGATCCCGTTCCAGGCAACGGTACGTGCGACACGCTACGCGCTGTCTGTCGCAGGCGAGACCGTCGAACTCGGCGCCGTCTCCATGGGCAACCCGCACGCGGTGCTCCAGGTACCGCATGCCGATTCAGCACCCGTGACAAAACTCGGGCCGCAGCTGGAAGCACACCCGCGCTTCCCCAACCGCGTCAACGTCGGCTTCATGGAAGTTGTCGCGCGTGACCGCATCCGCCTGCGCGTTTTCGAACGCGGTGTCGGTGAAACGCTGGCCTGCGGTTCAGGTGCCTGTGCAGCCGTGGTGGTCGGCCGCCTGCAGGGCCAGCTGGATGAAACCGTCAGCGTCGAACTGCGCGGCGGAGATCTTGTGGTAAGCTGGGCAGGCGAAGGTCAGCCAGTGCTGATGACGGGTCCAGCCACATTTGTTTTTGAGGGTAAAATACAACTATGACAAGCACAGCCAATGCCGAACCCCGTGCCCGGGAAACCGATGCCGGACAGGTCTCCGCATTTCTGAAACAACATCCGGATTTTTTTGACCAGCACCCCGAGCTGCTCACAGAACTGCAACTGCCGCATCCCAGCGGGACTGCCGTTTCCCTGATCGAGCGCCAGGTGCAACTGTTGCGCGAACAGAACCAGGGCCTGAAAAACAAGCTGCTGGAGCTGGTCGACGTGGCGCGCGACAATGACCGTCTCAATGAACGCATGCACCAGATGACCCTTGACCTGCTGCGTGCCGGTTCGCTGATCGAACTGCTGGACACACTGGAAACCCACCTGCGCAACGAATTCAACGCCGACACGATTAACCTGCACCTGCCCGGCCTGGATGAAACCCGGCAACGCGAGACCGGTGCCGCCGAACTGGTTATCGATGACAGCGTCAGGGAACTGTTCCCCACACCGATTGGCGAAAGCAAGCCGCAGTGCGGCCGCCTGCGCCAGGAACAACTGGACTTCCTGTTCCAGGAACAGGCCGCCGCCATCGAGTCCGCCGCTGTCATTCCGCTTGGCGAACACGCCTGCGCCGGCCTGCTCACCATCGGCAGCCGTGAGGTGAACCGCTTCCATCCCGGGATGGGCACCCTGTTCCTCAGCCACCTCGGCGAACTGATGGTGCGCCTGCTGCAGAAACACGACAGCAAGTAATCGTGCAACAGCGCGAACTGGCTCGCCTGGACGACTTTGCCAGCCACCTGCGCGATGAGCGGCGCCTGTCGCCACACACCCTGAGCAGCTACCGGCGCGACCTCGAATCCGCCGTACGTTTCTGTGACGAACAGGGCATCGAACGCTGGTCGGAACTGCACCCGCAGCAGGTGCGCGCCTTCGCCGCCCAACAGCACCGGCAGGGGCTGGGCGGCAGCAGTATCCAGCGCCGGCTGTCGGCACTGCGCAGCTTCTGCCGCTACCTGATCCGCGAGGGGGTGCTGGCCGGCAACCCGGCGCAGGACATTCGCGCACCCAAAACACCCCGCCGGCTGCCGCACAGCCTCGATGTCGACCGCGTGCAACGCCTGCTGAACGGCAAACCCGGCGACTGGCTGGGCCAGCGCGACCTGGCCATGATGGAACTGATGTATTCCTCCGGCCTGCGCCTCGCCGAGCTGGTCGGCCTCGACCTGCAACAGCTCGACCTGCAGCAGGGCCAGGTGCGGGTGCTCGGCAAGGGCAGCAAGACGCGCGTGGTGCCGGTCGGGCGTACCGCGCTGGAAGTACTGCGTAACTGGCTGAAAACCCGCGCCCTGCACTGTGCCGATGGCGAAACGGCGCTGTTTATCAACCGCAGCGGCAAACGCCTTGGCGCGCGCAGTGTGCAGCAGCGCATGCGCCGCTGGGCCCTGCAACAGGGCCTGGACAGCCGGCTGCACCCGCACATGCTGCGCCATTCCTTTGCCACCCACGTGCTGGAATCCAGCGGTGACCTGCGCGCCGTGCAGGAATTGCTCGGTCACGCCAACCTGAGCACCACCCAGATCTACACCCACCTCGATTTCCAGAGCCTGGCACGGGTCTACGACAAGGCCCATCCACGCGCACGAAAACCCGGCAAAGGCAGCTAACCGCCTCAGCCCGCGGGTTTTAGCCTGCTTCCCGGTACCGTCTTGGTGTACAATTTCAGGCCCTTTCAGATAATCCCGGGTTTGGTGTGGAACAGTATCGAGGTACAACCATTCTTTCCGTGCGACGCAATGGCCACGTCGTGGTCGGCGGCGACGGGCAGGTATCGATGGGCAATACGGTGATGAAGGGTAATGCGCGCAAGGTGCGCACCCTGTACCACGGCAAGGTACTGGCCGGTTTCGCGGGTGGCACCGCCGACGCCTTCACCCTGTTCGAGCGTTTCGAGGCCAAGCTGGAAAAACACCAGGGCCACCTGGTGCGCTCGGCGGTGGAACTGGCCAAGGACTGGCGCACCGACCGCATGCTGCGCCGCCTGGAGGCCCTGCTGGTGGTGGCGGACCGGGAAAGCTCGCTGATTATCACCGGCAACGGCGATGTCATCGAGCCGGAAGACTGCCTGATGGCCATCGGTTCGGGCGGCCCGTTCGCCCAGGCGGCGGCGCGCGCCATGCTCGACACCACGGAGATGGATGCACGCGGCATCGTTGAAAAGGGTCTGCAGATCGCTGCCAGCATTTGTGTCTACACCAACAACAACCTGACCCTGGAAGAGCTGGAGTGTTGAAGACACGCCCGGCACCGGCTAACGGATAGACTGAATACGCTTATGTCCGAAATGACCCCACGCGAAATTGTCCAGGAACTGGACAAACACATCATCGGCCAGGACGACGCCAAGCGCGCCGTCGCCATTGCGCTGCGCAACCGCTGGCGCCGGCAGCAGGTGGATGAGCCGCTGCGTGGCGAAATCACGCCCAAGAATATCCTCATGATCGGTCCCACCGGGGTGGGCAAGACCGAAATCGCACGACGCCTGGCAAAGCTCGCCCATGCGCCCTTTATCAAAGTGGAAGCCACCAAGTTTACCGAAGTCGGTTATGTCGGCCGTGACGTGGAATCCATCATCCGCGATCTCGCCGACGTCGGCATCAAAATGGCGCGTGAACATGAAATGGCCCGGGTACGCAACCGCGCCGAAGACGCCGCCGAGGAACGCATCCTCGACGTACTGCTGCCGAAACCGCGCAGTGTGGGCTTCAACGCCGAGCCGGAAGCGGACACGGATAACAGCGACACCCGACAGAAATTCCGCAAGATGCTGCGCGAGGGCAAACTCGACGACAGGGAAATCGAAATCGAAGTCAGCGCCGCCCCGGTCGGCGTTGAGATCATGGCGCCGCCCGGCATGGAAGAAATGACCAGCCAGTTACAGGGCATGTTCCAGAATTTCGGCAGCGGGCGCACCAAGACCCGCAAGCTGCGCATCGCCGATGCCATGAAAGCGCTGAGCGATGAAGAAGCCGGCAAGATGATCAACGAAGAAGAACTGAAACTCAGTGCGCTGAATTCAGTTGAACAAAACGGCATTGTCTTCATCGACGAAATCGACAAGGTCACCCAGCACGGCGAGCAGGGTGGCAGCCCGGGCGTGTCACGCGAGGGCGTGCAGCGCGACCTGCTGCCACTGGTGGAAGGCAGTACTGTCACGACCAAGCACGGCATGGTGAAAACCGATCATATCCTGTTCATCGCCTCCGGCGCCTTCCACATGTCCAAACCCTCCGACCTGATCCCGGAGCTGCAGGGCCGCATGCCGATCCGCGTGGAGTTACAGGCGCTCGGGGTGAAGGAATTTGTACGCATTCTGACCGAACCGGACGCCTCGCTCACCGAGCAATACAGCGCGCTGTTGAATACCGAAGGCCTGCAACTCGACTTCACTGAAGACGGCATCGAGCGTATCGCGAGCATCGCCTGGGAAATCAACGAGCGCACCGAGAACATCGGCGCACGCCGCCTGCATACTGTCATGGAACGCCTGCTTGAGCAGGTCTCCTTCAGCGCCGCCGACCAGTCCGGTGACAGGGTGACAGTGGATGCCGACTACGTGAATACCCAGTTATCTGACCTGGCCCAGGATGAAGACCTGAGCCGGTATATACTCTAGACGCCTGCGAGGTTTGACATGGCACAAGCACAGAAAACACATCCGCATCCCACCGAGATCAACCTGCACCAGAAATCCCGCATGCTGGAAATCAGCTTCGATGACGGCGCACATTTCGAAATGAGTTGCGAATACCTGCGCGTACATTCGCCGTCCGCCGAAGTACAGGGCCACGGCCCGGGCGAGGGCATCCTGCAGGTGGACAAGGAAGACGTCAACATCAAGGCCATCGAACCGGTCGGTAACTACGCCATACAGATCTATTTCGATGACGATCACAACACCGGCATCTACTCATGGGAGACGCTGTACAAGCTGGGCGCCAACCGGGACAGTAACTGGCAGGAATACCTGGCACGCCTGAAAGAAGCCGGCGCTCCGCATTCACAACTCGGCAACAAGTAGCCGGCGCATGGCTGACAAAACCACACACTTCGGTTTCGAACAGGTCGCCTGGGACAAGAAGCAGGAACGCGTCGCCGGGGTGTTCGACTCGGTCGCCGACAACTATGACCTGATGAACGATGTTATGTCGTTCGGCATACACCGCCTGTGGAAGCGCTTTGCTATCGAGCAGAGCGGTGCGCGCCGCGGCCAGACCATCCTCGACCTGGCCGGCGGCACCGGTGACCTGGCGGAACGCCTGTCACGCCTGGTGGGGCCGGAAGGCGAAGTCGTCATCGGCGACATCAACGGCTCCATGTTGAGCGTGGGGCGCGAACGGCTGCTGGACCACGGCATTACCGGCAATGTCAGTTTCGTGCAGGCCAACGCCGAGGAGCTGCCCTTTCCCGATCAAAGCTT
>DRNU01000151.1 GCA_011374975.1 Gammaproteobacteria bacterium | reverse complement strand
GACCTCAACCGTCGTCAGCGGCCCGCCCTGGCGCAGGACATCGACTACATGCGGCAGGCCGCCGAGCGCCTGAAGGCAAGCGGCGAAAAAGTTTTCTGATCAAACCTTGAAGCGGGTAACTTCCACCCGTTCGCCCTGGCTGACAATACCCTTGAAATGCTGCACCTTGCTGCCGCGCTTGAGCCGCAGTTCAAATGCGCTGGATGGTGTGGTCTCGTCGAACTGCCGGTAGTGGTGCACATGGATGGTATAGCTGCCGCGCACCTCCGGTTGCCGCGTCCATACAATGTTCTCCACCGGTTCGCGCGTGAGGGCGTTGGGGTGGGCGTTGCGATCGATATCCAGGATGCCGCCGCAGGCCAGCTTGTGCTCGAAATTGATGGTCTGCCCGTCCGGGCACTCCACGTGCAGGTCCAGGTCGTTGCAGTCATTCCACAGCAGTGACACAGTCACCGCTCCATTACGGGCGCCGGCCCGCGTAAGGCGTCCCAGAAAAGAGCGTTCGCGCGCGGCGTTGCGCGCTTCTTCCTCGGCCTGGCGTTTGCGTGCCTGCAGGCGTTCCTCCCAGCCGGCGATGAAGGGGGTGAGGGTATCGTGTGAGGCGCCGGTCTTCTGCTTGCTCATGCCCCAGTGGGTGACCACGGGTTTTGCATCGATCAGGTACAGGTGATACTCGACCGGTTCGGGCAGGTTGAGCAGCAAAGGTATCAGTTGCGCATAGGTGCCGGCTTCGGCGGCCGGCAGGCTTGCCAGGCGCTGCGTCACCTGCCCGATTTCGGCGCTGACCTTTTTCAGTGCTTCCAGGACAGTTTGCTGGCGGTCATCGCCGAGTTCCCAGAACGGCTCCAGGCGTCCCTTGTTGTGGCTGAACCAGGTGACCCGCGTCTTGCGGTCGTTGAAATTGGGAATGGCGAAAAAAGCCGCCGTGTCTTCGTCGTCCGACAGCCGGCCGATGGTGCCCAGCAGCGGCGCTGCCTGCAGGGTGATGCGTTCGCCGTAGCCGCCCACGAAATGGTATTCCTCGACGGAATTGGTTTCGATGACCTGGACGGGCTTGATGATCATAGCGCTCCGACCTGCCGGGCTGGTTTGTTCTTTGCAGGGTTCGGGTATAATTCGGTTGTGCTGCCACCGGCAGTGCTTCTGTGCAGGATAACAAGGGCCCGGCCCGCTAGCAAAAGGTACAGATATGCCGCCATCCATGCGCGTTGCCCGTCTTGAAAACTCGGGGCTGAGTTCCTTCGGTGGCGACAGCACGGAAGTTTTTTCCCGCTATGACGATCTGCAGAAGCTCATTCGCCGTCACCTGCCGCCGGTGACGGCCTCCCTGCTGGCGCGCCCGCGCGCGGCCGGGGACGATGGCGTGGTGGAGTGGTACAGCGATCTCGCCGGGCGCCCGCAGCGCCTGTCCGAACTCGGTCCCGGCGAACAGGCTGAAGCGCGCCGCCTGCTGGAAGACCGCCGCGCCTCTATCCTGCGCCTGTCTGATGAACTGCCGCAGGTCGAGCCCGGTTCGGCGCACCTGGCCGATGCCCTGCGCCAGGCTGTCGAGTATCCCGGTGATGAGTATGTCTATGTGGTCGAGGGCCAGCCGGTGCTGACGTTCTGGGGGCACCGGGACCGGCGTGCGGTCGTGGCCGCGCCGGTTGTCGGGCGACCCTGGCTGTGGCTTGGAGGAGTTGCCGCCGCGTTGTTGCTGGCACTACTGCTCTGGTGGCTGTGGCCGCGCGAGTCGGCCCCCGATGATTTTGTCGAGGCGCCCAAAGAACCGGTCCAAGTGGCGGTAGAGGAACCGCGGGAAGAACCGCCGGTGGTGGTGCCGCCGCCGGTGGTGGTGCCGCCGGTGCCGGTGATCGAAGGCCCGGTGGCCGCCACGGAATACTGCCCGGAAGACAAGATCATCCCGCCGGCGCTGGTGCTCGTGTACGACAATTCCGGCAGCATGGCCTTCCCGCTGAACATGCCCGAACCGGAACTGAATGCGCTTAACGAGCGTTACTTCGAAGAGCTGTCGATTTACGAGGGCAACGCCAAGGCCAGGGCCACGATGCAGTTGCTGTCGGCTATGCTTAGCGGCAAACAGGCCAACCTGCAGGCACCGGCTCCGTTCCCCGAACGGGTCGAATGGATGCAGCAGAAGTATCCGGCCCGCACCCGCAAGTACGGGCCGCCGCGGACGCAGGTGGCGAAGAAGCTGGTACAGCAGCTCATCGACACGGTTCCCACCGATACCCGCATGGGGCTGGTGGCCTATTCGGATTGCGACCAGATCATGCGCCAGGCCATCAGCCCGGTCAGCAGCGGAGGGGCCGCCATGAAACAGGCCGTGAGCAGGCTGTCGCCCGAGGGTGCCACGCCGATCGCGGCCAGCCTGCAGCGGGCCGGTGCCATGCTGGACGGAACCCGCGAGGACAGGCCCGGCCTGATCATTCTGATTACCGACGGCATCGAGAGCTGCGAAGGTGATCCTTGCGCCGCCGCCCGGGCCATCAAAAAGGCCCGGCCCTGGGTGGCCGCGCATGTCATCAAGATGGGCCCGGAGAGCTCATCGGTCTGCGTCGCCGAGACAAGCGGCGGCAAGGTGTACCAGCCGAACTCGGTGGAGGAATTGGCAAAGTCGCTCAACGAGGCGCGGATCACGGCGCCGTTCGAGCTGGGCTGTAAAGAATAAACAAAGCACGGCCCCGGCGGGCAGGGGCGGCTTGCTGATTCGGACACGAGTGCGTTACAGTGATCCGAAAACCAAGAACCAGAGTGATTCGTGACTGCGATATTGCTTCAATCAGGAGGATTACGGGAGTACCGGCAGCTGGGTGCCGATGGCAACCCGGTCTATCTGTCTGCACCCCAGTTACGGGCCGCTATCAAACGGCAGCTCGGTCCCGACGTTGCCGATTATTTCGCCATTCCCCGTCGCAGCGAGGATGGTGACCGAATCGACTGGTATGCGCCGCGGGAAGGTGACGTGGTGCCCTGGTCTGCGGCCACCCCCGAAGAGCAGCGCAGCGCAGCGCAGGAACTGCTGCAGGCGCGCGAGCGGGTTCTTGCCACCGGGGCGCAGATGCAGACCGGCAAGGAGACCGAGCGGCAGGCGTTCGGGCGACTGCTGGAGCATGTCATGAACTTCCCGGATGACAGCCACGTGTTCCTGGTTAATAGCCGCCCGGTGCTGGTGTTCTGGGGTTTCCTCAGGCACGACGCCGAACCGGGCTACGATGCAGTCGCTGCGCTGTTGCCCGTAATGGACGCCGCAGCGCCGGTTGCGCCGGCCTCTGTGGCCCCGGCCGCCGTCGCGCCGCTGGCGACCCGGCGGCGTTTTCGCTGGTGGTGGCTGTTGCTGCCCCTGCTATTGCTGCTGTTGCTGTTCCTGCTGTTGCGGGGATGTAACCGGCCTGCCGGTATCGGTTTGCCGGGCCTGCCGGAGACCGGCGGCCTGCCCGAAGCACCCGCGTTGCCTGAGCGTGAGCCTGCTGTCGACTTGCCGCGGCGGGGTGTGGACCTCGATGGCATGGTTCCCGGTCGGGGTGGTGTTGTGGCGCCTCCGCCAGCCGGTGAAATGCCGGGGTTGCCGGCTGACGGTATACCGCCCCTGGAGGAGGCTATGCCGGCAGCCGGGGAACAGGCGCCGCTGGCCGAAGAGCCGCCCGCTGAAGAAACGCCGGCGCCGGAGGAAATACCGCAACCGGAAGAGATGCCGCAGCCGGAGGATGTGCCTCCGCCCGAAGAACCACCGCAGCCGGAGGATATTCCGGCGCCGGAGAACGCCGTGCAGCCACCGGAACCCGTACCGCAGGCTGAAGAAGCCGGGGCACCGCTCGCCATACCAGCGGAGGCGGTGCGCAGCGGCAGTACCGATTTCCTCAATGGCCGCTGGCGTTCCGATGCCAGCCTGATGGACAAGACCGGCCGGCCGATTGACGTGGAATACGAGTTTAATAACGGTGAGGGCGTGGCGCGTTACAAGCGCAGCGACGGCGTGGTGTGCCAGGGACCGACCTCGGCAACCATGGCCCAGGGGCGCCTGATGATCAGCGACAAGGGTAACATTCGCTGCCCCGACGGCACCGGTTTCAGGAAGTCGCGTGTCGAGTGCCGCGTGGGGCAGGGCGGACTGGCCGATTGCCAGGGCAGCTACACGAGTGGCGAGAAATTCTCGGTCGGTATGACCCAGGCCGGTTCGGAATAGGCGGAGAGACGGAATTAGTATGCTATCGAAGCTGGTGAATTTTGATGAAACGGTCACCCTGATCGCCAACAGCGGGGTGCAGTTCCTGGACTTTGGTCTGAAGCTGGACCTGCGCCGGGAAATGCCGGGCGAGTTCGTCACCCAGGAGAGCAACTGCTCGCTGGCGCGACTCGAATACGACGAGCGGCACGACCGCTATGTTCATCCCGCGCAGCCCGGCGTCGCCGTCAAGTCGACGCTCAGCGTACCGGTCGATGAATCGATCAAGCTGCTGGAGGATACCTGGCTGCCGATCCCGGTGCTGAAAAAAGCCGAGTCCGGCGCCTTTGCCGAGGGACCCACCACCTGGGCGCGGGCGCGGCTGGTGGAGGTCGAGGAGGGCGAGGATCCGGACCAGCACAGCCACCGCCTGGTGCTGACCTTCGACACCAATGTGTTCGACGCCGCCGAAGACACCAAGTACCTGGCGCCGACACTGGCCGATGTCCAGACCGGTGACTGCTTCGGCTTCGCCTTCCGCGCCAACGAGATCGGCTGGTTCATCGAACAGCCCTGGGTGGTGGGCTGGATACGCGAGCTGTTCACCGAGCGGGCGGAAGAACGCCTGCGCCTGGCGGCCGAGGATATCGAGGAAGAAGACGCGAAGATGGTCTACTTCGGGCACTACCTCAATTTCCTCGCCCTGCTGGGCGAGCGCGCGAAGCTGCCGGAGATCAAGCTGCTGGGTAATTCGCGGGAGGATTTCAAGGATCCGATCCAGGTAGACATGGTGCTGGATGTGGGCAACTCCAGGACCTGCGGTATCCTGGTCGAGGAACACCCGGGCGAGGACGACGGCCTGCGCTGGCGCTACGAGCTCGAACTGCGCGACCTGACCCAGCCGCAGCATTTGTACAGCGAGCCCTTCGACAGTCGGGTCGAGTTTGCCGAGGCCAGTTTCGGGCGCACCACCTGGGCCTGTCAGAGCGGACGCGCGGACAGTTTCCTGTGGCCGACCCTGGCCCGGGTCGGGCGCGAGGCGGCCCACCTTGCCAGTCGCCGGCGCGGCACCGAGGGCGCCACCGGCATCTCCAGCCCCAAGCGCTATCTGTGGGACCAGGAACGCTACGTCACCGGCTGGCGCTTCAATACCGCCTCCACGCGCAAGGCCCAGGAGGCCCCGGCCATTGCCGCGCCGTTCACCAATCTGGTCAACGATGTCGGCGAGGCGCTCTACGAGCTGGAAGAAGACGACCGTATACCGGTCTTCACCCCGCAGTATTCGCGCAGCGCCATGATGATGTTCATGCTGTCCGAGGTGATGACCCAGACCCTGTGCCAGATCAACAGCGCCGCGCAGCGCATGAAGATGCTCAATTCGAACTTCCCGCGCCAGCTGCGTTCCATCATTCTCACGGTGCCGCCCGGCATGCCCAAGCCGGAGCGCGAGATTTTCGAGCGGCGCATGCAGCAGGCTTTGGGCCTGGTGTGGAAGGCCTTTGGCTGGCATCCCGAGGATGATTCGCTGGATGGTGATACGATGGAAGTATGGCCGCCTTTCCCCAGGGTGGTGGTGAAGTGGGACGAGGCCACCTGTGGCCAGGTGGTCTACCTGTTCAGCGAAATCCAGAACAATTTCGCCAGCCGCCCGGACGAGTTTTTCGACGTGATCAAGCGGGTGCGGCCCGCTGCCGGCGAGCGTACCATCACACTCGCCACCATCGATATCGGCGGCGGTACCACCGACCTGGTCATCAACGACTACAGTCTCGATGAAGGCCGGGGCAGCAATGTCGGCATCCTGCCGGAGCAGCGCTTCCGCGACGGCTTCAAGGTGGCCGGCGACGATATTTTGCTGGAAGTCATCCAGGAATGCATCGTGCCGGCCATCGCACAGGCGCTGCGCGAACACGGCGTGGCGGAGCCGGACGCGCTGATGTCGCGGCTGGTTGGCTCCGACCCGGTGTCAGTCGAGGAGAGCGTGCTGCGGCAACAGCTTGCGCTGCAGCTCACCTACCCGGCCGGGCTGCGCGTGCTCAAGGCCTACGAGGGCTACGACCCGGTGGCCGGCGCCGATCCGCTGGTGCTGACCCTGGCGGAGATGCTGGGCGAGAACGAGTGCCCGACCGACAAGGTGCTGAAATATTTTTCCGATGGCGTGCGCGAGGCGCTGCCCGGCGCTTCGTCACCGTTCAACCTGATGGACGTAGCGGTGCACGTGGACCTGCGCAAGCTGCACGATCTCTTCATCAGCGACCGCATCGAGGTGTGCCGCTCGATCAAGGCGCTGTGCGAGATCATCTACCTGTACGACTGCGACCTGCTGCTGCTGACCGGCCGCCCGTCGCGCCTGCCGGGCATCCAGTCGCTGGTGCGCGCGCTGTTGCCCTTGCCGCCGGAGCGGATCATCAAGATGCACGGTTACAAGACCGGCACATGGTACCCGTTCAACAAGCAGGGCCGCGTCGACGACCCCAAGACCACGGCCTCGGTCGGCGCCATGCTGTGCATGCTGGGCGAGAACCGTCGCCTGATGAATTTCTTCATGCGCGCGGAGTTGTTCCGCCCCTACTCGACAGTGCGCTACATGGGGATGATGGACAACAACAACCTGCTCAAGGATGCCGATGTCTATTACCGGGATGTCGACCTGGACAACGAAGACTATGAACTGCCGGAAGTCACGTTCGAGATGCGAGGTCCCATGCAGCTTGGTTTCCGGCAGCTCGCCGCCGAACGCTGGGGCGCATCGTCTTTGTATACCCTGAGTTTCACCGACGAGGCCCGCAAGGAAGTGGTGGGCAAGGACGACTATCTGCTGGTGGAACTGAAACTGGAGAAGTCGCATGCACGGCGCGGTGACCGCAACGAAAGTTTCGTGGTGCGCCGCGTGGAAACCCAGCGCGGAACCTCCAAGAGCCCGAGCCTGATCAAGATGCAGTTGAATACCCTGACCAACGCCGGGCTCGGCGAGAGCAGTTACTGGCTCGATAGTGGGAGCATAATCAGGTGTTAGTACTATGAGTACCGATCCCGAACAGTTACAGGCAAGTTGTGCCGGCATACACCAGGGCTGTGCCGAGGCCATCGACTGGGTCAATGAAGTGCGCAACAACTCGGTGCGGGTGGACCGCGAGTCGGAAAACCTGGTGATGAAAATCCGCCGCATGCGCAACCTGGCCGTGCGCCTGGGCAGCGCCGCGGGCCGTCCCATGTCGGTGGGCTTCTTCGGCCTGTCGCAGGCCGGCAAGTCCTACCTCATCTCCACCCTGGCGGCGGGTCGCAACGGCGAACTGGAAACCCAGCTCGATGACGAGCGCCTGAATTTCATCAGCCATGTCAACCCGCCTGGTGGCGGCAAGGAGGCCACCGGGCTGGTCACGCGCTTCACCTACCACAAGCGCGAGACACCGGCCGGGTTCCCGCTGCAGCTGGCACTGTTCTCAGAGGCCGACCTGGTCAAGATCCTGGGCAACGCCTTCTTCAATGATTTCGACCTGCAGAAAGTGGAGTGCAACACCGAGCCGGAGCACATCCGTAGCCTGCTCGCCGGGCTGGAGAAAAAGCGCCGCCCGCAGGCCACCGGCGGGGTCAGTGAGGATGACGTCGTCGACCTGTACGATTATTTCGACAAGCGCTTCACCAATGCCATGAAACCCCTGGCCGGGGTCTACTGGCCGACCGCCATCGAGCTTGCGCCCTACCTGCAGCCGGAAGACCGGGCCACCCTGTTCTCGGTGCTGTGGGGCGAGGTCGGCGAGCTTTCGCAGACCTACCTGATGCTGCGCAAGTCGCTGCAGGACGTCCAGTTCGCGGACACCCTGTTCTGTCCCATCAGCGCGCTGGTGGTGCGCGGCGACTCCGGAGAATGGTCGCAGGCCGACAGCATCATGAACGTGGATATCCTGGAACGCCTGGGGCGCGACAACGACGACCTGATCGAAGTGCAGCCGGTGCGCGGTGAGGACATGCTGCCGGTGGTCGGCTTGCCGCGTTCGGTTATCGCAGCGCTCACCGCCGAGATGCGTTTCGAACTGGCCGAGAAGCCGGTGGCGGATATGCTGGAGTCGGTCGACCTGCTGGATTTCCCCGGTTACCGCGGTCGCCTGTCGGTGTGCGACCTGGAGGACGTGCGCAAGCAGCTCAAGGATGACCAGGTTGACCCCGTCGCCCAGCTGGTGCTGCGCGGCAAGGTGGCCTACCTGTTCGAACGCTACACCGACGACCAGGAAATGAACGTGCTGGTGCTGTGCACCCCTTCGCACAAACAAATGGACGTCAATTCTCTCGGCCCGGTGCTGGAGACCTGGATACATTCCACCCAGGGCGAGACCCCGGAGGTGCGGGCGGGGAAGGTTCCCGGTCTTGTCTGGGCGGTCACCATGTTCGACTTCCGGCTCGCGCCGGTGCCGAACCAGACCGCCGACATGATGAAGATCGGCTGGGAAGGCATGATGAAAATGGCGCTGCTGGAGCGCTTCGGCCAGTACGACTGGGTACAGGACTGGGCCAGGGGCACGGCGTTTAACAACCTGTTCCTGGTGCGCAAGCCCTGTATGGCCGCCGGCGTCATCTCCACCAGCGGCGACAACGAGACCGGCGTGGTGCCGGAGCAGCAGGAACGCCTGGCGCAGTTGCGCAGCACCTTCCTCGCTGATCCTACGGTACAGGCCCATGTACGCGACCCGGAGCAGACCTGGGACGCCATGCTGGCGTTCAACGACGGCGGCATCAGCCGCCTCGCCGCTTACCTCGATCAGGCCGCGCGCCTGGAGCACAAGCTGGCGCGCATCGGCGAACAGGTCGAGCACATGATCGATGACCTGGTCAACCACCGTCTTGGCGCCTACTACCAGAAAGAAGGCGATGAGGCGGTGGGCGGCAAGGAGCGCATGGCGGCGGAAGTGGTCAAGGTGCTCGGCGGCCGTGGCTCCCGTTTCGGTGAACTGTTGCACGCCATGCAGCTGTCGGCGGACCGCCTGCGGCCTATCTACCTGCGCGCGGAGGAGGCCGACGACGAGGCCGACCAGAACAGTGCGGACGACACGGCGGACAGCGGCCTGAACGCGCTGGATTCGCTGATCGATCTCAACCTTGGCGGTGACGAGGAAGAAGAGGAAACCCCGGCTGCCGGCGCCCCGGCGCAGGGCGGCGCGGTGCGTTTCGCCAAGGACGCGCTGCGCGACTGGATCGGCCAGGTGCGGGATCTGCCCGAGCGCGACGAGCTGATCCAGTTCCTGGGCCTGCCGCGCAACATCCTGGAAAAGGTCGGTGACGAACTGATCACCGCCGCCGACCGTCTCAAGCTGGAAGAGCAGCTGGTCACCGCGCTGCACGAGGCGGAGAGCCGCACCTCGGCCACGCGCTACAACCTGGTGGAACGGCAGGTGCTGGCGCTGCGCTCCCTGCTCAATGATTTTGTCGATCATCTCGGTAACAGCGGCCTGCCGCTCGACCAGCGGCCTGACTCGGCTGCTGTCAAGGGGCGCAAGCTGTTCCAGCCGCCGCAACCGATTCCGTCCGGGCAGCTGCCGCAGCTGGCGGCCAGGCCGGTGAACTATTCCGCCCTGTTTATCCTGGACTGGTTCGAGGCTTTCAAGCGGCTGGCGGTGGACAACGCGGGCTATGCGGCGGGCCGTGACATCACGCCACAGCAAAATCAGCAGCTCGGCAGCATCCTGGCCACCATCAGCGGGCGCAACGCCGCTACCGCGACGGAGGTTTGAAGTCATGGCACTGAAAATCCAGCTGACCAGCACCGGTCCCGGCTACGCCACGCTTTCGATCCAGAAGCTGCAAGTCAATGGCGAGCTGGAACTGAGCTTCCAGCGCAGCTCGGACCACCATTATCTGGCCAGCGGCGAGCAGTGGACCGCCACCGCGCACTGGCACCGGGTCAGTGATGTGCAGGCCTCCGGCGATGGCTGCAGTTGCACCCTGGGACCGGACATCATCGATGGTCTGTTGCTGTCATCGAACGATGCACTGATGGTGGCGCTGCGTGGCGGCACCAGCGGGCAGGGCGTGCTGCGGATCGCCGGTCGTCTGCTGGGCTCCGACGCCGCCGGCAGCGGCGCGCCGTCGGCGCCGGACGCCACCCCGCACACGCCCGGGGGCGGTGGCGGGGAAACGCCTCCCGCGCCTGAAGTCGAAGAACCACCGCCGCCACCGCCCGAACCGGTGCAACCGGCGCAACCGGCAGCGGCAGCGCCCGCCAGCAGCGGTGGAATGCCACGCTGGCTGCCGCTGGTACTGGGCTTGCTGGTGTTACTGGTCGTCCTGGCGGCGGCCTGGTATTTCAAGCTGATTCCCGGGTTGGGCGGGGACGATGACGCGGCTGCGCCGGCCGCAACGGCGACGGAGACCACAGACACCACGGCGGATGCCTCTGAGGAGGAGGTGGTGCCGCCGACTCCGCAAACCGGCGCTGAACCGGCATCCCCCGTGCTCAAGGGCCGTGCGCTGGCCCAGTCCTACCTGAGCCGGGACCCGCGTTCCGCCGCCAGCGAGATGTACCGCCAGGCGGGCGAGTGGGAGCAGGCCGGCGACTGCACCGCGGCCATGATCGTGTACCAGTACGCGGCCCAGGCCGACCCGGCCGTGGCCGTCGACTATGCGCGCCGTTTCGATCCCGACAGCTTCAGCGCGGGCGGTTGTATCCAGGCCGCCGATGCCGATACCGCCTCCTACTGGTACGAGCAGCCCGCCGAGGCCGGTGACGTGGCAGCGCAGCGTCAGCTCGGCAAGTTGCTGGTGAAGAGCAACAGCTCAGGGGTACTGTACGAACGCGGGGTGAGCTGGTTGAAACGCGCCGCCGAAGCCGGTGACAAGGAGGCCGCGGCTATGCTCGACAAACTGGGGGAGAATGAATAGATCAAATCATTTTTCCTGTAGGTGCGGGCAAGCCCGCTCCTGCAGGGACAGAGAGGCAGGGTGTGATATGCAAAAACGGTGTGTAACACGGAGTTTTCTTTCCATCGGGATGATGCTGTGTCTGCTCCTGGTTGCATTGCCGCCGGCCATGGCCGAACGCAAGCCGCTGCTGATGGAAGGCAAAAAGACCCTCTACCAGCGCGTGCTGACGCGGCCTGGCGCCAGCCTGGTGAAACAGCCGGGCCAGACCGATGCGGGCAAGCCGCTGGCGGTGTTCTCGCGCTTCTATGTCTATGCGCGCTCCGATGCCCAGGGCAAGGAATGGCTGGAAGTGGGGCCGGACCCGCGCGGCAACACCAGCGGCTGGCTGCGCGCCGACCTGACCGTGCCCTGGAAGCAGCAGCTGGTACTGGCGTTCGCCAACCCCGCCGGGCGCGAGCGCAACCTGCTGTTTGCCAGCCGGGATGCCCTGGCGGACGTGCTGGAGTCCGAGGAGGCGGGAAAACTGGCCGCCGGGCTGCGCGCAAAGGTCGAGAAAGGCGGGCGCGACGAGCGGGTGATCTCTATCGAGCCCGAGACCTATGTCGACATCAACAAACAGTTCTACCTGTTGCCTATCCTGCAGTCCGAGGAGATATATACCGCGCTGGGGCCGACAGCCCGGGTGCTCGAAGTCGCCTCGGTGACCCGGGACGAGAGCAAGGCTGATGGCGCCGGCGGCGGTGGCGCGGCAGAAGACGAGGATGCAGGTTTCCTGAAGAGCTTCAAGGCCGCCGTGGTCTTCGTGATCGATTCCACCGTGTCCATGGGGCCCTATATCGAACGCACCCGCGAGGCGGTCACGCGCATCTACCGTCGCATCGAGGCGGCCGGCATGCTGGACCGGGTCAAGTTCGGCCTGGTGGCCTACCGTTCCAACGTGGAGGTCTCCCCCGGGCTCGAATATGTGGCCCGGGAATATGTCGATCCGGTCGAGGTGCAGGACGGCAAGGACTTCCTCTCCCGGGTCAAGGCGCTGAAGCGCGCCACCGTGTCCACTGCCCGTTTCAGCGAGGACAGCTATGCCGGACTGATGCTGGCGCTCGATGAAGTGGACTGGAAAGAATTCGGCGCCCGCTACATGATCCTGGTGACCGATGCCGGTGCCCTCAAGGGTGACGATCCGCTGTCGGCCACCGGCCTCGATGCGGAACAGGTCCGGCTGGAGGCCCTGCACCGCGGTGTCGCCACCTATGTTATGCACCTGAAGACCCCGCAGGGCAAAAAGAACCATGCCAGCGCCGAGGCGCAGTACCGCACCCTGTCGACGCACCCGCTGCTGAGCAACCCGCTGTATTACCCGGTGAAGACCGGCTCGGTGGAGCAGTTCGGCAAGATTGTCGATTCCCTCGCCGACGCCATCGTCGAACAGGTTGAGGCGGCCAGGAAGGGCGGCAAGGTGGCCGGCAGCGCGGCGAGCGCCTCGGCCGATTTCGGTACCGACACCTCGTCTCTCAGCCAGGAAGAGAAAGTGCGCGAGGATATCGCCAGACTGGGTTACGCCATGCAGCTGGCCTATCTCGGGCGCGTCAAGCAGACGCAGGCGCCGCCTGTGTTCCGCGCCTGGATCACTGATATCGATTTCGATGACCCGATCCGGCGTTCGGTCGACGTGCACGTGTTGCTGACCAAGAAACAGCTCAGCGACATGCAACTGGTGCTCAAGGGCATCGTCGATGCCGCCAACGAAGGCCTGACTTCGCCGGAGAAATTCTACGACAGCCTGCGGTCCTTCGTTTCGGTGCTGGGCCGCGACCCGAACGCGGTGGTGCAGAAAAGCTCGACGCGGCTGGCGGACATGGGCCTGCTGGGCGAATACCTCGATGACCTGCCGTACAAGAGCCGGGTCATGAACCTGGATCAGGATACCTGGTCGCGCTGGGGGGTGCAGGAGCAGCTGGCCTTTATCAATTCCGTGAAAAGCATGATGCGCCTGTATGAAATCTATAACAGTGACACAGGGCGCTGGATTTCCCTGGCGGAGGGTAGTGATCCGGCGGATCACGTCTATCCCGTGCCGCTCGATGCCCTGCCCTGAGTGAGCCGGGGCGCGGCGTGCTGTATCTGGAAGATGTCCATTGCCGCCGCGGCCTGCAGGCGCAGGGCTTCAGCGTGCGCATCCCGAGCCTGTCCGTGGAGCGCGGCGAAGTCATCGCGCTGACCGGGCCCAGCGGTTGCGGCAAGAGCACCGTGCTGGAGATCCTCGGCCTGGTGCTGCGGCCCGATGGCGCCGGCGCCTTTGCCTGGCGGGAGGGCGGTGACAGCCGCCCGCTGGACCTGGCGGCGCTGTGGGGCGCCGGCTCGGACCGGCAGTTGTCCGGGCTGCGCGCCGAACGTATCGGGTTCGTGTTGCAGACCGGCGGGCTGCTGCCCTACCTGACGGTGCGCAGGAATATCTTCCTGGTGCGGCGGTTGCTGGGTCTTTCGCTGCAATCGACGCTGGTGGATGAGCTGGTCGAGGCGCTGGGCATCGGGCACCTGCTCGGGCGCAAGCCGCACCAGTTGTCCATCGGCGAACGCCAGCGCGCCTCGATTGCACGCGCGCTGGCGCACGAGCCGGCGCTGTTCCTGGCCGACGAGCCGACATCGGCGCTGGATCCGAAACTGGCCGGCGAGGTGTTTGAACTGATGATGTCAGCGGTCGAAAAAACCGGCAGCGCAGCGGTCATCGTGAGCCACGACCACGACAGGGTGCGGGCCTGCGGCCTGCGCGAAATCCGCGCGCAGTCGGGCGACGCCTGCTCGGTATTCGAGGGGCTGGCATGACAGCCACGACACACAGTCTGCCATCGGGAGGAAAACTCCTGCGCTTCAGTCTGGAGCAGGCGCTGTACGACCTGCGCCATGACTACCGCCTGTCGCTGGTGCTGGTTATCTCCGTGGCCTCGATCCTGGCGCCGCTGCTGTTGCTGTTCGGCCTGAAGACCGGGGTGGTGGCGACGCTGAAACAGCAGTTACTGGACGATCCGCGCAACCTCGAAATCATCGTGTTCGAGAACACGCGCCTCGACCCGGCATGGTTTGCCGCGCTGAAGGCCACCGGCCAGGCCGGTTTCGTGGTGCCGCGCACCCGTACCATCAACGCCACCATGGATGTCATCGGCGCGCGGCGCCGGGTGATCGCCGGCATCGAGGTGATCCCCACTGCCGCGGGCGATCCGCTGTTCCCGCAAGGTACGCCGGTACCGCGTGAAACCGGGCAGGTGCTGCTGAGCTATACTGCGGCGCGGCAGCTGGGGGTGGCAGCGGGAGGAAAGCTGCAGGGCGTGGTAAAGCGCCGGCTGCAGGGCGAGGACCAGCGCGCCCGCTTTGCGCTGGAGGTGATCGGGGTGTTGCCGGAAAGCGCCTACACCCGCAACGCGCTGTTTTCCACGGTCGACCTGCTGCTGGCCATCGAGGATTACCGCGACGGCTACGCGGTCGAGGCCATCGGCGCCAGCGAGGGAGCGCAGCAACAGCAGCAGAGAACAATCTTTGCCAACGCCAGGATCTATGCCCGGGACCTGGACGCGGTTTCGCTACTGGCGGATTTTATCCGCGACAGCGGCATCGAGGTGCGCACGCGAGCCCGGGATATTGAAAACGTCAAGGCGATCGAGCGCGTGTTGACCTTTATTTTCAGCGTCATCGCCATTATCGCCAGCCTGGGTTTTGCCCTGTCGCTGAGCGGCGCACTGTGGATCAACGTGGAGCGCAAGCGGCGCGACCTGGCGCTGCTGCGCCTGCTTGGCCAACGGCGCCACGGCGTGATGCTGATTCCCGCGATCCAGGCGGCGGGTATCGCCCTGGCGGCCTACCTGCTGGCCATGCTGGCGTACGGCTTCGGCGCGAACGTGTTCAACCGGCAGCTGGGCGCCAACCTGGCGGAGTCACAGTTCGTCTGTAAACTGGAGTGGAGCGATGCCGCCCTGGCAGGCGGCCTGACATTGATGGTAGCCCTGTTGGCTTCCCTGGTAGGAGGATATCGTGCAAGTAAGGTGGACCCGGCTGAATGCCTGCGTGAGATTTGATCGGTTCCGGCAGCGACGGCGCCGGCTGGCCGGCGTGCTGGCCCTGCTCCCGGGGCTCGTCATGGCCGCGGCGCAACCGTCGTGGCCGGAAAAATACTACAACCCCAAGCCGGCGGAGGGTGATGTCATCGTCCCTTTGCCTTGCGGCGGCGCCATGACCTTCCGCAAGGTCGGGGTCGAGTCGGCGGGGCTGCTGGACGACCTCATGATCACGCTGGGCACCAGCTCGGAAAGCCTGGGGTATGCCGAGAACCCGCACCATACGCACCTGGCCGGCAGTTTTTCCGGTACGCCAAACTCGCGTTATTTCCTGCTGGGCAAGTATGAAGTCAGCCAGGCCCAGTATGCCGCAGTCATGAGCGGCGAATGCCGCAAGCCGACCATGAAAACCCGCCTGCCGCAAACACAGGTCAACTGGTTCGACGCGGTGGAGTTCGCCCACCGCTATTCGCTATGGCTGAACGGGGAGGGCGCTGCTGCGCTGCCGAAAGAGGATGGCGTGCCCGGGTTCGTGCGCCTGCCGACCGAGGACGAATGGGAATACGCCGCGCGCGGCGGCGACCGCGTGTCGCCCGTGGACTTCCGCGAAAAGACACCGCCGATGCCGGAGGGCATCGTGCGCTACGCCTGGTCGGCGGGCACCGCCTCGGCCAACGGCAAGGCGCAGCTCACCGGGCTGCTGAAACCCAACCCGCTGGGCCTGCACGACATGCTCGGTAACGTGGATGAAATCACCCTGGACCTGTTCCGGCTGAATCGCCTGGACCGCATGCATGGCCAGGTCGGCGGTTTCGTGATCCGGGGCGGAAACTATTTCACGTCCGCGGCCGAATTACGCACCTCCCTGCGCCAGGAAGTCCCCCTGTACAAGAATGGCAAGGCGCTGCGCAGCAAGACCACAGGCTTCCGGGTGGTGATATCGACGCCGGTGATCACCACGCCGGACCGGCTGCAGAAAATTGCCGGGGCCTGGAATGGCCTCGGCAGTGTGGAGGGGGATGAGCACCAGGACGAGAACGCCGGGCTGAAAGGCAAGACGTTTGATGATCCTGTCGAGGAACTGGCCGCCATTGCCCGCACCGTGGGTGACAAGGACATGAAACGGCGCATCACGGCCCTGCGCGATACCATGCGCGCCACCATCGAGGCCCGTAACCAGCAGCGTGACAAGGCCGCCCGGGAATCGCTGCGCCTGGGTGGCCTGCAATGCCAGAATCTGCAGGAGGATGCCATCGCGATCGACTTCCTGGAGAAGGTATACAACAAATGCCTGAAGATGCGTGGCGCCGAGAACAAACGCTGTCTTGCCTACAAGAGCCGGCTGGATCCCGAGCAGGAGGCCCTGGAGGATAGTGTTGGGATCTACGCGGAATCGCTCATGGGTACGGCGCAGAACTATCCCGCGCCGGTGCTGCAGGCGCAGCTGGAACTGCAGATCGAAGATCTGAAAAAACGCCATTTCGATACCCAGATTCCCTTTGTCAATGTCTACAGCAAACAGGTTGCGGAATACGGCAAGGACTGGCGGGTGCGCCGGCAGGATTGGTTCAAACAGTGTGCCGAGAAGCGTTAGCGGCGCGGTTGTCACGGGACTGGCATCCTGTTCTCGAAGCGATAATCGTATTACCATGACGAAAATTAGGTAGAACAACAAAATGGAGGATGATGATGTGAAAGCCACTACAACAAAAGCCTTATCGCTCGTGCTGGTAGTCTCCACCCTGCTGCCGGCCTGTAACCTTAACCCGCCCAGGGCGGACGGCGGCGCTGCCCCGATGACGGCCTCGGAGCAGAAACTCCGTGAGGAAGGCAAATCCATAAACACGTCGGGCCTGCAGGCCTGTTTGATCAGTGCCGGGGCCGTGGGTACGGCCACCTATCTGTTGACCGGGGACAAGGGCAAGGCGATCGGGGGCGCCATCGTGGCCTGTGGCGTCGGCGTGGGCGCCAACTACTACCTGCAGAACAAGCGCCAGCAATACGCCAACGGCGAACAGCGCCTGCAGGCCATGATCGAGGATGTGCGCAAGGACAACGCCCGCCTGTCCCGTATCATCCAGTCGGCGGGAGAAGTGGTGGCCGAGGACAGGCAGCGGATCGATGAGATCGACAAGGCTTACCGCGCCAAACAGATCACCCTGGAACAGGCGCAGGAGAAAATGCGGTCGGTGGACGACAACAAGGCCTATCTCGAACAGACGCTGGCCAACCTGCGCAAGCGCGAAGAGGAATGGAAACAGGTCGCCGAGGATGAACGCAAGCAGCAGCCCAACAGCAAGAAAATGGTAGAAATGGACAAGGAAATCGGCAAGTTGCAGGAACAGATTGCTTCGCTCGAGGAGGACCTCAATATCCTGATCAATCGTCGCAGCGTTTCACCCATTGGCTGAGGAGGTAGAACATGACTGACAAACATTGTGCGCGCCTGTATGGTCTCTCGCTGTCTGCCGTGTTGCTGGGCGGTTGCGCCGTTTCGCCTGAAAACTGTGACCCGAACAGGGGCGACAGCTTTGTCGACGCCCTTTCCGGCAACGTGTCCGGTTGCTACGCCGTCCGGCAGCAGAAACTGAAAAGCGAACTGGCGGAAGAAGAGCAGCTGAACCAGGCCTTCCGGGAACTGGCCGATGCCATCGAGCAGGAAAAACAACGCCTGGCCGGCGTGCGCAAGAGCAAGGAAGCGGACCTGACCGCGCTGAACCAGTCCTGGTCTATCATTCAGGCGCGCCTGGAACAGCGCAGTGTCGAGAACAAGGCCCTGGCCGTGCAAGTTAAACGCATGGAAGAGAAGGTCGCCGCCCTCAACCGGGCCGGTGACGAAAAAAAACTGGCCGAAAAACAGAAACTGCTTAACGACCTCAGACGCGAGGCCGCCATCCTCAACGAGGAACTGGACGCGGGCCTGTACTAGGGCAGATCACCCTGTCCTGGGCGAATTCCTGATTCATGCAGCAACTGGCGTCCGAAAAAGACCATTGCAGTGTGATATCCAGGAATAGTTACTAAGCTTTGCGGGTAGTGGTTGGTGTTCGTCACCAACTTCATCAGGCGCATTCCCATCGAGAGACTGATGAGCGCGGGTAGGGCAACACCATCGACATCCCCCGCATGTACGCCAATAGAGATCGCACAGTCTATGATCATTTCCATCAATAAGCGCTTGACCTATACCGACCGGTCTATTATTATGCGAGCCATGACAAACATCCCGGATACAAAACAGCACATATTGGATACCGCCGCCACGCTCTTTCATACCCAGAGCTACGGCGATGTGGGTATTGCCACGATCTGTAAAGAGGCGGGGGTCTCCAAGGGTAGTTTTTTTCACTTCTTCCCAAGCAAACAAGACCTCGGAGTGGCTGTTCTCGAGCAGTTCCGGGAAAAAATCAATGCCACCCTGGTTGCAAAAGCCTTTTCCAGTCAGTATCCACCCATGGAGAGACTTCTGCGGTTTGTCCATGAGCTCTATCAATTTCAGAAGGACCAGGTAGACCAGCATGGCCATCTACCAGGTTGTCCATTTGGAAATATTGTGATGGAGCAAGCGACACAGGATGATGTACTACGCACCAAGGCTGACGGTTGCATTCGTTCCATTGCCAACCATCTGCGAACCGCGGTCACAGATGCTGTGCAGAGTGGCGAGTTGCCACCGCTGGATGAATCCGCAACGGCGGAGGCCATGTTCGGGTACCTGGAGGGAATCCAGCTGATGGCCAAGGCGCGTAATGACCCTGAATTGATCCGAACCCTGGGGCCGGCTGTGACGTCTATCCGTGTGCCACGGCCTATACAGTAGTTTTTTTGGGTCGCGATCTATACCGACCGGTCTATACATTTATCAATAGCCAAGAGGAAATTTCACCAATGCCTGACACCGATCAAACCCTGGATGCCCGTGGTCTGAATTGTCCGCTGCCCATTCTAAGAACACGCAAGGCACTGAATGCCTTAACTGTTGGGCAGACCCTGCAGGTAATCGCCACGGACCCTGGCGCTGTAAAAGACATCAGCGCCTTCTGTGATCAAACCGGTAATGACCTGGTGTCGAGCCAGCAGTCCGGCGACGAACATATCTTTGTTATTCGAAAGTCGTAATCCGACGACATTCCATCCGTTCGCAAAGCGAACCAACCCGAAAGAAAGGAGAAACACATGCCACTTACTCTTATCCTGACCCAGGGCGTACTCCCCGAAGGTGCTGAACAACAGGCGATCGCTCGACTGACTGACGCGATGTTGAAATGGCACGGCTTATCTGGCAACTCAGTCATGACTCCCAACGTCACGGCGCATGTCAATATTTTACCGGAGAACAGTACCTTTTCAGGAGGGAAACCCTTTGCCGGCGCCTGGGTCGAATGGAAGACACCGTCATTTGCATTTAGTACGCGGGAGATTCAGACCGGATTCTTCAAGGATGCCACTGACATCATTCATGAGTTATCCGGCGGCAAACAGCCGCGAGACAACATCTATGTCAACGTAGTCCACACCGTAGATGGGGCATGGAACCTGGACGGGAAAGCCATGACCAATGAGCAGCTCGGCGAAGCCATTGCTCGCGGATAAGCCTGTTTTTGTAACCCCTCAATCATCAAAAAAATACAGGAGACATGATTGTGATTAAGCAAACACTGAATCGTATAACACTGGTCGCGGCATTGGTTGCTTCACCCATAACCGCTGTTATGGCCACAGGTTCGCATTGCATGCCCATTGGTGGTGTCGGCATGCCAAACTTTGTTCCTGAAACCGACGGGACAATAACCATTGTGGCACCGCTGACCGGAAGCGCTGAGACTGCCTCGGGCAAAATCACGGGCCAGAAAAAGACAGCAACGGGCCTGGAAATGGATATGGACATCTTGCGCTGGAAGTCAGGGATGTCCATGCCGCTTGTGAATATCTCGCTGGGATGAATGTAAAAATCGTCCGTGAGCCGGGCCCAATGACTTACCCTGTGGACGAGACCGGTCATCGGGAAAACATCGCATTCATCGCAGATCCGGATGGTTACTCAATTGAACTGGTGCAATGGCTTATTGGCTGATACCGTACTGCTCAGCACAATCTCCTTTCTGACGGTTAACTGTGGCAAATGAACTGTGACAAAGAGTGCCGCTACGACCAATTCCTGTAAACGCATTGCAATCATAACGGGGGCAACGTCCAGGGTAGAGCCAGGGATCGTGCTCAGCGGTGTTCAGGCCGGTGCAGGCTATAGTGAATCCATGGTGGAAGGTTTTCAGGAGCGCTACGGACCACTGCTTGAGGGTGAGGATGTGGCAAAGTTGGCGCATAGGAACCACTCTGTCGCGATCCTCCGGGCATAAACGGGTTACCAAATGACTGCCGGCTTCCAGTAGACTCAAGGGAAAAGAGAGTTTAATCTTCTTATATTCAAAGCGGTTCGATGTCAGGGAGTGATGGCGGCTGTCCAGTAATACTTACCAGCATCGAATTCTTTGACTGCCGGTTTCAGAACCGGAATAACAGGTTGCCTCGGGTCTGGACTCACTCTAAACCGCGGAGGATGCGGCATTGATTGGTCAGGAGAATACCGATAACCATACGGGCAGCGGTCGCGGTTTTCGCGAATCACTGCTGGCGAAGCTTTTAGTGGAGCGTTTCTCGGGCTGGCCGAACTTACGCTCGGCGCCTTTATCGGTTCTGTTGTACAAGTGGAGCGCATAATCCAATTGCACACAGGGAAGGGAGTAGGTATGAAGCATCCATTTATAATTCTACTCACGGTCACCACTTGTCTCGGTGGCTGTATTTCAGCGCCTAAACAAACGATTGAACTCTCGGAAATTGTCGACCGCCAGATTTCGGAAATGCAGTCGTCCCACGAACAATTTGTGCGTCTTTACTATGACAAACTGCGTGACGACGTCGAACGGTTTATGGTCGATAAATGGATCCCGCAGTTTCTGGCCAATGTGGTGCAGGGTACGGGGAAACAGGGCAAACAGTTTCGCGAAGACCTCGATGTTGCCTATAAAATGGCAAGTGTCGACTGGGAGAGCACCGTCGCTATCCGTAATATTACGGATAGCGACGTCCAGGCTGCGATTCGCCGGGCGCTGGAACGTCTCACAAATGAAGAAGCTGCCACTCTTGGTATGGTTCTGCTCGACTTTTCCCGGGCCGCACAAACAGAAATCAACAAGCAACGCGCGATACTCATGAAGCCGGTGGATGATCAAGAAGCATTTGTACTGGAACGATTGCGCGATGGATACAACGATCTGCTCCGTGGCAGCGCAGCGATAAAGGGCTACCTGGCGTCGGTGGTCAAAATTCAGGAGCAGCGTGACGCAGTTCTCGAACGTATCGGTGCACTGGAGACACAACGAAAGGCGGTAAGAAAGGTCGTCGAAGTCAGCGATCAGGCCGCGTCGATACTCGAGAAAGCCACGGATGCAGAATCGAGCGTCGATAAATTTCTGGGTAAATTCCAAACCGCCAAAATCGAACTCGAACAACTGTTTAATAAGGGAGACTGAACATGCCTTATAACTTCAGTGAAGAAGCCGAGTTGACCAATGCGCAGCTCGCGGGCGAACTGGCGAAACTTACGCCACTGACTCAGGCAGAGATAGATAAATTACTGCCGCGCAAAGTTGACAAGAAAAAGTTCGAGGAGCTGCTAAACATCGTGAACAGTTCAGCGGCTCAGAACAAGAAGGTGGCCACGTTGGAAAAGAATGTAAAAAGCCTTGGCGGCGTCGTCATCAAGCTTTTAGGCAAATACCTCAAACCGGTGTAACCGATAGTGGCCCGGGCTGTACCCAGGCCATCCGCCGTTCCATATCCGTTTGCGTGTATCGATTACCCGCTGTTTCTGCCAGATAACCGGAGCTGAAATGAGCGTCCTTCTCTCATGAGAAAACTGCTCGAATCACTGGGATTGTCACCGGGCGAAGACCTGGACGACTGGATGGCGCTGGCCCAGACAATACAGGACAAAAGGGGGGCTGATAAGAAAGTCCGCGTCTCGAGCATTACCCGGAGTACGGCGCTTTACGCAGCCGCAGCGCTAAATAGCGATGTCTATAATACACTGCAATCCCTGGGTCTCGACTGGCAAGGGTATCGCGAATCGATCGGCATCGGGAAGACGCCGCCAGTATCCGGTGCACCACTGTCCGACGTCAAACTGCACAGGCATTTCGAAATGGCTCTTCAACAATCGAGCTCCCGATTCAGCGAGGTGCGTGCCCTGGACACGCGAGGGGTTGCCCTTTTCATCATAGGCTTCGTCGACGTGAATCCGGATCTTGGCGCCTTGCCGAAGCGGCTGCACGGTCTGGGACTCGATATAGGTCGTGCAGTCGACGAGCTTCTGAAGCTTGCTCAGCGTGGTGCGACTACGGACAGCTCCGGCGATCAAGCGACATCCACATCACCGCAGAAGTCTCCAGGCACACCAACTCCGAGGACCGGAATATGGATCTTCCGTGCGGACATTGAGCAGTTCTCGCTTGAAGAGAATCTGTTTCCCAAAAAGGTCGATCGATGGCGGATGGCTCACAATCCAGGCTTTGTCGTCGGCGATCTCATTTGGTTCTGGCAAGGCGGCGACACGGATGCCAGGGGACTTTATGGCTGGGGGCGAGTCAATGAGGCACCCGATGACGAAACCATACCGGTCCTGTATGAGGAACGGTTCGAGCCCTACTGGTCGGCGGAACAGCTGGCCGGGTATGAACTTGATTTGCCGGTCCTGACTGCTGATCCCCGGCAAACTTTCCTGCCGATTTCCGCAGGCCAGTCCGAGCAGCTGGAATCCGTGCTCAGGGAGCTCAACCTGGTCAATTTGCCATCGGGGCCGGGAGTCCGGCCCGATGACGGGTCAGCACCTGCAGTAAATGCCGCTTACGAGGAAATGGATTCTGCGGGTAATACGCTGCGGAAAGACGATCTTGCATCTCACGTACAGACTGCCCTGCTGTGGGCGGTACGGAACGATCTGGTATCCAAAAAAACCGGTCAGATCTCGGCAGAAGGGGCTTTGAGAGGCGTGTTGAATACTGCGGCGTCATCAAGGGCGTTCGAGAGTATTCGGGAAGCGTTGACCAGCATGGGTGCCGAGATCGAAACTCCATCATTTGATGAAAATAACGATCAGGTCAGCTTCGCTATATCACCGGCGTTGGCGGAATCTCTGGCCATCTCGACGTCCGCAATTCCGGACCGCAAGAATGTCTGGGGGCGCGCCCTGATTACCGCCATACTTTTTGCCCCGGAACGCGTTTTCCCCAGCTTCGCCAGGAATCCCCAGAGTCTCGGCGCTCAGTGGCGCACGCGCTTGCAGGACGTGTGGTGGCGATTCCTGGTTGACAATGACAGCGAGTACGCCCGGAACTGGGAAGTGGCGATTAACGATCTGAGAGGGCTGTACCAGCGTTTCGGCGAAACCGATCCTGCCTATTTCGCCAATCAGCTCAATCCGCAAGAGCCGGGCGGCGGTCCCCCGACGGATTCGCCAGTCGCCGCTCCGCGAGCCTGGGTCGAGACTGATTCGGTACCGGTCATCGGCCAGGAAAACGGCGCGCGGCACAGCGAACGAGACAGTCTTAATGCAAAGGACCAGGCGGAGTTGTTCGCAACCTTGTTGATCGCGAAGGATGTCCAGCCACCGTTTGCGATCGGTTTGCTGGGCGACTGGGGTGTTGGCAAGACGTTTTTCATGCGACTTATGCAGGAAAAGGTAGCGGCAATCGCCGGCAAGAAAGCACAGGCCGAGGCCAGCGCCGATTCGGTTTCACGTGCGGCGCAGATCGAATTTAACGCGTGGCACTACGTCGACTCGGACCTGTGGGCAAGCCTCGCCTCGCACCTGTTTGACGGACTTTCCGTTGAATTGCGCGGGCGAAATGACACGGTGGATGGCGTCCGCCGTGAGCTGCGCAAGAAAATCCGCTCAAGCGAGCAGGAGCAAAAAGTGGCGCGCGCCGTAATTGCCGAGGCGCAGAAGAGCCGCAAAATAGCCACAAGAAAGCTTGCCATACGGCGGTCAAAAAGAGACTGTCTGCGCAAATACTACGAAGAAAGGCGGCTGAAGCGCGTCTGGGATGCCGTCAGGAAAGTAAAGCCGGAGCCGGGGGACCCGGAGAAAAAAGACTGGCCCGACCTCGAGGATGCAAGAAAGAAGGCGGAGGCAGCCGCCAGAGATCTTGGGCTCACTGAGACAATCGACACGGCTGAATCTGCACAGCAGGTCTACGAGCAGCTGCGCGACATCAAAACGCGGGGATCGGCACTGTCAAATGCTATCGCAGCGGCGTTCACCGGTAGCCGGGCCTGGGCCTCCGGTTTATTGCTGCTCGCACTTCTGGCTGTGGTGCTTGCCTGGCCCTGGCTGCTCGAGCAACTCATAGTTGGGGAGGAGTTCTCGTTCTCCGCAGCACTCTCACCGCTATTGCAGTTTGTTACGATTTTAGGGACCGGATTGACCTGGGTCTCAAAACGGCTGAAGCAGGTGTCCTCTGGGTTGGGATACCTTGAAGCGATCCAGGAAGAGATGCAGAATCCTCGTCTGAAGCTCGAAAGGCCGTCTCCGGAAGAAGCCAGGTTGCATGAGCATCTTCAGGACCTCGACGTGAAGATTGTCACTGAGGAACATCGTCTGGATGAAGCTGACAGGCAGATCGCTGAAGCGCAGGCGGAGATCCAGAGGATCAATTCGGGCGGTCTGGTCTATGATTTCCTCGAGGGGCGCGTCCGCGACTCGCGCTACCTTGACCGCCTCGGTCTGATTTCAGTCATACGACAGGATTTCGAGCAGCTGGCCGAATTATTGAAGGATTGGCGAACGCACGGTTCACAGGATACGGAGGAAGAACAGAAGGGTAGTGACAGCGAGGAATCGTGGGACACTCGACCGATCGAACGTATTATTCTGTACATCGACGATCTCGATCGTTGTCCTCCGGAACGCGTCGTCGAAGTGCTGCAGGCAGTGCACCTTATCCTCGCTTTCGAACTTTTCGTCGTCGTGGTTGCCGTCGATCCCCGCTGGCTCGAACGTTCCCTGAACGAAGAATACAACGCACAACATCCAACACTCGGTGACCGGCCGTTGCAGGATCGACAATACCGTTTTAGTGCCCAGAATTACCTCGAGAAGATCTTTCAGATCCCGTTTTCTCTGCCGGTTATGGATGTCGGCGGCTATCGGAAACTGATTGCCGGCATGACAAATCAACCCAGGACGCGATTCGAGCGCGTGCAGGCTGCGGATGGCGAAGAGGTCAAACCGAAACCAGACCGGGAGCCTGAACCGGTGCCGCAACATCCCGTAAATCCTGCCAGGACCGAAGTCCCGGCGGAAACTCCGGGTCAGACAACGTCCACGACGGATACATCGTCCCTCGATGCAGACCTTGTCAGGGAACAGAAGGCCGGGAAAAGAAAACAGGAACAGGAAGAGGCGCGCGAACGTATCGCCGCGATGTTGTTGCGTGAGTGGGAAGAGCAATTTATCGCTGCACTCCACCCATTTCTATCAACCCCGCGCCTGGCCAAGCGGTTCATCAATATCTACCGACTGTTGCGCGTCCAGGCGGCAAGCGATGACGAGCAATTCGCTCGCTTCATTGATTCAGAGAACGGCGAGTACCGCGTCGTATTGATTCTCCTGGCGATCAGCGTCGGACGCGCAGACACAGGGTCGCAGATAATAAGTGACTTCAGCTCCATCGCTCCGGAGACAGCTGAACTGTCTAAATGGCTACCGATCGCCGCAAAGAAATACAAGGAGGACTGGAGATCGCTTTTTGTCGAACGCAGCGAACAAAACAAGCAGTCCAGTCTCTCCGTGCCGCCGAGTAACCGCGAGGAGCAGCTGGAGAAACTGAGCAATGCCGCAGCCGAGATTCATCGGAGCCTCGGTACAGTGATCAGGCAGCTTGGCGAAAACGGCGGCCCGAAGTTTGAGGATGATTTTGAACTCTGTCGGAAGTGGTCTTGTGATGTCGGTCGGTATTCGTTCGGCTGGCATCTGACAACCGGGGAGTGATTCGAACTCCGGGTAAGTCTTCCGGTAGCTTCAGCGAAAGAGATCTGAACGCCATGCCCGCAAAGAACACAGATCCGGCCGGAAAGCTCGCCGTCGACTTATCCAAAGAGCTGGTCAGTGCCAGATTGCTGATACCTCTGGAAAGGGATTGCCACGCCGCTTTCGCGACATTTCGCTCGATTTGACGATGTCCTCGGTCAGGGTGCGGAGATGCGCGTCACAGCGCAGGTCAAAGCCTGGTGCCTCCATTTTACCCGGCAGTCGTCCCTGTTCCCGGTTCATCCCAGCTGCCATGAACCATCGAACGCATTGCCTCAGGATGTCCCCGCAGCGAAGACCGGTTACCAGCTTGAACAAGTAGGCTTGCCACTGGCCGCATCGCCAGCACGCACACCAAAGGTGGAGTGTGGCGGTACCGGCCATTGACGGCAGATTTCATTCCAAAAACCTTTTTTTCCAGTTATCCCAATCCGTTACAGAAATCCGGCCCCGGCCAAACGCACTAAAGCTTCTCTGATTAATGACGATAACGTAAGGGTATTTAAAGACTTTTTATAGGTGATCGGTGTCGACACCAAATACACCATAAAGTGTTCTGCGCTTACTGACGATTAGCAGCGCAATGGTTTTTCCCGGGCCGGAGACAGTATACAGCCTCCCCCGGGAAGGACAGCAATTACACGACGAATCAACAGTATCCATCGAAGCGCTGCAGCTGTGAAAATTACGATACCGGGTTACAAGATCGAACACCTGATAGCCGAGGGCGGTACGGCCTCCGTTTATTTGGCTGTACAGGAATCCCTGCAGCGCCATGTCGCCATAAAACTGCTGAGAAAATTCGAAAATCCAGAGCAGTTAAGCCGGTTTCTCAATGAAGGCCAGATAATCGCTTCATTAAATCATCGCAATGTCATCAACATTCATGATATCGGTGCTACCAGTGACGGGCGACCCTATATTTGCATGGAGTATCTTGAGGGTGGGGATCTCGACGCACGAATTCCGAAAAAGGTGGATCCGCAGGATGCATTGCAATGGCTGGAAGCGCTTGGTAATTGCCTGGATTTCGTCCACCGAAAGGGCATCATTCACCGGGACATCAAACCAGGCAATATTCTGTTCCACAAAGACGGCACACCGATTCTTACTGACTTCGGGACCGCCAAACAACAGGAATCCGATGCCAGGCTGACAATGGACGGCCGTGCCTTTGGCAGCCCTTACTATATCAGCCCGGAGCAGGCCGCCTCGAAAGAGCTGGACAGGCGCACCGATATCTACAGTCTTGGAATCGTCCTGTATGAAATGCTGACCGGGAATAAGCCTTATAAAGGCGACTCCCATATTGAAACCATTGTCGCTCATATGTCGGATCCGCTCCCGGTCCTTCCGCATGAGCTGCTCCGCTATCGCACCCTGATTCACAAAATGATAGCGAAATCCCCGGACGATCGATTCACAAGCGCTGCGGAAATGGTGCGCTTTGTCCAGCAGTTAAGAATGCCGGTAAAAAAGAAGCCACGGCGAATGACATGGGCACCCGCCGGAGCTCTTGCGGCCGTTCTTGGCGTCGGTGGTGCCGTATTGACAGGGCTATGGATGATTCCCGGGCGCAACGAGCATCCGGCGACTCCGGTCATGACAAAAAGCGAAGCCGTAATTCCGGAAAGTACCCCGGTTACTGTCGAAATGCCGTCTCCGGAACCCGTTGATCCGGTAAAAGAAACACCTGTTGCAGCGAGCAATAACGAACAAGTCATCGAGGCGCTTTTGTCGCAGGCGGCCGCGGCACTTGAAGAATACCGGCTTACAACACCGGAAAATAACAATGCCTATCACTATTACCAGCGGATCCTTGAACTGCATCCGCAGCACGAAGAGGCGATCAGGGGCAAGAACAGAATCGCTGATGCCTATGCAGATCTCGCGGAAAGAAAACTGGATCAGTACGATTACGAAGCCGCCAGGCGCCATTTGCATCGAGGGCTGGCCATTCAGCCGGACAATCGCCGGCTGCAAGCGCTGCAGAAAAAATCGAACATTGGAAAATTGCTGTCGCAGGCTGACACGGCATTGAAAGAGCGCCGGCTTACAAGGCCGAAGAATAACAATGCCTACTACTACTATCAGAAAATTCTTGAGCTGTATCCCGGACACAGACAGGCGCTTGAGGGTATCACCGGAATCGCCGATGCTTATGGAGACCTTGCCGAAAGCAAGCTGGACAAGTTCAATTATGTAGCTGCAAAGGAGTATTTGAATCGAGGGCTGGAGATTCAGCCTGACAATGCCAGATTGCAGGAGCTGCAGAAAAACACAAACGCATTCCGGGATGCGCCGGGAAGGATCTGGAAGAAAATCAAGGCGCCATTCTCGTGAGCTTAATAAAGTAACCAGTGGATAACTGACATGCCCTACATGCGAATATACCTCAACGATGTGCTGATGGATCAGGTTGAAATGACCAAGGACCACCTGACCGTCGGACGAAGTGCGGATAGTGATATTGTCCTTGATAATGCAGGCGTCTCATCGCATCACGCATGGATTCAAAAGGAATCAGGTGGATACGTCATAGACGATAATGACAGTAGTAATGGCGTATTTGTCAACGGCAATAAAGTCGACCGGCACAGGCTCGAATACCGGGATGAGATACAGATATACAACTATGTTCTGAAGTATATGGTGTCGCGCGGACTCCACGGAATAGCCGATCCGGATATTGCGCAGGACGGAGATCAGTCCCAGACCGGCACCATGGAAGTGAATATATCTGACGTTCAGGAGCTTCTTAAGCTAAGAGAAAAGAAGAAAACAGCGTATCTGGAGTTACTGGATGCCAAAGGCAAGCAATCCAGGTTCCTGCTCAAGGAGCAGAACTTCAGGATTGGCAGATCAAAAGAATGCGATATTCGCACCTCTGGATGGCTGACTTTTGGTTTTGCAGCGGAAATTCAGCGGAACACTGATGGTTACCACCTGCTACCGCAAAGGTGGGGTCGTGTGATGAGAAATGAGGAGCCGTTAACACAACCCGTAAAACTCATGGATGGAGACTCTCTGCGTGTTAAAAATCTGTCTATGCGGTTCTTTCACCGGATTATTAACAACCGATAAGGAATTGCGCATATGATAGCCAGGGCCTCTCATATCAAGAGTTCCTTCCTGTGACCTGGCAATATGCCTCGGCGCTGACTCTTGGCGATCGGGAAGAACAGCAGGATCGCGCCACCATTCTCCACCTGGAGGATAGAGAGGCGCACTTGCTCGTAGTAGCGGATGGCATGGGTGGTCACAAAGACGGTGCGGCAGCAGCACAAACCGTTATAGACATTGCATCCAGACGGTTTAACCAGAGCAAGATAGAGGATCCCAGGGCGTTTCTGGAAAACATCTGCCTGGACGCACACGATGCCATCCTGGCCTTGTCGGAGAACCGCGCATCTGCGCCAGGCAGCACCTGTGTGATTGCATATTTAACGGCCAGTCATGCCTACTGCGTACACGTGGGCGACAGTCGACTTTATCAGTTCCATGGCGGCAGTCTCATCTACAAGACCTCGGATCACTCTATTGCGCAATTAATGACGGAACATGAGAGCGAGCCCGGGGATGAAACCAGACCTCCAGCACCGCAGAACCAGCTCTACATGTGCCTTGGTGGAAACAACGAACTATCACCTGATTTTTACACATCGGAAGTTTCGGCAGGAGATTTCTTTCTGCTCTGTAGTGACGGATTCTGGGGTCAGGTGGACGTAGAGGAAATATTTGCGAGAACTGACGGTACTGCCATTGATCAGGAATATGCAGGGCAGTTGGTACAATTGGCCAGCCGACAGGGACAGGGTAAAAGTGACAATATTTGCCTTGCATGGGCATATCGTGAGGATAATCCTGCAGGCAGCGAAAAACCGGGATTCCTGAAGCAGTTGATCGCCTGGTTCTCATAAAATTATATTGTGGTGAGGGCCTGTTACTATCGTTGCGGTTTCTGCCGCCGCCGCACTGTTGCCGGGTTTCGGGCCCGGAACAGCAACCGGAACGTCCTGTCAGCAGATTCTGGTCTGGGGCTCGGCAGGCGTCTCGCGTTTCTGTGCGTTCCCTTCCAGGTCCGCAATGACTTCGCGGACGTGTTTTACCAGCAGGGCGGCAAGATCGTAAGTGAAACCTTCCTTGGCGACGACACGCAGAATGGAGACGTCCTTGCAGGCCTCGGCCAGGGTATAGGCGGGCACCTGCCAGCCGTAGGCGCGCAGCTTGTACGAGATATCATAGACGCTGTAGCCCCGGTTGAAGTCGTCCCTGAGCTTGAAGGCCAGCAGCGGCATTTTGATGTCGTCGAATACCACTTCCCCGATTTCGGATTGAGCGACCAGGTCGCGCAGCTTGAATACGACATCCATGCAGGCCTGGTGGATCTTGCGGTAGCCGTCGAAACCGAGCCGGATAAAGTTGTAATACTGTGCAATGACCTGGCTGCCGGGGCGCGAGAAGTTGAGTGCAAAGGTGGGCATGTCGCCGCCGAGGTAGTTGACGTGGAAGATGAGTTCCTCGGGCAGTTCTGACCAGTTCTTCCACAGTGCCCAGCCGACACCCGGGGCCACCAGACCGAACTTGTGGCCGGAGACATTAATGGATTTCACCCATTTGAGGCGGAAGTCCCATTCGAGGTCGGGGTAAAGAAAGGGCGCGACAAATCCGCCGCTCGCGGCATCGACATGGACGGGAATATCGTAACCCGTGCTGGCGTTGTATTCCTCCATGAGCGAGTCGAGCAGGTTGATGTCCTGGAACTCGCCGGTGTAGGTGGTGCCCAGGATGCCCAGCACGCCGATGGTGTTTTCGTCGCAGTGGTCCGGGATTTCGCGCAGGTTCACCCGGAAACCGTTCTCCTTGCGCATGGGCACCTCGCGCATTTCAATGTCCCAGTAGACGCAGAATTTTTCCCAGCAGACCTGTACATCCGCGGGAACCACGAAGTTCGGCCTGCCGGTGTCCTTGCCCTGTGCCTGGCGTTTTTTGCGCCAGTTCCATTTCATGGCCATGCCGCACAGCATGGCGGCCTCGCTGGAGCCGATGGTTGAACAGCCACAGGCCTCCCTGCCTTCCTCGGACTTGCCGTGGAAGAGGTTTGACAGGATGTTCACGCAGCGCATCTCGATTTCGGCGGTCTGCGGGTACTCGTCCTTGTCGATCATGTTCTTGTCGAAGGTCTCGTTCATCAGGTCGCGAGCCTCGGGTTCAATCCAGGTGGTTACAAAGGTGGCCAGATTGAGCCTGGAGTTACCGTCCAGCATCAGTTCGTCATGGACGATCTGGTAGGCCTGCCTGGGGAGCATTTCATCCTGCGGCATGGTGTATTTCGGGGCGGGTCTGGAAAGACCGCTGGAACCGAACACGAGCGAGTCACCCTGTTCGAGGGCATCCTGGATATTCTGGTCGGTAGTGCGCTTGTGAAGCATGGGTATATCCCTGTAAATAGCGTGAAAGGGAGCAATTCAGTCAGGTGCATGTATGCGCCCGTTGCAGGCAGTTTGAAATACGACCTGATCAGGCGAGTTTGTATCGGACAGGACAATAGAGTCAAGTTGAACCTCCCTGCCCGTGAATGACGTGTTAACGGGTGGTGAAAAAGGCTTTTTTTCGGCTTATACTCACACGATGTTCCATCAGCAGGAACGGGGAATGGATCCCGAACTCAAATGAACCTTCCCCCATTGGCAGGGCGCAGTCCCGTCAGCAGCACACTGGTTACCGCCGCTGCGCTGGTGATCGTGATCGCCGGAATGCGCGAGGCGCAGGAGTTGCTGGTTCCCTTCCTGATGGCCACTTTTCTTGCCGTCATCGTGATGCCGGCGGTGCAGTTCATGGTGTCCCACCGCATCCCGACCTCCTTCGCTATCCTTCTGGTGATGCTGCTGATCCTGGGAGGTGGCATGCTGCTGGGAGGTATGGTGGGCCGTTCGGCCGATGACTTTTCGGCCCAGCTGCCGGTCTATCAGCAGAAGTTTGCCGAGATGCTCCAGGGCCTGCAGGTATGGCTTAACAACAACGGCCTGGTCCTGAGTGAAGAGACCGTCTCCCGTCTGCTCGATCCGGGCAAGGCGATGAATATGGCGGCACAGGGGCTGAGCAGCCTCAGCGGCCTGCTGACCAACGCGTTTCTCATCCTTCTGACCGTGCTGTTCATCCTGTTCGAGGCCTCCGATTTCCCGGCCAAGCTGCACAGGATACTGCCCGACCCGCAGAACGACCTGCGCCATATCGAGCGTATGCTGAACGATGTGAAGCGTTACATGGCGATCAAGACCCTCACCAGCCTGCTGACTGCGCTTCTCATCTACCTGGCGTTGCTGGCGCTGGGTGTGGATTTCCCCCTGCTGTGGGGCATGATTGCCTTCTTCCTCAACTATGTACCCAATATCGGTTCGCTGATCGCCGCCGTACCGCCGATCCTGCTGGCGCTGGTGCAGCTCGGTACGGTTTCCGCGCTGTGGACCGCCGGCGTTTACCTGCTGGTCAATAACCTGGTCGGCAACGTCATCGAGCCACGTTTCATGGGGCGGCGACTCGGTCTTTCCACTCTGGTTGTGTTTCTCTCCCTGGTGTTCTGGGGCTGGGTGCTGGGACTGATTGGCATGTTCCTGTCGGTGCCGCTGACGATGACCCTGAAGATCGCCCTGGACAGCCGCGACGATACACGCTGGATTGCCGTCCTGCTGGGTTCCGAGATTGATGACGAAGAAGAACCAGCCCCGATGCCCGGTCTGCCGGCTGACCGGACCTGAACAACAGGTCCCCGGGCATCCCGCTATTCCTTTCAGGACACCCGGCCAACTGATCAGTCGTGTCACGGATGCCTGCATGCAACGGCCACGGCACAGGGACTGAAGTCATCGGCGCAGGGGTTCAGCCTGTAGAGCAGGTTCCGCAGGGTGTCAGGTGCAAAAAACAACGCCTCTGTGCGGAGCGTCTCAAGTTCGGCTCGGAGGGGGGGTTGAAGGGGGTCCGAACCTATGGCGAAAATCCGGCCGGCCAAAAGAACTTTTGCTCGACTATTTACGATCGTTGCAACGCCATGGCAAGCATTTGATGGCCTGGATGTTTGCCGGTGAAACATGAGTTTTTATCGATTTGAAAAAGAGCTTCAGTACCCTTCCGGTTTTTCTTTGTGCGGCGCCCTGTTAAAGTATAAAAAAACATCGGGGAAAGAATCAACCAGAAGTACCCCGGATTACTCGTAGCCTGACCTGCATTTGTAACTCATGGAGAGAGTATTCTATGCCGCGGAATTCTGCGCTAGATGAAGATATTCAGCCTGTCTGTGTCCCTCTCAGATATACCTTAAGGCATGAACTGGCAAGCAAGAAGCTGGAAGATGACCATGGGTTTGTCGGTCGTGAAGAGTTGCTGGCCGATATTATAGAAGTGCTGTCACATACCACCACCACCCGTGGCAGTTATCTTGTGGCGGGGTACCGGGGCTCCGGAAAAACCAGTTTGGTCAACAGGGCCCTGCGCTTTTATGCGGCGAAACGGAAATTCCCCGGCTGGGCGCCGCTCCAGTTAATCAGGAAAAGTAACGCCGGTATTGTGCGCAGAGGGTTTTATGCGCTCATGCACCGGTTCTTCATGCGGAAGGTAAAGCACTCGCTTGATCGTACCCGTTCGCTTAAATCCATGCTCTCTTTCACTGTATTCTCCCAGTTGGCGGGTTTGTTCCGACTGGTGCCCGGCATCTGGAGGAAAATGTTCGAGGCGAGAAATATTGTAGAGGTCAGGATTGCGCTTGGCAGCGACCGGGCTTTAAGTGCCGAAGAGGTTATGTATAACGTTGCGCTTTCAGTGAATGGCGCCTACCTTGGGAATAAATATCTGTCGCTTTTAAGGAACGGGCTCCGCTTTATAGTTGCTGCCTTCTGCCTGAAGGGCGCGGCGTCTGTTCTGGACGGGGTTGTATATGCAGGTGGTTCTCCAGGGGCGTATAGCGTTTATTTGTCGCTTTATAATACCGCTTCATCCTCGCCTGGTCTGCACGTGGCGGTTGCCAACTACATCCTGTTTGTTCTGGCTTTTGCCTTGGCGGGTTATGGTGCAACAGCCTATGTTCTGTCATGGATCGGAATCTGGCCTGCCGCCATAAAGAGCAGGCTCCGTCAATTGACTCTGCGTGTGAAGTACACCAGGGAAATCCTGGGGAAAGTCCAGGCAGGCCCCTTTACCTATGCCAGGTCGCGTCGTCAGATGCCGCTGGATGCTTCCCAGACAGAGATTGCATTACTCCGTATTCTTGAGGATATGCGTAAAATGCCGCGGTTTTTCGGGCGGCCCGATGTCATATTTGTTTTTGATGAACTGGACAAGATCAGTGGTTCCGGGAACGGTGAAGAAACAGAAAATAATAATTGTGATACGACATCCCTGCTGAAAGCAGCCGCGCAACGAAAAGACCGTGTAGAAACCTTGCTCAGTGCGATCAAGAATTTTATTAACACGGGTAAAGCGCGGTTCTTTTTTATAGCCGGCAGAGAGATTCTCGACAGCTACCAGGCTGAGCGTGGCAGTACCAGTTCATTATATGAAAGCCTCTTCGACAAGATATTCGAGGTTAACAGCCTGTTGACAGATCCTTCTGATGAAAAGAAGTATCGTCTGAGCAGTCTGATGGAGACTTACTTGTGCCGTCGTCTCCTGCCGCCGGACATTGCCACGTATATATGGATGATTACGCTGTATGCGAAGAGTGGCGCGGAATATTTACAGAACGGGGACGGGCAGCCGGGTGACGGTGGATCGAAAGGGATCGGTGTCAAAAAGAATTCGATTATGTACAGCCCGTACCGGCTTGATGTGTACTATCACTACCTGCTTTACACCGGTGTCGATCAGGTTGAGGCCAGGCGTATTATTCTGTGTCTCAGGAATTTTACTTCGTTTCTCACTGTACATTCCTGGGGTAATTGCAAACGCATGGCCTCGCTGTTCGAGCACTTCTCAAAACCCTACAGGGTGTCCGATCCAAGAGCCAGAAGCACCCTGGACAGGATAGTATTTGGAGGTCCGGGTGCAAAACACGGGCTGAAAGGACGTGTTCTGTCAGCATTTAACAGAAAGCCGTTCAGCATGGTTCTGCAATTCGGGATAATCGACCAGCAACGTGTCTTGCTTGCCGGTAACCTGTCCATTCTTCTGCATCACCATCTGAGCCGTCAGCTTGCGCATAGTGGCGACAAACTTGTTGTTTCAACCTTTGTGACGCTCCAGTATATATTGAAATTCCACCGGCTCCCCTTCTCCCGCAGTCAGCTGGAACGAATGGACGAGGTTCTCAATATATACCGTTCGCCTGACCTGAATAATGTCACCGATACTTTGCTGACCAAGGTGCTGCGTTTGTATTGTCGCCGTATACGCAACAGCTTTTACCGGTACCGGTTTAACTCGGGTTTTGAACAGGAGTTGCGCTATATTTCGCGCGTGAGCGATATTGAATCGGCTGCATTCAATTTTTCACTGGACTCAAATGCGGCCGTAAAGCGTTATTACAGGGAAAATATCGCCCGGGTACAGAAATCCCGCGTAGTTGACGGGGAAGGGGCAATCAAGGATTCCAATACAGTATTTGCAGACTACTACCTGGCGCTGGGTGACCTCTACCTTGGCGAGCAGTCGCATGAATTCGCCATCGAATGCTATCAGATCGCAGTGGATATCCTTAAGCCGGAGATAGGTCACGATCACACAGTGTCAGCCGGGAAGCGGTTCTTCCAGTTAATTGAAGCGCTTTTGAAGCTGGGTGATGCAAATGAGCGCAGGCAGCGCTATGAAAGGGCCGCAATTGCCTACCTGTCAGCGATAGAGGCCGTGACAAAGGTTAACAAGGCGGCCGGCGCTTATGGTGTTTTTTCAAATGAAGACCAGCAGCATAAAACATACGGTGTGATCAATGATGTCATGCAACTTCAGGATTCCAAGTGGGATGTGTTCCGGCAGCCCCTCTGGTCCCTGCTGTATTTGAACCTCAAACGCAGTCCGACAGTATGGCGCGAGCAACTGGAACAGTTGTTTGACGATATAGGATGCCCGTCCTGGAGACAGAAAACCGGAATCCTGAGCTCAGTATGTTTCTGGATCAGGGAGACCGGTGATCCGCAGATATACTATCGACTCGGACGAATTTCCATGTTTTATGAGGCGCCGGAGCTGGCGGGGAAGTTCCTGGTCAAGTGTCTGGAGCAGCTGGATGGCGAGCCAGGGAGCGAGCGGTGCGCCTATTTGCAGGGCATGGCCGGAACAGCATTGAGCGATGCCATGCTGTCAAAGTATTTGTCTGACGATTCGAGCAAGAGCAGTGCCCCCGGGTTGGCGTCGCTTGTTGACATGCTGGGGAAGCTGGTTAATCACGGTGAGACAGAAAATAGTCCGACAATCGATACTATGCTGGCGGGTATCGACGCAGTTTCTGTACAGGAAATTCCGCAGGACACCGGGATAAATCATATTCTCGGGATGTCACTGAGAAGTGCGCAGCTCTATGAGCAAGCCGGGCTTTATCCGCAGGCTTCATTCACGTATCTGAATATTATAAGTCAACTGTCGCTCTTTACAGAGCTGATTGCACTGATCATCAACCTGAAAGATTTTGGCAGAGACTATTCGTTCTTGCTTCTGAAAGATGACGATCCTGCGCACGCAACACTTGAAGCCTTGATTAAATGGATACAGGGCTCTGCTAACCTCAGGGCCGAGATTGGCTGGAAAGCACTCGTGAATTTGAGTTATACCCATGGTGCTGCGCATTTCCACTTTCTGAGCTTTCACAGGGACTGTGATCTGGCGCCTTTAAAAGATGCGGGCGATGGCCAGGATAGAGGCGACAGCTTCATGGCCCGGTGCCTCCAGGATTTTGCGCGAAACAATGAGCGGCCTGATGATCTGGATCAGCTTCCATATTTCATCAGGCAATTGTGTGAAGTGGCCGATCCGGATACGGGTTTGTATAAGGAAACTGCATTCTGGCAGCATTCATCAATCGCCCAGAAGCTGGGTTTTGTGTCGGTATGGAGTGAGCTTTCTGTTTACAGAATCAGGCCTGCCCTGTTTAAAGGTAAGCAGAAACCATCCATTGAAGACGTGCGTATAAAGAATTTATCGCCGTTTTCAGTTCGGAGCCTCGTTTTTGGGCATTGGTTGAGGGCTGTCTATTATGCAAATGATTTGCATGACAAGCTGCAAAAATGGCAGGCGAGTCCACGTATCGAGTCTTTCTATGAAGCGGGCGCGAAAGCGGTGTATAACTACTACCGTGCCATGTATTACATCAAACAGATATCGGGCAACGACCAGGACATCATGTTTCCACCCCCGGGCCTGGTTATGTTCCATTTATGGAAGCTGCTGTATTCGCTATATCGCTATGAAAGGGGTTTGTCGCAGCCGGGACGGGAGATCAATACTGCCAATATAGTCCAGGTGGTGTACGACAGGCTGCATTCGCACGTTGGAACCAGCGTCCAGGCTTCTTATCTGGATCTGGCGTTTGTTTCACAGCGGACCATTCGCTACCTGAAAGATATCGAGGCGGTTGAGGATCTTTCCAGTCGCTCACGCCACGAAATACTCAAAACAAAATTCTACCTCAGCGATGATTACGATGATTCCCGTTTTAATTTTGAATGGATGGCGCTGCACCTGTTTGCACCAATGTCAAAGTTGCTTCAGCGCTATATCAGTGAGGTTATGGAAAAGGAGGAGTTTGATCACAGGCAACGGGACTGAGCCTGACAGTGTTGTGCCCCGTGAATCCCGGAATGGCCTGCACGGGATTCCGCTGCCGGGCATCGGGCCGGGTCCGGCCTCGCCGGAAGGCAATTCTGTTTGCGGCATCAGGCGCAGTAGATACGATCTTTGGGCAGGGAGAATAGATGGTATAATCAGGCCTGGCGCCGGCTATGCCGGGTTAAGGAGGACTGGGCCGCTGTCCGGGAAGAAAGCCGGGACAGGGGCTGTCAACACTGCCGGAGGATACTGTGCCACTCAAGAACTACGGAGTACTCAAGGGGCGACCCATCTCGAGTCGACTGGGGGCCGGGAGCAGCCCGCATTATCAAATCCATATTGTGGATAACACAACAGACTACCGGATCGCCATTAATGTAAAGTCAAAGCTGGCTCCGTCAGAGCTGCTTTACCTCGTAGTCGATGATTTCCGGCACCCGATGCTGGATGGTCTCACTGCACTCGCGGCCGGTTTCACCAGGCTGACCAGCGCGCCGGCGGGCAGCGCACTGGATTACATCCGCGGGAACCTTTTCGTCCAAAGTGACCTGCGCCCGCTGGCCTACGCCATCCCGGGCCCTGACAATGATCTCAACGAAAAGATTGATGCCTATGTGAGCCGGGCTATTGCCGACGAGAACGCCGAAGTCTATGCGTTCGGTGAACGATGGGGCCCGGAGTCTAACCGCAAGGACAAGTATTTCGGCTTTCTGCCCGGCAATGGAATTCACGATATACACATGAACCAGGGTAACTCCGGCCGGTTCGCCGGCGATAACGGGGTATGGCAGGACGGTGGTTTGATTTTTCACTACCCGGCGATCCTGGATGAAACCGGCACCGAACGTTGGCCGGAGCAGTGGGTGGCGCTGTTCCTCGCCTTCCAGTCCCAGTCCTGGCATACCGACGATACAACCGGTTACGCGATGCCCTTACCGGGGCCGGAGCCGGATGTTTCGCCGACCCCGCAACCGGGTGACCGTGATGGCCACGTGCGTATAGCCGCGGCGCTGGTAAACCCCGCAGGTGATGATCCCGGTCATGAGACGGTTACCCTTATCAACGCAACGCCGGTGCCGCTGGACCTGACGGGGTGGGAGCTTGCCGATCGCAACAAAAAGCGCAGTCCGGTGCCGCCCGGAACCCTGGCCGCCGGTGAAGTTATGCGTGTCAGCCTCGACGGAAGCGGGGCGCAGTTGAGTAATAAAGGCGGCATCATCACACTTCTTGATGACCAGGGTCTGAAGATCGACGGGGTGTCCTACACCCGCGAGGAAGTACGGCGGCAGGGCTGGTCGCTGGTGTTCTGATCAGGAATTGATGCGCCGGTACCGGTTCCGGAAGCGGAGAAACGGGCGAGAAGGCGGCCTGTGCAAGCCTTCAGGAGGAAGGCTAAAGCCGGGCCGGTCAGGATACTGACCGGCCAGCAGTATCAGGAACCCGTTTCGAGGGCCTGTTCAGCCGAGGTTTTCATGCCCAGTTTCCGCATGGCGAAGGCAGGCGGGCAGAAACCGGTAAAAGAACTCTGAATCATATTGGCGCCGATGAACAGCGTGAACCAGTGCCAGTTGGGGCTGTGCAACATGGCCAGCAGGGTCGAGACGATGACCATGCTTCCGGCAAGGATAAAGAGGGCTTTGTCGATAGTCATTTCAGGGAGTACTCCTGTCGCAAATGTGATGGGGTCCGGCATGTTTATGCCGGCGGCCAGGAATTAGTATATTAATACTATCTAATATACAGTCATCAGGAGATGATTTCAATAAATTCCCGGATTGATCAGGGGTTCCCGGGTTCCCCTAAACGCCTGACCGCAGTGCGGCGATCCGTTCCTCCAGCGGCGGGTGGCTCATGAACAACTTTTTAATCCCGGTGCCAATGCCACCGGAGATGCCGAATGCAGAAAATTCGCCCGGCAGGTCGCGCGGCTCATGAGCGCGTTGCAGCGCCTGCAGTGCGCTGATCATTTTTTGCCGACCGGCCAGCTGCGCGCCACCGGCATCGGCCCGGAATTCGCGCCGGCGCGAGAACCACATTACGACCATGGAAGCGAGGATCGACAGGAATATCTGGGCAACGATCGAGGTGATGAAATAGGCCGGCCCGTAACCACGCTGGGTTTTGAAGACCACGCGATCCACCACATGACCTATCACGCGGGACAGGAAGATCACAAAGGTATTCACCACGCCCTGGATCAACCCCATGGTCACCATGTCACCGTTGCTGACATGTGTAATTTCGTGCGCCAGCACGGCCTCCACTTCGTCGCTGCTCATATTTTGCAACAGGCCGGCGCTGACTGCGACCAGGGCATTGTTTTTGTTCATTCCTGTGGCAAAGGCGTTCGGCTCGGCAGCATCGAAGATACCCACTTCCGGCATGCCGATGCGCGCCTGTTGCGCCTGCCGGCTCACCACGTCCACCAGCCACTGTTCGGTCCTGTTCTGTGGCTGTTCGATAATCCTGACGCCCATGGAGCGTTTTGCCAGGAACTTGGACATCGCCAGCGAGATGAAGGAACCGGTAAAGCCGATCACCGCAGACAGGATCAACAGTGCCCGCAAATCAAGATCGACCCCGTTCCGGGCCAGCACGCCATCCAGCCCCAATACCCGGAACACCACGCTGAGCACTACCAGGATGGCGGCATTGGTTGCCAGGAAAAGAAAAATGCGCATCATGATCAATTACCTTGATTGATTGGACTAATGCCCCGGAATTATTATTATAATCATATATATCTCGATCAGGAACAGCGCGAATGGAAGGGCAGCAACATTGGTACGCCAGTGAGATTAACCTGAACAACCAGGTCATTGCGGATCTTGGCGCCAATGTGGGCAGGCTGTCGCAGTTTTTCTGGGATATCGGTGCTGATACAAACACGGTCGTATCGATCGAGCCGCTCCCGCAAAATATCAAACGCATCAGGAAGCGAATTACCCGGAGTAAAGCCGGAAACTGGCGGGTGGAGGCGGTTGTTGTTTCGGACCGGGCGGGGGAGTGTGTTATCCGCAGCTTCCACAGCACCAGGCAGGGCTGGAACAGTATGGTTATAGGCGCCGATGCAGACGAGGCGGCTTCGGGTAAAGTGAAGGATATTGTAGTCGAGTGCAGGACTTTAAGTGAGCTCGTGCCTGATGCAACGGTGGTCAAGGTGGATATCGAGGGGCACGAATATGCCGTGTTCGACGAGGCGCTGGACAAGCTTCCACGGGTGCACACCTGGGCGATGGAGTTACATATGGTTGACGGGCGGCCGCTGGGGCAGGTGATAGGGCAATTCATGCAGAATGGTTATACTTTAATTGCTGCAACACAGGGAACGGGCGGTCACTGGGGCTCGGTGAATATTGATGCACAACTGCAATGGGACAGTATTCCGGCCATGCACAGGCTTGCCGACGGGCGTGAGTTCAAGATGCTGCATGTTATTGCCCGGCGTCGGCTATGAGAGACATGTTGACCTGCCGGAGTTGAAATACACCTGTATAGCCAGAGAGTTTTCCTGATGACCAATCAATTGCTGCAGACTGCTGAAAAAGGTTACGACATTATCCTGGGGGGCGGTCAGTTCATGGACCTGTCCCGGTCCGATACCACGCAGTACGCGCTGTCTGTGTTTGACCTGTCGTTGAGAATGCACCAGCTGGTACCCCTGGATTTTCTGGCGCATGGTATTGCTGTTGACCCGAGAAATCCCGAGCGCCTGGTGATGTGTGAAAAAATCGGCCCGGGAGCGGCCGAGGTGGACCTGGCGACCCTGTCTCTGGTCAGGAACATTCCAACCGTCGAAGCGCGTTATTTTTACGGCCACTGCGCGTTCTCAAATGACGGCTCACTGCTCTATGCCACAGAGACCTATCTTGATTCGAAACAGGGCGTCATCGTCATTCGCGATGCCGACAGCCTGGAAGTTATCGGTGAATTCCCCAGTTTTGGTGATTCGCCGCACGAATGCCGGATCATCGACGATGGCAAAACCATGGTGGTGACCAATGGCGGGGGTATGCTTGAGGGTTCGTCACCCAATGTCGCGTATATCGATATAGAAAGCCGGACGCTGGTTCGGCAGGAGTCGCTGACTAACCGTATGTTGAACGCCGGTCATTTCATGGTCGCCGACGATGCCTCGTTGATTGTCGTCTCCGCACCGCGGGCGGGACTGGGCATTGATAACCCGGGGGGTGTGAGCATTCAGCCGGGTGGCAAAAAAATGAAATCCATAACCTCACCGAAAAAGATTGTTGCCGGTATGCAAGGTGAAGCGCTCAGTGTCGCAGTGCTTCGGGATATTGCCCTGGTGACACACCCTGGTGGCAATATGCTGACGTTCTGGTCGCTGAGTGAACGGCGTTTTATCAGGAAAGTGGATCTGCCGGGCCCGCGCGGGGTGGCATTGACAGATGATCAGCGGCACTTCGTGGTCAGCTTTGGCGGCGATGCCAGTGTCGTGCAGATTGACGCGGAATCGCTGGAGATTGTCGAAGGCACCCTGTCGCAGGGAAGTTTTCTCACCGGTTCGCACCTGCACAACTGGACAACCCTGATCGGCCGGCATCACTGAACAGAATATCCGGAAATCCAGCCGAAAACTGCCCTGCCATGACTTGCCTGCCCGGTTTGCCGGTCACACCTGCGAAAAATGGCCTGCCAGCTCGTCAATGAAGAGGCGTATCTTGTTAGGCACATGATGCCGGTCCGGGTATACGGCATAGACTCCGGCTTTGCTTGTCGTGTATTCAGGCAGCAAGTGCAGCAGGCGCCCGGATTCCAGATCGCTGTCTACAAGCCAGTTGGCGAGCATGCAGATTCCGCCTCCCTCCAGTACCAGCGCAAGAGCAGCGTTGATGTTATTTGTCCGGAAAGTGCTTGTCATTTTTACTGTTTGCTCCCGGCCTTCGTGCGTAAAGGTGAAGTGCTGCGGGGACGGGAATTGAGAGAGAATGATCCAGTTATGCTCAGCCAGTTCTCCGGGTGTCTTCGGGGTTCCGTTAAGCTGAAGATATTCGGGCGAAGCTACCACTTTTAACGGGAATTCAAACAGCTTTCGTGCAACCAGGTTCGATTCAGGCGGCCAGCCGACCCGGACAGCCAGGTCTATGGCCTCATCGACAATATTGACGATATTGTCATCGAGTAACAGTTCGATCTTCAGTTCAGGGTGGTGCTGGCGAAATTTATGCAGCACGGGAACAATATGTTTGGTACCAAAGGCTATCGTACATGAGAGCCTCAGGGTTCCCTGGAGATGGTCCTGTAATTGCCTGACTTCGAGATTTGCTTTTTCGGCTTCTGCAACGATTCTTGCGCAACTCGTATAGTACCTCTCGCCCGCTTCAGTCAGGCTCAGCTTGCGTGTCGTACGGTTGAGCAGGCGGACTCCAATACTGTCCTCCAGCAAACTGACATGTTTGCTGACGGCTGATTTTGCAATACCCAGGCGACGTGCTGCCCCGGAAAAGCTCTCCGCTTCTACGACAGCGCTGAAAATTGCCATGCGTTTCAGGTCATCCACTTGCCACCATCCTGTGTGCTGAAGTGATTGTTCTCACGCCGAGAATTATTTTATCTGTTTTCTCTAAATAGTAAATACGCAGTCGCCAATACTATACTGACGCCATGCAAATAATCACCCCTGTGAACCTGTGTCGGGTGAATAAATGCCGGTATATTGAACGGAGATAAAGATGATGGTGAATCACAACAGATATCAACAACCGCAGTACCTGGTTGAAACCGATTGGCTGGAAGATAATCTTGCAGAGCCTGACCTTCGGATATTTGATTGCACTGCCATACCGGGCCCCAACCCGGATGAGGAGATGCGCAAGCAGTTTCCTGTAGCCGCAAGAAGTGGCAGAGAACAGTTTGAGGGTGGACATATCCCGGGTGCAGGATTTATTGATGTTCCCGAGGAGTTATCCGACAAGTCATCCAGCATACCCATGATGATGCCATCCGAAGAACAGTTTGTTGATGCCATGACGAAGTATGGTATTACAGACGATTCTCGTGTGGTGCTCTATAGCCAGGGGGCAATGTGGGCAACGCGTGTGTGGTGGATGCTGCGTGCCTATGGCTTCGATAATGCTACTGTGCTGAATGGCGGCTGGAAAAAATGGACGGCAGAAGGGCGGCCGGTGTCCAGTGAGCCGTGCGCATACGTGCCGGGCAAGTTTACTGTAAAGCATCGAAGCAATGCGATTGTTGGCAAGGGTGAGGTGCTTGAAGCAATCGGTGACGAGGCGACCCGCCTCATCTACGCACACCCGAGCGCGCCTGTTTTCGGCCGCGAAGGACGTATTATGGGTAGTGAATACATACCGACAACATCCTTGCATGACCCGGAGACGGGTGTCTATTTGCCGGCCAGCCAGTTGCAGAAAATATTTGACGTCGCAGACGTGGGCGATACTGAAAAAATCATTACCTATTGTGGTGCCGGTATTGCAGCTACAAACAACGCCTTTGCATTGACGCTGCTTGGTTACCAGAATGTTGCTGTATATGACGGCTCCATGTGTGAGTGGGGTAATGATGAGTCGTTGCCGATGATGGCAATGTGAAATACCGGGTGAGTGACATCGGTTACAAGACAGTGTCAACGATCTGAATGAATGGCTGCACCTTATTGTCCTGTTATCGAGAACGTAGATGTACTGGAAAGGAACATTGTTATTGGTAGATCGACTTATTAGAATTCTTACGTCAATCCAATTGTTGGTATTGGCGCTATAGTTCTCCATGATCTTTAAGGATAAAGAGCCTGGTGTAGCTCAAGGTGCAGGTCACACATGTGTGGCTGCACCTGAGCGATTGGGTGCACAAATACGGAGGTGGTATATATGGAGAGGATCAATGATGTCCTGCCAGCAGCTACGGAGAATATGCTGGCCATTTATGTTGATGGAAAGCCGGTTAACGCTGTTGAAGGGGAAACCGTACTATCGACATTGTTTGCCATGGGCAGGCAGGCGATTTCCCGCAATGATCATGGCCATGTTGTGGGTGCTTACTGTGGAATGGGAATCTGTCACTGTTGTGCGCTGAACATAGACGGAGTGGAAAAGCAGCGAGCCTGCCAGACTGTCGTTAAGCATGGCATGAAAGTGATAACGCAGAGCAATCGTCTCGATGCAGGGAAGGTTGGCACATGAGCGCCGGGAAGCAAGCCGGGGAGGTGAATGCTTCCGTCGGGGATAAGGCCTCCGTCGTAGTTATTGGGGCCGGCCCTGCAGGTATGACCGCTGCCATAAACCTGGCAAAGCAGGGGGTCAGGTGCACAGTTTTTGACGAAAACTCCAGTCTTGGCGGTGTTATCCACTGTGGCCCGTCCCGTGACCCTGGTAAAGTCATCCATCTCGACAAAAAGATTAAACAGAATATTGAATCGATTCGCAGCGAGTACGAAAAATATTCTGACTATATTACGCTGAATCTGAGCGCCCAGGTTATGGGTGCTACCCATCGCCAACTGGCTTTCCTCAGGCAAAAACAATTCAAGACGATTGACTTCGACTACCTTGTGATCAGCACCGGCTGTTATGAGAAAGCGACGCCGTTTCCAGGCTGGACCTTGCCTGGCGTGATGACGCTGGGCGGTGCCCAGCTACAGGTAAAAAACGGTCTGGTTCGTCCCGGTCAGAGAGCAGTCCTGGTCGGTACAGGTCCGTTACTTCCGGTTGCTGCCGTTCAATTGCAGAAAGCGGGTGTGAACGTGGCAGGTGTTTACGAATCCGGCCGCCGTATCGATCTGGCAAAAAACATTTTCTCGCTATTCAATAACATTCCGTTACTCAAGCAAGGGCTGGGTTGCCTCAATGCTTTGCGAAATGCCGGCATTCCGTTCAGGTATGGATGGGGCCTGGTAGAAGCAAGAGGTTCAGAATCCCTGGAACAGGTTGTGCTGGCACCGTACGACAACAACTGGCGTCCCGTCACTGAAAAACAGGAAGTTGTTGCAGCCGATTGCCTGGGTGTTGGATATGGCTTTTCTTCCCGGACCCAGCTTACTCAATTGCTTGGTCTGGAGCACAGGTTTGAAAGGGGTAACGAATTTGTTCCTGTCTGCGATGAGTGGGGTAGAACGTCGCTTCAGAATGTTTTTGTGGCGGGTGACGCGGGAACGGTAAACGGTGCCCAAATCGCCCTTGAGCAAGGTAAGTTGGCAGCCATTGCCGTTTTGATGGATTTAGGTAAATTCACATCCGGGCAGGCGCGGCTACAGGCGGCACGGATAAGAAAGACTACAAAAAAATATATACGGTTTAGCAAAGTGTTCGCTGAGTTCTCCAGAATGCGGCCTGGTCTTCTGGATTTGCCGGATAAGGAGACAATCGTATGTCGCTGCGAGAATGTCACTAAAGGGCAGATAGATGAGGCCATTGAGCAAGGCGTCAGTGATATCACCACGCTTAAAATGGTAACGCGGGTCGGGATGGGCGACTGTCAGGGCAAAGTGTGCTCAAACTATTGTTACGGGCGCCTGCGGCAGCAACTCGGCAAAGACGATGTCGGTGAACTCAGGCCCAGGTTCCCTTTGTCTCCGCTATCGTTTGATGCCTTGTCTGACAAGGAAGTGTCACAATGAGTTACGATATTGTGATTGCAGGGGGAGGGGTTATCGGGACAGCTGTCGCCTATTATCTGGCGAAAAACACCGATTTCTCTATTGCGTTGATCGACATTAAAAAATCCGGAAATGCGTCAAGGGCATCTGCGGGCGGGTTGTGGCCAATAGGCGAGTCTGTGGGGCTGGGTTGTGGCGTTATCTTCTTTAAAACGCTCTCGAAAAAACTGTCTGAAAATCCTGACCAGGATGATGTTCCTCAGCGTCCCCATCAGCTCCCGAGGTTCTTTTTCGACTTTTGCCTGAAGAGTAATGAAATGTTCCCTGCGCTTTGGTCCGAGCTGCGTGAGAGCGGCAGCGTTGACTTCAAGCTGGAGAAAACGGGATTGAAGTTTATTATGTTCGATGATCACGACAGGGTCTATGCACAACAGATTGCCGATTCAATACCGCACCTGTCAAGTCAATTGCGGTGGTATGACCAGAAACAGTTGCGCGAAGATGAGCCATTCGTTAGCGATGAGGCGATCGGTGCATTGGAGTTTACCCGGGACGACCAGCTCAATCCTTATCTTCTGATCAGGGCATACCGCGAAGCCGCAAGGCATGAGGGCGCGGTGATTATCCAGAATACAGAAGTGACTGGCGTAAATATAAGCGCCGGGAAAGTTCACTCTGTCGAGACAGTCAGCGGCAAGATTAACTGTGACCTTTTAATTAATGCGGCCGGCGCCTGGGCCTCGGATATAACCAAAATGGTCCTGGGGCGTGAAATCCCCGTTGCTCCGATAAAGGGGCAGGTTGTGTTATCTGAAAAAATGCCGAAAATCATGCGCTCCTGTGTGAGCACCAGCGATTGCTACATCGCACAGAAGGATAATGGGGAGATCTATATCGGGTCGACAACGGAAGAGAAAGGGTACGATACAACATGCACATTCGATGAACTTAGCGCGCTGAGTTCAGGTGCGGTACGTTGTTTTCCCAGGTTGCGTGAATCCAGCATAAAGAGAACGTGGGCCGGTTTGCGGCCGGGAACTCCGGATGAAATACCCATACTCGGACCTGTCAGTGGTATTGATGGTTATCTCAATGCCTGTGGACACTTCCGGACCGGAATTCTTACATCAGCTATCACTGGAGAAATCCTCCATTGCATGGTGGCAGGGAAAGAGCCGCCTGTTGATGTCAAGCCGTTTCTGCTGTCACGCTTTGACGGCATTCATTAAACCCGGGTAAAGCGGTATCTCATGCGTTGCGGAATGGAAACGCTTTGCTGTGTCGGGCATGCCTGTTCAACTATGAAACTCGCTGTAAGGATGGAAACACCAAAAAGGAGCTTTTAGCAATGAATGCAAGAGAACATGGAAAATTTTCACCAACAAGAATGGCGCTTATTGCCGGTACCCTTTACGGTATTGCGGTGCCACAAATAACCGTGGCAAAAGAGACGAGCGATCTGGTTTTTACCGACGTCGCTTTAGAGGCAGGCTTTCAGGATCGGCTTAGTCATGGCAGGGCCTTGAGTGCGGCGGATTTCAACAATGATGGCTATGTCGATTTTTATATCGGAAACCCCACGGATGAAAGCTTTATAATGCTGAGCAACGGGCCCGATGAGAATGGTCACATTACCTATAGAAAGGGGCAGGTGCTCCTGGATGGCGTAAGCGCCCACAATGCCACGGTCGCCGACTACGATAATGACGGCGACCCGGATATATTTATTGGTGTGGGTGGCCAGGATGGTATTGGCCTGGATCATTTGTTCAATAACGATAACGGCGTATTTACCGATGTTTCCGAACTGGCAGGTATCAGGGGGCCGATAGGGGCTGATGGCGAACCGGTGCCCGTGGCGACCGGGTCCGGGACCTTTGCCGACTACGACAAAGATGGTGATCTTGACCTGTTTGTCGCTGCCCGGAATCTTCCCGCATTTATCAGGGATATTTTCCCGGGTGAAGTGCGCACATCGATTGTATTGCCGGAGAACCTTGGCTGGCGTGATACGCTGTACCGGAATAACGGTGACGGAACATTTACAGATGTCACAGCTGCCAGCGGAATTAATGGCATTAACAGCAGTATGACCTCGTCCTGGGGGGATTATGATAATGACGGCTGGATAGACCTCTTTGTCCCGCATTCAACGCTGCTTGGTGATCCTTCTATATCAATCGACGGTTACCAGCTTTACAGGAATAATCACGATGGAACATTCTCTGAAGTTCCTCTTGATGAAGAGGCTTTGCAGGTAGGGCATAACGCTTACTGGGCATCGATCACTACAGATTTCAACAACGATGGCTGGCTGGATATTATGGGGATCGCAAGGGCGCGGCCGGAAGTGCCCAATGATTCACATTCGCTGCTGTTAAATCACGGGGGCTTCATGTTTACAAACGAAGCACGATCCTCCGGGTTAACGAAAGAAGGTGAACCGGCTCCTCTGACGATGGCATGTCAAACGGGCGATGTGAACAGTGATGGTTACCCGGATATCATAATGGGTACCGGTGAACCCTCAGAAGGCGGACTGGACCATTTCTTTATCAATAAATATTCGGAAAAATCCGGTCTGATCTTTGAGGATGTCAGTCATCTGGTGAATTTCCCGGCAGCAGCAGATCCACTGTGTACGGACCCGGTACGCTGCAATCCGGCTTTCCCGTACCGTGGTCATGCGGCGGTATTTGTAGACTTCGACAAGGATGGCGACATTGACCTGGCTGAGGTGAGGGGCGGCGCAGTAGAATATTTGCCCGACGTTCAAAGCGCCGAACCTAACCGCCTGTTCCGTAATGACGGGCCCAACGACAACAACTGGCTGTATATCACTCTTAATGGTTCGATCAGTAACCTGAGTGGTATCGGGGCGCGTATTGAGGTTACCTCACGTCAGGACGGTGGCACGACGCGAAAGATATACAAGGAAGTAAAGGCGGGCAGCTGCTTCAGCGCGAGCGGGCCACGGGAAGTGCATATTGGCCTGGGTGATGACGAAGCTGTTGAAAGTCTCAAGGTGCACTGGCCAAGCGGTGTGAAAACTACGCTCAAGGATGTTGATGTAAATCGACGTATCGTTATTAAAGAGCATGTTCTGTATGACGAGGACTTCAATGACGGTTCACCATCCGGCTGGCAAGTGCTTGGCGGTAACTGGTCGGTTAGTCAGGGCGCCTACGGGCCGGATGCCAGTGGCGTTGCAATCACGATCAATACTGCCAATTCATCCAGGCGTGATACCTCTGTTGTTGCCAAATTAACCTATAAGTCCGGAAATAAAGTCATGGGCCTGCTGGGACGGGTCAAAAGTGGCAATACCCACTATGGGGCCATACTTATGGGGTCTGTTGCACGCATCTTCAGGACTCTTGACGGTGTGGAAACTCCACTGGGCGACGCGATCTCTATCGAAGAGATGACACCGGGTAAATCCTATATCGTCGGGCTGTCCTTTTCCGATGACATGATTCATATGACAGTCGATGGTCAGAGCGCCAAAGTCATGGATAAATCTATCAAGCGTGGCGGGATTGGGCTTGTGGCCAATAACACGGCAATGTCTGTTGATTACGTGGCAGTGAGTAAACCGGAAATGGATTTTGACGGGTCATCGGATGATGATTCGTCAGACGGTGAAGATTCGCACGGCGATGATTAATCGGTTGCTCTGCATATACCACCGTACCCGGTAGTGCATCACGAATAAGCCCTGCTGTTGCAGGGCGCAGATGAGGGAAATGGCCTCCTGTAGAACTTTTCAGTTCAAAGGAGGCCATTATCTGTTTCGCTTCATAAAATAATAATACAAGACAGCAAATACCTTTGCAGGCTAGGCAGAGGATGATGCCCCGGGTTTTCCCTCCGGGATATAGCGCATCATGTCCTTGCCCTGCTGCAACAGGAAATCCAGGAAGGTACGGGTAACCAGCGACAGTTTTTTTCCTTTCAGATGCACGGCATACCAGCGGTAGAATAACGGGAACCCTTTTACATCCAGTATGGCGATATGGTTACCGGCAAGCTCCAGTCGCAGGTTATGCCGGGACAGAACGGATATGCCCAGTCCTGCCATAACGGCCTGTTTGATGGCTTCGCTGCTGCCCAGTTCCATATAGGGTTGAATCTCCAGCTCCTGCTCGGCGAACAGGCGCTCTACTGCCAGGCGCGTTCCGGAGCCCGTTTCACGGGCCAGAAAACGTTCCTTGCTCAACTGTTGCAGTGAAATCGATGACTGTTTTGTGAGCGGGTGGCGGGGGTTGGCGACGACCACCAGTTCATTATCTGTAAACGGGTGGGCTTCGACAGCAAGTTCTACGGGAACCTGCCCCATAATCAATAAATCATCTTCATTGGATTTCAGGCGCTCGAGTACCCGGGAGCGGTTCGTCACCTTCAGCATCGGTATCACCTCGGGGTGCTGGGCAATAAAAGCGCCCAGCAGGTGCGGCATGAAATATTTTGCGGTCGTGATAACGGCAATCCGCAACGGGCCCTTGACCACGCCTTCCAGCGCAGTGGCCGATTCACCCAGCGACACCATGCGGCCAAGGATATCCTGGGCCGAAGCGTAGACTTCGTCGCCGACGGCGGTGGTATGCAGATGGTTGCCGACTCTGTCGAGCAGGGGATGCCCGATCGTCTCGCTCAGCTTTTTAACCTGCATGGAAACAGTGGGTTGGCTCAGGTGCAGCGTCTCGGCCGCCCGGGTGTAGCCCCCGAGCCGAACCACAGCCTCGAAGATCTGCAACTGGCGCAGGGTGACATGGCGGATGAGGTTTTCAGCCGTTGAATAAGCCATAGACTACCACCTATACATATAATAGAAACTATTGATTTCAATTTATACCTTGGTATCCGAATAATGTCCACCACGCGGTTGCTGCCGCGCCTTAATTCATTCATTGAATCACTGGAGAATGCAATGGCTAAAACCTATGACGCGGGTGTAAAAGAATACCGCGAAACGTACTGGATGCCGGATTACACCCCGAAAGAAACGGATATTCTGGCCTGTTTCAAGGTGACACCGCAGGATGGCGTACCGCGCGAAGAAGTTGCCGCAGCGGTTGCCGCGGAATCTTCGACCGGTACCTGGACCACGGTATGGACCGATCTGCTGACCGACCTGGACTACTACAAGGGCCGTGCCTACGCGATTGAGGATGTGCCGGGTGACGATACCTGTTTCTATGCGTTCATCGCCTACCCGATTGACCTGTTCGAAGAAGGTTCCGTGGTCAATGTCATGACCTCCCTGGTCGGTAACGTGTTCGGTTTCAAGGCGCTGCGTGCCCTGCGCCTGGAAGATATCCGCTTCCCCATTGCCTACGTGATGACCTGCAATGGTCCGCCGCAGGGTATCCAGATGGAACGCGATATCCTGAACAAGTACGGCCGTCCTTTGCTGGGTTGTACCATCAAGCCGAAACTGGGCCTGTCGGCCAAGAACTACGGCCGCGCCTGTTATGAAGGGCTGCGTGGCGGTCTCGACTTCACCAAGGATGACGAAAACGTCAACTCGCAGCCGTTCATGCGCTGGAGGGCCCGTTTCGATTTCGTGATGGAAGCGATTCACAAGGCTGAAGCGGAAACCGGCGAGCGCAAGGGCCATTACCTCAATGTCACCGCGCCGACGTCTGATGAAATGATGAAGCGTGCCGAGTATGCAAAAGAAATCGGCGCTCCGATTATCATGCACGACTACATCACCGGTGGCTGGTCGGCGAATACCCAGCTGGCGCAATGGTGCCAGGACAACGGTATGCTGCTGCATATCCATCGCGCCATGCACGCCGTGCTCGACCGCAACCCCCACCACGGTATTCACTTCCGCGTCCTGACCAAGATCCTGCGTCTGTCCGGCGGTGACCACCTGCATTCCGGTACCGTTGTCGGCAAACTGGAAGGCGATCGCGATGCCACCCTGGGCTGGATCGACATCATGCGTGATTCCTACATCAAGGAAGATCGCTCCCGCGGTATCTTCTTCGACCAGGACTGGGGCGCCATGCCCGGTGTGCTACCGGTTGCTTCCGGCGGTATTCACGTCTGGCACATGCCCGCACTGGTCAACATCTTCGGTGATGATTCCGTGCTGCAGTTCGGTGGCGGCACACTGGGCCACCCCTGGGGTAACGCAGCAGGCGCAGCAGCCAACCGCGTCGCGGTCGAAGCCTGTGTAGAAGCGCGCAACATGGGCCGTGAACTTGAGAAAGAAGGCAAGGAAATCCTGACGTCTGCGGCAAAGAACAGCCCGGAGCTGGCTGCTGCGATGGAAACCTGGAAAGAGATCAAGTTCGAATTCGATACCGTTGACAAGCTCGACGTCTCGCACAAGTAGTCGTCCAACGTTACACACACTATTCAGCAGGAGCAGTAACATGCAAGATTATGAATCAAGCCTGAGCGATGCCTCAAGCCGCAAGTTTGAGACTTTCTCATACCTGCCGCCGTTTACCCCCGAGCAGACCCGAGCCCAGATCGAGTACATCGTCAGCAAGGGCTGGAACCCGGGTATCGAACACACCGAGCCGGAAAATGCCGGTGGCCACTACTGGTACATGTGGAAACTGCCGATGTTCGGCGAAACCGATGTGGATGCCATCCTCAAGGAAGTCGAGGCCTGTCATGCGGCGCACCCGAACAACCACGTGCGTCTGCTGGGCTTTGACAACTTTGCCCAGTCCGCCGGTGCGGCAATGGTTATCTACCGCGGTCAGACGGTTTAACCCGCGGTTATTATGCAAACTCCCTGGCCACACCTGTGTGTGGCCAGGGTATCCAGGTGAGTTGAAATATGAGTAAGCCAGACCGGTATGTCGGGGTTGACAAGGATATCAACGGCGGCATGACCAGCATTGGAAAAATCATCCGGGATGCCTGGGTGTTCGGGCTTGTTCCCGAGACCGAGACCTGTGAAGGCTGGAACCTGGCGGGGATAGACGCCCTGCTGCAAAAGGTGAATGCCGAGTGGGACAAATACGGCTGCATGGTCAGTCAACTGCCTGAACCGCTGGCGCAGCGCCACCGGGAAATTCATGATCGCGCAATCCGGAAGGCAAGGGCCACCGGGTGGTCGGGCGAGCATGAGACAGGGGATGAAGAGTCGTAACTTTCCAGGATTATGAATGGGTATGATTATGTCTGATTCAACAGTAGATCCAACGCAATACCTGATTAAAAAAGAGCCCTATTACGAAGCCGTCGGCAAGGAAATAGAGTTCTACGAGGCTGCCTACAACGTACGCATGCCAATGATGCTGAAAGGCCCGACCGGCTGCGGCAAGTCCCGCTTTGTGGAATACATGGCGTGGAAACTGGGCCGGCCGCTGATTACCGTGGCCTGTAACGAAGACATGACGGCATCGGACCTGGTCGGACGTTTCCTGCTCGACAAGGACGGCACCAAATGGCAGGACGGCCCGCTGACGACGGCGGCCCGCATCGGTGCCATCTGTTACCTGGATGAAGTGGTGGAAGCCCGCCAGGACACTACGGTCGTTATCCATCCGCTGACCGACCATCGCCGTTCACTGCCGCTGGACAAGAAAGGTGAGCTGATCGAGGCACACCCTGATTTCCAGCTGGTTATTTCCTATAACCCCGGATACCAGAGTTTAATGAAAGACCTCAAGCAGTCCACCAAGCAACGCTTTGGCGGCCTGGATTTCGATTACCCGGAAGCAGAGCTTGAAGTGGCAATCGTGACGAAGGAATCCGGTGTCGACAGGGACATTGCCGGGAAGCTGGTCCAGATCGCACACCGCGCACGTAACCTCAAGGGGCACGGCCTCGATGAAGGTATCTCGACACGTTTGCTGGTCTACGCCGGACAGCTGATCAGCAAGGGCGTCGACGCCGAGGCCGCCTGCAGCATAACGATGGTGACGCCGCTGACGGATGATCCCGATATGCGCGACACTCTGAATGCCGCGGTGCAGACATTCCTGGGTTAATCTGAATAACGGTGTGCAGTAATGTCATCCATCAAGCTCGAAGATTACGCTGAATTCCTGGAACAGTCGGTTCCGGAAGTAAGAGATGTGCTTGATAGTACCTTTCATGATGCCGCGCGCATCATGTCTCCCGCGGGGCTGACGGATTACCTGGACGGAGCCAAGGCGCTGACCAACCTGCACCGCGGGCATGACCTGGTCATCACCTACCTCCAGGAAATGCCGCTGGTTGCGAAGGAATGTGGCGAGGACATCATCCCGGACTGCATCAGCGCCGCCATGAAGGTCTCCTCCATGACCTCGGGGGAGGTGATCACGCTGCTGTTTTCCAGCCTGCCCACGGTCGCCAAACACCTCGGCGATGCGCAACTGGTACGCGGTTATCTCACCCTGATCCATCAACTGGCGTCCACCGCCGCGCGCGGCCTGCGCCCGATGCTGACGCATATCGACGAGCTGCTGTCGAAGCTGACCCTGAGCGGTCTGCGGCGCTGGGCCAACTTCGGTGCCCAGGCCTACCGTCGTGACTTCAATAACCTGACGTCCTATTTCAACCTGGAATCGGCCGACAGCCGTGCCATGCTGGAAAAAGAGCGTCGCGGTGTGCTGTTTGTCAGGATCCAGCGCAAACTGAACTTTTACCTGCGTGCGTTGTGGGGTCGAGATTTCTTTCTGCGTCCCACCGGGGCTGATTACACCGATTTCCGGCCCTATATCGAAGACCGCATACTGTACGTGCCCGATGCGCTGGACGATATCGGCGGTATCGCCGGCCTGGAGGTGTACCGTGCCACGGTGGCGCATATGGCCTCGCACATGGTCTATACCCGCAATTCTGTGTCCGCCGAGCAGCTCAGCCCGGCGCAGATGTTCTTTGTGGGCCTGCTGGAAGATGCGCGGGTTGAATACAAGGCGGTGAACAGTTTCCCGGGCCTGAAAAGACTGTGGGAATCGCTGATGCAGGTGGAGTACACGGAGCCCGTCGAGCACGAGACGATGCTGGTACTGGAAAAGCTGGCCCTGCAGCTGCTCGACAGCAGTATTAAAGGCGATGACGAACAGCTCAACGGGTTTGTCGAGAAGTTTCATGCCGAGATCGAAGCCAACCAGGATGACAGCCACTTTTCCTGGATGATGGGCATCGAGTTGTACAACATCTTCGCCGGCCGCAAGGCGGTGCCCAGCCTGCGCATCCTGGAGCGTTACCGCATCCCGTACCGGGACGACAACCGCATTGTCTGGCATTTCGAGGATATTAACTGGGATGCCGGCTTTGAATATGTCCCGGCGAGCCAGCGCCAGGTGCGCCGCCAGGTCAGCCCGCTGATGATGGCGCACGAGGTGGACTGTGAACTGGCCGGCGATGACGCGCAGGAAATCTGGACCTGCTCCGACCTGATGCGTTTCTACGAAGATGACCTGACTGACAATGCCAGGTCATTCAACGAAGCCTGGGGCAAGGAGCCGATTTCCGATCCTTTCCACTACCAGGAATGGGATTACCAGATCCAGCTGCACCGCCCGGACTGGGTAACACTTTACGAGCGCCGCATGCCGAAAGGGGACCCGGAGGATATCGAAAAGATCCTGGCGGAATACAAGCCGATCGCGCACCGCATCCGGCAGATTATCGACCTGCTGACGCCGGCCGGTGTGCAGCGCCAGCGCGGCCTTGAAGACGGTGACGAAATCGATATCAATGCCGCCGTCGATGCCATGATTGCCCTGCGCATGGGCGAACAGCCGAACCCGCGCATCACCATGCGCAACGTTCTGAAAACCCGTGACCTCGCCGTTGTCGTACTGCTGGACCTGTCCGAATCGACCAATGAGCAGGTCGGCAATACCGACAAGACCATCCTGCAGTTGACCCGGGAAGCGGCAACGCTGGTGGCCACGGCCATTAACGGTATCGGCGATCCCTTTGCGCTGCACGGTTTTGCTTCCGACGGGCGTCATGATGTCCAGTACTACCGCTTCAAGGATTTTTACCAGCACTACGATGACGAGGCAAAATCACGCCTGGCCGGTATGAAAGGGGGCCTGTCCACCCGCATGGGCGCGGCCTTGCGCCATGCCGGCCACCACCTGCTGAAACAGCAGGAGCGGCGCAAGCTCATCCTGCTGGTGACTGACGGGGAGCCGGCGGATATCGACGAAGCCGATCCGCAGCACCTGCGCCACGATACCAAAAAGGCAGTCGAGGAGCTGTATACAAATGGCGTGCTCACCTATTGCCTGACGCTCGATCCCAATGCGGACAACTACGTGAAACGCATTTTCGGTGAAAACAACTACACCGTTATCGAGCATGTCGACCGCCTGCCGGAACAGTTGCCGTTGTTATTTGCCAGCCTGACCGGGTGATGACCACGCGTATCCATGACATGCCGGTGTATGCGGCAAGAACGGACGAGGTGGACGCCTCGCTATATAACCTGTGGCGACGTGCACGACTGCACCTTGCCATGCCGTTGCGCATCGAGCTGCCGGGCATGAAGCAGATGGTACTGATAATAGAAGATGACAGCTGGGTGGTGGTCGACCAGTACCAGTACGATCTGCCGGTGCTGGCCTGGGTCAGCTTCCAGGATGCGGGTCGAACCACCCTGCACACGCCGGTCAGCTGCACCATGAATTATTACCACTACATGGCCGGTCAGCTGCGGGAAAAGGTACTGGCCTGTATGGGCGAAGCCCTGGAAGCCCGCCTTGGGGCGGGCCATGAAAACCCGGACGCTGGCTAGACCAGCCGTCGTAACTGAAAGGTAGCGCACCATGCCACTCGTTGATATGAAAGATATGCTCAGGCACGCCTACGACCACGGCTACGCGGTAGGAGCTTTTGACCTGGTGAACCTGGATTTCCTGGAGGGCATCCTGGCGGCCGCGGAACGTGCCCGCGCGCCGGTGATCCTGAGCCTGGCCGAATCGCACTTTGAATACTTCGATTTCGAGTTACTGATGCCGGCTGTGGAAGCTGCTGCAAAACGGGCCACGGTACCGGTGGCCATTCACCTGGACCATGGTGCCAGTATCGAGTCGGCGGTGCGTTCCATCAAATACGGCTGTAACGGGGTGATGGTGGATGCCTCGCATACCGACCTCGGCGAGAATATCCGTATTACCCGGTCAGTCGTTGAGACGGCGCATGCCTGCGGCGTGCCGGTGGAGGGCGAACTGGGTTATGTGCCGGGTGTCGAGGGAGAGGATGCCGAGCGCCACCCGGGGGAGGTTGCCTATACCACGCTGGCGGAGGCCAGGGCCTATGTCGAGCGAACCTGTGTCGATTTCCTTGCGGTCTCCATCGGCACGGTGCACGGGCATATGAAAGGCAAGCCGCGGCTGGATTACCAGCGCCTGAAACAGATCAACGAGGCACTGGGCATCCCGCTGGTCATCCATGGGGGCAGCGGGCTTTCCGATAACCAGTTCCGGCGGCTGATTACCAACGGTGTTGCCAAGATCAATTATTACACAGCCCTGGCGGATGTAGCCGGGGCCAGCATAAGGGCCAATGCCAAAGCTGACCGTGCCGGCAGTTACACGGGGTTGATGAAAGATGTCCAGGGCGCTGTCAGCGCCGAGGTCGAAAGCAGGATGCGCCTGTGGGGTTCAGCGGGCCGGGCTGCAGAGGTGCTGTCACGCTGCCGGCCGTGGATGCCGGTGGAGCATCTGATCATCTATAACGTCGAGGGTATCGATGAAAACCGCGTCGAGATGATGATGGCCGAGGGGCGCAGGGTACTGGGCGCCATTCCCGGCGTGCGTGAAGTGGTGACCGGCCGGGCCGTGCAGGAGAAGGCAAAGTACCGCTACACCTGGCTGGTGCGCTTCTGTCACCCGGCGGTTATCGACAGCTACCGCGAACACCCGGATCACGTCCTGTTTGCCGACAAACTGTTCCGGCCACTGGCGGCTGAACGTATCAGCATTGATTTCAGAATTATGGAAACAGTATTTTCGGTCCAGAGCCATTACGATATGGCTCTGTGACCGGTCCCCGAAATAACCCCGGTATTTTTCCGCACCGTATTGATGTGCATCAATGTAATAAAAATGGAAATGTGATCAACTTCATCTGTATATTGCGGTAAATGAAGTTTAACTAAGGTCAGTGCCATGGAATGCGCACCTAGTACAGATAGAGAAACCCACGGGTACTTTGCCGGTGGGTTTTTTTGTTTTGCAACCGGGATAAAGTCAGTCGTCTCGCTGAATAATAAAGGGAGAATATGATCATGAGCATGAAGCCACATATATTGATATTGTCCGTTGTACTTGTTGCACTCACAGGTTGTGCAGACCTTGTAGTCAAGAACCTGGAAGTAGACTGGGAGAGTGGAAACAGAATTGCCACAGCAGAAATTGCAAATATCGGTAGCAAGGATGCAGGCAGTTTCATGGTCTATTTCAACGGCGATGAAGACCCTGAGTCACAGAATCACAGGCCCCAGGTAAGGCATAATGTTCCCGGCCTGGACGGCGGGGATTCCGTGGTGCTTACGGCCGATTTTGCTCCGCTTGCGCATCCTGATAACAACAGCCTGGCGAATATCTACCAGATAACTGTGCTGGTTGACCCAAAAGGAATGGTCAAGGAATCGAACGAAAACAATAACTCCAGGTCAGTCGCCGTTCGGACGGGAAGTGGTGAGGCATGTGTGGATTTTGGCCCGCCACCGGCTACGGGTACGCAGTATGGAAACCCTGCCGGACATTCTCCCGGTGATGTCGTGCTTGTCGACCCCGGCGGAATCAAGATGTCCGTCCAGAACTTCCGCTGGGTCAGTGGCGGGGGGACCTTCAATTCCGGACGTATCGAAACACCCCCGGTATCCTTTGGCAGTGGGCAGACCCTGCGCTCCAATAACCTGAACTTCGCGTTCGACTTTACCAATACCGGGTTTACTGTATCTAAAGTCGTGTTCGACTACCTGGACTTGGGCGGGTTCGAAAACCTGAGCGTTAACGGTCAGCCGGTGCCCGTTTTTGCAGGTGAATTAACCGCTGCCCCGTCACCTGTTGCAGGTGTAAACGTTGCTGTGACAGCGGTTCCCGTTACAGGCGGCAAGAAGGGAACAGTAACGCTCACAGGGGTGATACAGAGGATGTGGGTAGGTGGTCAGGAGTTGTGGGTCGATAATGTCTGTGCCAGGCACTGATCGGTAAATTACGCTTTTGACTTCTGTAAAATCTGTACTATGTTTAACGGCGAGACTGCTATCAAAGGAATGCATATGATGCAGGATGGAAGAGGCAGGGTGAACCAGGGTCGCACCAGACTCTACTGTTAAGGCGGTGCTCACTGGCCGGTGAACCCGGTAAGGTTCCCGGTCTCTGCGGGCATTACGCGCAGGATCAGTTTCAGTCAGTAGGCCAGTATTGCCTGTTATTTCCCTCCGTACACATCCCCGCTGTTCCCGAGATTCAGTTCCCTGATACATCCCGTTGTTACCTTTTTTGCCGGTTTGATTTGAAGGAGGAATGTAGTTTATGAGATTGGCCATTGTCGCAGGGAATCAATGACCCTTTGCTGCCGGTCAGCAACACTTTGGCCCGGACTGGATGCCAATAGAGGAGTGCGCAATCATGACAATTAAAGACAAGGGAAAAAACAAACCTGACAGCCCTTCGGAAGGGCTGCCCGAAAGACGAACCTGTGGCACACAGGCCGTGCATGAACGCCTGCTGCGTACGGCAGCCGGTTATGCGGAAGCGCGTAGCCAGATTGAAAACTACTGTATGCAGGCAGCGATGCGCGGATTTGTTGCGCGTTCCGGGTGTACCAAAATTCCAGTGGTCGTGCATGTTGTATACCGTACAGCCACCGAAAACATTTCCGATGCACAGATCGACAGCCAGATCGAGGTACTGAATAAGGACTTCCGGATGCAGAATGCTGACATAAGCAGCGTTCCCTCACCCTTCCAGCCTCTTACCGCCGACCCCAGGATCATGTTTGAACTTGCCACGGTGGACCCTGACGGAAACCCGACAGACGGGATAACCCGTACCAGTACCACTGTAAACGGATTTACTGACGACGACGCAGTAAAGTCATCTTCCACCGGTGGTGCAGACCCGTGGCCCAGTAACAAGTACCTGAATATCTGGGTCTGCAAACTGGCGGGCGGTTTGCTTGGATACGCGCAGTTCCCGGGCGGACCATCCGCAACGGACGGGGTGGTAATCACCCATACCGGCTTTGGCACGACAGGAACAGCTGCCGCGCCCTTTAATCTTGGCCGGACGGCAACGCATGAAATCGGTCACTGGCTGAACCTTCGGCATATCTGGGGCGACGATGGAACCGGCTGTGCAGGGAGTGATTTCGTGGCTGATACGCCGAACCAGGGCGGGCCGAACTATGGAACCCCGACCTTCCCCCGGGTTACCTGCAATAACGGACCGAATGGTGACTTGTTCATGAACTATATGGACTACGTTGATGACAGTGCCATGGTGATGTTCACTGCAGGCCAGGTCAGCCGGATACACCTCGCACTGGACGGACCCAGGAGTAACATTGGTACAACCGTACCCTGCGGCGGTCCGAAACCACCTCCCAAGGACTTGCCAAAAGATGGCCCCAAGGAGTTCCCGAAGGATCCGCCGAAGGAATTCCCGAAAGATCCCCCCAAGGAGTTCCCGAAGGATCCGCCGAAGGAATTCCCGAAAGATCCCCCCAAAGACTTCCCGAAGGATCCTCCTAAAGAGTTTCCGAAGGATGGTCCCAAGGATTTCCCGAAGGATATTATCAAGGAATTTCCGAAAGATGGTCCCAAGGATTTCCCGAAGGATGTTATCAAGGAATTTCCGAAAGATGGTCCCAAGGATTTCCCGAAGGATATTATCAAGGAATTTCCGAAGGATGGTCCCAAGGATTTCAAGAAAGAGGGAGCAAAGGATTTCGTGAAAGATCCCGGTTTCGATCCTGGTCCTGGGAAAATCCCCGTATTCGATCCGCCAAAAGGCGTGATGGATCCACCCAAGTCATTCCTGGAGCCGCCGATCGATTTCCCGAATTTCCCGCAGGTTCATCCTGTCCATCCTGTCCATCCGGTTAATCCAGTCTCGCCTGGTGTGATGCCGTTTGTGTTGATGACGCCCTTCAACACCGGTCTTGCATCGAGTCCCCAGTCGGAGCAAAAGAACGCGCTGGCAGCCAGTTACCTTCAGCTGATGGGGTATTACTCGAGCCTGTATGCGAGTGGACTGCTGGATGCCAATGGCATGGCGGCCTGGCAGCAGGTAGTGGCAGCCTACCAACAGTTGAACGGCCAGTAATCAGGCTGATCCAGTCCCAGGCAGGGCCGGAACTGTTGTTCCGGTCCTGCCCCATAACAGGAATAACTTATGATCTTGATTGTCAGCTTCGAGAATAATGAACATGTGGAGCAAGTCCGGGCACATCTGAAAACGGAGTCAGTACTGGTCGATGTCGCATGGTTTCCCACCCGGTTGAGCCTGAATGCAGAGCTCAACGATCAGTCCCAGAGTCTCCGGTTTCTGCTGCCTGACGGGCGCCCCATACGCCTGGAGGAGGTGGGCGCGGTGTGGTACAGGCGAATCAAGGCGATGGATCTCGATAGCCGCCTTACTGATAATACGGCGCGCCTGTTCGCCTGGTCAGAGTGCAACGAGGCCTTGCTGGGCGTGTGGTACTCGATGAATTGCTTCTGGATGAACCCGCCGGTTGCCGATGAAACTTCCCAGCGCAAGATCCTTCAGCTGCAGACCGCGCGTCAGGTCGGACTCTCCATCCCGGAAACCCTGATCACCAACGACCCCGAGGCGGCTCGGCATTTCATTCAAAGCCATGAGGCAGGTGATGTGATTCGCAAGGCCTTCCGCAATATCGCCGAGGCACCGCGTGCCACCAGCGTCGTGCAGGAGAAAGACCTCGAAGTGATCGACAGTGTGCGGTATGCACCGGTTACCTTCCAGCGCTATGTGCCAGCCGCTCTGGATCTCAGAATCACTATTGTGGAAGACGATATATTTGCTGCATCCATTTCATCGGAAGAAGCCTACCGGGCAGACTACCGGCCGGGGCTGGGCAGTGCAGAGGTAAAGCCTTATGAACTGCCGGCTGACGTGAGTGAGGGATTACTCAGGTTAATGCGGGCGCTGAATCTTTATTATGGCGCTATCGACATGCGGGTGACGCCGGACGGCGAGCATGTTTTCCTGGAAGTGAACCCCGCCGGGGAATACCTCTTCATCAGTGAGCGTACCGGCCAGCCCATTCCTGCAGCGATTGCCGCCGCACTGACACGGCACGACCGTGCCTGACCCCGCGCGGTATCAATGCGGCGCGTTCTGATTGCCGGTATATTTCTGCCTGCGCTCTTTTTTCAGCTGTTACCAGGCGAGGTGAATGCGATGGATGAAGCCAAATCGATAAAAACCGTGTTGACGGGGCGCTGGCTCCATTCGCATGAAGAGGACAGCGGGGATGAGATGGTTTTCCGTCCGGGCAGCTACGATTTCCCGCCTTCCCGTGGCCGCATGGGGTACGAGTTCCACGCGGACAGGCGTTGCTCATTGATCGGGATAGCTCCGGCGGATGGTTCCATCATCACCGGCGGCTGCCGGTGGCGTCACAAAGAAGGGGATCCCCGCACCATTCTCATCGAGGATGACTCGGGGGTAATAGATACACTGACTGTCGATATTGATGGCAAGGACGGCCCGCTAATCCGCAGAAAGCGTTGACGGGTGACAGAATAACCGGCGAGAAATGCAGGGAAAATGCTGCGCTTCCCGCTGTGTTACGGGCGTATGTCAGTAACTTGTTGTAAATCATTAAAAATAAACAGGACTAATCACCTGTCTATGAGCAAGGCGGTTGCAGGCCATGGTTCTGCCGGCGCACGCCATTCCCGATAAATCAGTAAGATAGAAGATGTTTTCAGGTATCTGTAACGCCTGATTTCAGGTTCATTTCATCTCCGGGTCGTAGACTCTGCCTCCATTAAAACCGGGGAACAAAATGGCTCATCAAGTGACAACAATGATTATCAAAAACAGGCAAAAAACTGAAACGGGGCGTGCAGTTGCACCCCGATACCAGGTGCAGGGAGTCCTGCCGGAATGAAAACGTTGCTTTCAACCCTGTTGTTTATGCTGGCGCTGCCTGTGGTTGCAACTGAACTGGTGCCTTTTACAGAACAGCAACGTCAGGCCATGCAGATAGAAACAGCAGCCATACAGGCAACCAGCACCAGCACCAGTGCCAACCTGCCCGGTAAAGTCGTCGTGCCCAATGCGCAGCTGCATGTCGTCACGGCGCCACAACGAGGCCTGATTGAAACGCTGCTCGTGGCCGAAGGCGATGTTGTTAGGCAGGGGCAGGCGCTGGCAAGGATTCAAAGCCCGGCATTACTGGAATTGCAAAGTGAATACCTGGAAGTTCATACGCGCTACCAACTGGCAAAAAGCAACTACGACCGGGTCCGGAAACTGAACAAGGAAGGCATTATTGCCGAACGTCGTTTCCTGGAAACAAAAGCGCAGTACCAGGAGGTGCTAACTGCACTGTCGCGGGTGAAAAGAATGCTGGAACTGTCGGGAATGGACGAATCGTTTCTGGCCAGACTGAGGGAAGATCGCAAGGTCGACAGTACGCTTATTGTCATCGCGCCTTTTGACGGTGTGATACTGGAACAGATGACGACGGCGGGGAAACGCGTGGAAGCGGCAGATCCCTTATACCAGATAGCCAGTCTTAATCCGCTGTGGCTGGAAATACATGTCCCTCTCGTACAAATTGCGAACATCCGGCCAGGCCAGAAAGTCATTGTGTCGTCCGTCAATGTATCCGGTACGATTATTACGATCGGGAAAAAAGTACACGGTACTGACCAGGGTGTGCGGGTCCGCGCCGAGATTCGTGAGGGTGCGGAGAAACTGCGCCCAGGCCAGTTCATCCAGGTACAGCTTGCTATCCCGTCGGATCAGGAGAACTACCGTGTGCCACGCAGTGCGGTAACCCGTACCGGGGGCAATAGCTTTATCTTCGCCGAGCAACCGGGCGGATTTCTGCCGATACAGGTCAGGGTGCTTGCCGAGGAAACCGATGCGGTAATTATCGGGGCGGAAATACCGACCCATACGCGGGTTGTGGTTACCGGTACCGCTGCCATCAAGGCTGCCTGGCTGGGAGGCGAGTAATGCTGGAACGCCTGATCCAGTTTGCGCTGACCCAGCGCATCCTGATGCTGTTGCTGGCGGCGCTGATCGTGGGTGGCGGCTGGTACACATTGAAGCACACGCCGATTGATGCCTTTCCCGATGTATCGACCACCCAGGTGAAAGTCATCATCAAGGCGCCGGGTATGACGCCGGAAGAAGTCGAGACGCGCATCACCGCACTCATTGAAGTCGAAATGCTCGGCATCCCGCACCAGTCAATGCTGCGTTCCGTCGCCAAATATGCGCTGACCGACATAACCGTGGATTTTGACGAGGGGACGGATATTTACTGGGCGCGGCAACAGGTTGCCGAACGTCTGGCTGCCGTCCGGGATGATCTGCCGGAAGATGTCTCCGGCGGTATCGCACCGATGACAACGCCGTTGGGCGAAATGTTCATGTTCACAATTGAAGGCGGCGAGCTGAACAATATGGAACGCCGTGACCTTCTCGACTGGGTGATTCGCCCGGCACTGCGCAGTGTGGCGGGTGTCGCCGATGTCAACGCACTCGGCGGTCAGGTACGCAGCTATGAAGTGGTGCCGGATAATGCACGCCTGTATGCACTCGGCATTACGCTTGAAGATATACAGACAGCACTGGAAGAAAATAATCGTAACGACGGCGCCGGACGGCTCAATGACGGTGAAGAGGCCCTGCTGGTCCGCACTGAGGGCAGTATCAGAACGCTGGATGATGTGCGCAATATTATCGTTCATGCCGATGCCCGGGAACCGGTGCGCATTGCCGCCGTGGCCGAGGTGCGCACCGGGGCAATTACCCGCTACGGTGCCGTTACACGAGATGGTCAGGGCGAAACCGTTCAAGGGCTGGTGCTTGGCCTGCGCGGTGCCAATGCACGCAATGTTGTTAAAGGTGTACGCAACAAGCTCGATGAAATAAAACCGGGCCTGCCCGATGGGGTCGAGGTCCGCGTGTTTTATGACCGGGGGCAGCTGGTTAGCAAGGCTGTGGGTACGGTTACGAAGGCGCTGGCCGAGGCAACTGTCCTGGTCATCGTATTGCTGATTATTTTTCTCGGTGATGTGCGTGCTGCGCTGACAGTAGCAATGATTCTGCCCCTGTCAGCCCTGGCGACGTTTATCCTGATGTATCAGTTCGGCATGTCCGCCAACCTGATGTCCCTGGGCGGGTTGGCGATCGCGGTCGGCATGCTGGTAGATGCTGCGGTCGTGGTTGTCGAAAATGTAGTTACGCACCTGGCGCATCAGCACGGAGCCGGGCGTTTGCCAAGGATGCACCTGATCTACCGTGCTGCGCGTGAGGTGGCGGTTCCGGTGACCTCGGGTATTCTCATTATTATTATCGTTTTCCTGCCGCTGCTGACACTGCAGGGCCTGGAGGGGAAATTATTCATTCCGGTCGCATTGACGATTGTATTTGCACTCAGTGCCTCTTTACTGTTGTCGCTGACGGTAATTCCGGTTTTGTCGTCTTACCTGATCGGCAAGGTGGCGCACGAAGATCCACGCTTTGTGAAATTCCTCCAGAATCTTTACCGGCCTGCGCTCGACTGGTCGCTTGGCCATTCGCGCACGGTTATTGTCTCTGCGCTGGCATTGCTGGTGGTGTCGGGTGCGCTCTACACCCAGATCGGGAAAACATTCATGCCGACGATGGATGAAGGTGACCTGATTGTACAGCTTGAAAAACTGCCTTCCATCAACCTGCAGGAATCCATCAATATCGATATGCGGGTACAGCGTGCGATTCTGGAACGGGTCCCGGATGTTACGGGTATCGTGGCACGTGCAGGCTCCGATGAACTCGGGCTTGATCCCATGGGGCTGAATGAAACCGACAGTTTTCTTATCCTTAAACCACGCGACCAGTGGCAAAGCAGCGACAAGGAAGCCTTGATTACCTCGATCCGGGAGGTGCTGGGTGACTTCCCGGGCGTCGGTTATGCATTTACCCAGCCGATAGAAATGCGGGTCTCGGAAATGCTGACCGGTGTGCGTGGTGACCTGGCGATCAAGATATTCGGCGGTGACCAGAAACAGCTTGGCCTCATGGCGGATGCCATTGTCGGCATCCTCAAGGGTGTCGATGGTGCTGAAGATGTGTATACACCGCGCAATGAAGGCGCCCAGTATTACAGGCTGGTGGCTGACCGGCTGGAAGCCGGGCGCCTGGGTATCTCCATGGACAGGCTGGAGCGCAACCTGCGTATACAGGTGGAAGGTATCCGTACCGGGACTGTTTACCAGGATGTGCGTCGTATACCGTTGCTGCTGCGTGGCCCGGAACAATTGCGTGATTCGGTCGCGGTATTTTCCAACCAGCGTTTTACCCGGCCGGAAGGCGAAGCCACACGACTTGCCGATCTGGTAAAACTGGAACGTATCGAAGGGCCTGTCGCTATCAAGCGCGAGCGCGGTAACCGTATGGCCGTGGTGATTGCGAATGTGTCAGGCCGCGACCTGGTCAGTTTTGTCGAGGAGGCCAGGCAGACTGTCGCTGAACAACTGCAACTGCCGGGCGGGTATTACCTGCAATGGGGCGGGCAGTTCGAAAACCAGCAGCGCGCGGCAAAACGCCTGTCAGCTGTTGTGCCGGTAGCGCTGGGCCTGATATTCCTGACACTGTTCTCAACCTTCCGCTCGGTGCGCCAGTCAGTGCTGGTACTGGCCAATATCCCGTTTGCGCTGATCGGGGGTGTTTTCGGGTTATGGCTTACCGGTGAATACCTGTCAGTACCGGCATCGGTCGGTTTTATTGCCCTGCTGGGTATCGCGGTACTCAACGGTATTGTCATGGTGACCTATTTTAACCAGTTGCGTGCGCTCGGCAGGCCGATTCACGAGGTGGTTACCGAAGGTGCATTACGACGCCTGCGGCCGGTACTGATGACCGCATCGATTGCCGCTTTCGGCCTGGTGCCGTTGCTGTTTGCCCAGGGGCCGGGCTCGGAAATCCAGCGTCCGCTGGCGATAGTCGTTATCGGTGGCCTGGTGTCTTCCACGCTGCTTACGCTGTTTATACTGCCCATGCTGTACCGCCGGTTCGGCGCGGAAACACCCGGAGTCTGATATGGAAGAATGCCTGCTCGTACTCATCGTGACGCCGTCGATTGAAAACGCGGTCATAGACTGGTTACTGGAGCGTGACGACATTACCGGTTTTACCAGTATGCCGACCAACGGACATGGCGTGTCGGTACATTCCATGACGATTGCGGAACAGGTGGCCGGCAGGCAGAAGCAGGTCATGTTCCAGATGCATTTACCGGAGCCGGTAGCGCGCGATATTCTCGTGGCAGCGCAGCAGACATTCAGTGGCAGCGGTATGCACTACTGGTTGTCACCTGTGCTGTCGGCAGGTCGTATCGAGTAGGATAAATTCTTCCTAGTTGGCGGCGAGGTCGTCGTAGCGCCGGGTGTTGAATTTTTCACCGAACAGTTCGTAGACCTCGTCGACAGTCCGTGGGTCGCAGGTCTTGGGATGGAAAATGCTGGAGTTACTGCGCGCTGCCTCGGGGAATATATCCACGGCAAAGGTGTCGGGGTTCTCGTCCAGGGCTTTCAAAAAGGCGATAGCCCCGTCGGCGCCGAGGAAGTGGGTCAGGTACAGGTCGGCCTGTGCCGGTTGCCGGCCAAACGAATAGGCCAGTCTCTGCTGGTTGTCACGCACGGATTCCGCCGCCATCATGCTTGAAATCCTGGGGTTCTTGCGCAGCTCGAGCAGGTGCCGGTAGATGTCTTTGTCGCGCACCATGGGCCGTCTGAAACCACCGGAGGTTATATAGTATTCGATTTTTGCCGCGTAGTCGGCCAGGCCATACTTCGTGCCGTGTCGTTTGAGAGTGTTCAGCCAGGTGTCACGGGTGAACTGGTACAGCCCGGTCGCCGATGAACTTCCCGCTTCACTCGCCGGCTCGAAGTTGCTTTCAGTGGCCGCGAGTTTCATCAGGTAAGAGAAATCCACCCCGGTACGTATGCTGCTCAGTCGTATGGCTGCCACGACACCGCGATCGATGCCGAACTTGTCTGCATCGGCCCGGGCGAGGCCGGCGTAGTTTCTTATAATGACTGCAAGGGCGGCATCCTGTGTCTGCCTGCCCGAGTCCGGCATATAGAGGGCACGGAACTCCTTGACGGCCTGCCGGGTACGCATGCCGTTGAAACCATCCGCCTTGCCAATATCAAAGCCCAGTGTCAGCAGGTTCTGCTGTATGTCCTTTACCAGGGGATCGAACACAACACGGGGTTTGGCAGTGCCGGGGTCTGTCATCAACAGGGCCGGGCCCCACTGCCGCTGGTTTGTGTCCTTGTTCCGGGCAGAACGGGTCTTGCTCCTGCCCTTTTGCGCCGACAGGGTTTTCGCGTTGGCGGATTTTGCATCGCTGTTGACCGCCGGCACGTCATCCTGCGCGTTGAGCGCAGTGATCTCGGCCTGGCGTTCGTCGTTCACATTACTCTGTGCGTCGTGGAAGGCGGTGATGGAGAGCAGTGTCCCGAGCGCCAGGATGCTGACTGCAGCTGCGGTTGCACGGCTCAGTGCACGGCTGCCGTGCACTGACCTTGCGGCGACGGCATCTGCCGGCAGCCGGGTTTTCTCTTTGCGGGATGCGGTGCTGGCAGGTGAGGACTGGAGCGCTTCGAGCTGGCGTAACGCGTTATCGCGTTCGGCAGTGACGGTGTTTAACGCCTGGTATGCGGCATCATGCCTGGCCCTGGTTTCGGCGAGTTGCTGTTTAAGCTGTTCGAGTTCGGCCCTGTGGTTATCCTGGTGCTGCTGTTGCAGGCCACTCGACCACTGTTCGCGCTCAAGCGCATGTTGCAACGCCTGCTGTTTTCTCCGGGCCAGGGTCTTTTGTAATTCGCTCTTGTTTTGCACAGCGGTCAACCTTAATTAGAAAATGATGGCCGTCCCTGCTGGCGTGGTTCCGGTACCGGTTCCTCGGGATTACCGGCTGAAAAACATGACACAGTCCCGGTAATGCTTGATACCTGAAGGTATAGTAAGCAATTTCTGTGCTATATATTATCATATTCTAATATATCAGTCAGTTATCTAATTTCTGCCCGTTGAGGCCGCGAAATAGTGTAAAGTTTTCCGTCATTTTTATTGGATTTCTTACAGTTTCAGCGTGTTCAGTCGCCGAGAGCAGCCGCAGGTAAGCGTTTCCGCCCAGTTGCTTCATTTGCTCGAGTATCCAGTCGGTACGTTGTCGTACATATTCCCCGGGCCGGTCGACACGGTAGATGACCGGTCCCGGCAGCACCGCGGCCAGGCGTGCCGCCTGCCGGTCGCTCAGAGCAGCGGCATTTTTCTGAAAGAAGCGGCGACTGGCAGCCTGTACACCGAAGGTGCATTCACCGAACTGGACCACATTCAGGTACACCTCAAGGATGCGCTGTTTCGACCAGGTGAGTTCCAGCAGAACCGTTAACCAGGCTTCGACCCCTTTGCGCAGCCAGCTCTGGTCCGGCCAGAGGTAGAGGTTCTTGACCAGTTGCTGGCTGAGGGTGCTTGCGCCACGGCCGCGTCCGTTCGTGAGACGCTCTTGCAATGCGCTGGCGATGGCCCCGGTATCCAGGCCCCAGTGGTGAGGGAAACGCTGGTCTTCCGCGGCGATGACGGCCAGTGGCATGGCCGGGGCAATGGCTTCCCGGTCAACCCATACATAGTCCACGTCCGGGCAGGGCTGGCCGCCACCCAGTCCCGCAGAACCTGCATGCAGCATGAAAGCCGTGGTGGGTGGCGCCAGCCAGCGGAAAGGCAGTGTCAGCAGCAGGCTTGCTGACAGGAAGGTCAGGAACAGTGCCGCCAACAGCTGCAGCAGGCGTTGCTTGCCGCGTTTCGGTTTTTTTCGTCTGGCCACTGCTTATTCCTGGTTACGCTGTGTGAGGCTGGAATAATACGCCAATCGGTCGGTGATGTTGCCGGCGTATCATGTTCACCATCAGTATCAGTGGTACAGTCGACTTGAAAGTTGTCTCTTGACTATGGCACTTTGGGAATCCGGTTAAGGGAAGGTGCGTCCCTTCCGCCTGACGGACAAAACACTTGCAGGCAACAGCGGGGCGAACCATGAAAATTCACTCTCCAGATGTGCGCATGCCCTTGCATGTCACCATCAGTGGCCTGTTCATCGGGCTGATCCTGTTATTTGGCGGGTTGCTCAGCTGGCGCCGCTGGATGAACTGCTCAGTGATGCCGTTGCTATCCGCCGCTCATCGCTGCTGATTACCGCATTGATAATTGCCCTGACCTTCCCCGTGGTCTGGCTGCTGGCCAGCCGTATCGCCGGCCCGTTACGCAAACTGGCGGCCGAAGCGGAGTCGATGCGCCGTTTCGAGTTCGACAGCCCGGTCACGGCCAGGTCATTTATTGCCGAAGTGGACTCCCTGGCGCGCGCCATGCGCATGATGAAAAAGACCATCAACCAGTTCCTGTTCATGATCAATTCGCTGGCCGGTGAAAAAGATGTCGATCCGCTGCTGGAACGTGTCACCCATGAAACCATGACCGTCAGCATGGCCGATGCCGCCGTGACCTACCTGGTTGATGATGACGAGAAAAACCTGAACCCCGGGGCCCTGCATACCCGCAATGGCAAGCACCCCGGTCTGCCGGATATCGCTCTGGACGGTGATCACCCGCTGGCGGAGGCGATGAAGAAATCCGCACCGGATATCCTGTCATTGATAAAACAGGGGACGGCACCCCTGCAACCGTTGCTGGCGCTGGTCGACGACCAGGACGCCACACTGGTCGCCGTGCCGTTACGCAACCGGCAGGATGACGCTATCGGTTTGCTGTGCCTGCTGTACAAGGGGCGTTATGACACTGATGAGCGCGATTACAGCGCGCAGATCGGATTCATGCGCGCGCTGTCTGGTTTCGCAGCCGTCACAATCGAAAGCCGTCATCTGCTGAAGATGCAGAAGGACCTGCTGGATGCCTTTATTCAGCTGATTGCGGGCGCTATCGACGCCAAATCACCTTACACGGGCGGTCATTGCCAGCGCGTGCCGGTGTTGACCAAAATGCTGGCGCAGGCAGCCTGCGACAGCGATGCACCCCCGTTCGATGGCTATCAGCTCGACGACGAGGAGTGGGAGGCCCTGAATATCGCCAGCTGGCTGCATGACTGTGGCAAGGTGACCACGCCGGAATACGTGGTCGACAAGTCCACCAAGCTGGAAACCCTTTACGACCGCATTCATGAAATCCGCATGCGCTTCGAGGTGCTGAAACGCGATGCGGAAATCCGTTGCTGGGAAAGAGTTGCCGATGGCGGCGAGCGCGCTGTCCTGCAGCAGGAGCTGGCTGCGGAGCTGGCGCAACTGGATGATGATTTCGCCTTCGTCGCCGAATGCAACGAGGGTGGGGAATTCATGGCACAGGAACGTATCGAGCGCCTGCGCCGTATCGCCGCCATGACCTGGCGGCGTACCCTGGATGACCGCGCGGGCATTTCCTGGGAAGAAAAACAGCGCAAGGAACGCACGCCAGCCGCACCTCTGCCGGTAACGGAGAAACTGCTCGCCGACAAACCCGAGCATTTGATCGAACGCACTGACAATGACCGCATGCCCGCGGACAATCCCTGGGGTTTCAAGCTCGACGTGCCGGCGTACAAGTACAACCGCGGTGAGCTGCACAACCTGGAAGTGACACGCGGCACCCTGTCGGCCGAGGAGCGATACAAGATCAACGATCACATGGTGCAGACCATTATTATGCTGGAGAAGCTGCCCTACCCGAAGCACCTGCGCGATGTGCCCATGATTGCCGGTTGCCACCATGAAACCATGGACGGCAAGGGTTACCCCAGGCGCCTGACCCGCGAACAGATGTCACTGACGGCGCGCATGATGGCGATTGCCGATATTTTCGAGGCGCTGACGGCGGCGGATCGGCCCTATAAAAAAGGCAGGACACTGAGTGAGGCCGTGTGCATCCTGAGTTTCATGCGCAACGACCGGCATATCGATGCGGATCTGTTTGAACTGTTTTTAACCAGTGGCGTATGGCGCCGCTACGGTGAGCAATATCTCGGGCCCGGGCAGATCGACGAGGTTGATATCAGCCAATACCTGTAGTCAGGTCTACCTGTGCAGTCCGGGCCTTATCCCTTCGTAAAGACAAGGATGCCATTGGCGGGAATGACGATCTGTGCCGCTGCGGGCAGGCCGTGCAGGCCGGGCTCAGTGGCATGGATGCCGCCATCGTTTCCTGCCACCTGCGGGTTTACCCAGTGGTCATAGGCGTCACTGTTGAATACTTCCCGCCAGGGGCCGGCCGCAGGAAATCCCAGCCGGTAAGCGTAGCGGGTGGTTTCGCCGAGGCTGGCGACCACCACGACATCATTGCCTGCACCGGGCACCCAGCGGTGAAAGGCCAGCACGCGGTTCCCGTTATGCACATGAAAGACGTTCAGGCCGCTGCCGGAAAGGCCGTCGAGCCGGCGCCGCAGGTCAATGAGTTGCTGCGAGAAGCGCAGGAAATCGGACATGGACGGATCGCTGTCCAGGCCCTGCCACCAGATCTGGAAGGCACTGCCCGGCTGGTCGTGCCATTGCTTGTCCTCGAGGAATTCCTGGCCCATAAACAGGTGGGGGATACCCGGGGCTGTCAGGGTCAGGCCCAGCGCCACGCGTGAGCGACTGCGCGCATACCAGGAGCGGCTGTTGCCGCTGTCGGCGATGCGCGGTATGCGCCAGCCACGGTCGCGGTATACGATGTCGTGGTTCTCGGTACATTGCACGGCGCGCCAGATATCGTTCAGGCGGAGTGTGCCAAGCTCACGGGCGACACGCTCCATGTCAACGAAAGCGCGGCTTCCTGCGGCGGCCTGGCCAATCACGTTGCGCAGGGCTTTACGCAGCCCGTCGTTCTGCGTCGCATCGAAACCGGCGCCGCCCGCTGCGGTGGGGCGGACGATGACGTCGTCCACGGGCCAGTGCTCGGCAATATGGATGGCCTCTGGTTTTACGAAATGGCAGGTGTCGGTGACATATTGACAGAACAGCCAGCCGTGCTCACCGCCCCGGTCGCGGATGACACTGACCTCGTCGTAACGAAAACCGTCGACGTGGTATTCATCGAGATAGAAGCGCGCATTGTCGATCAGGAACTGTTTGACCTCGTTCTTCCAGTAGGCAAACACGAGTCCGCCTGCCCAGTCACGGTCAGTGAAGTAGAGGCTGTTGTTCTGGTTGTCGCGGGGCTGGCCATCGAAGAAGTAAAGGCCCTGGTCGGTAAAGGCACCGCCGGCATGGTTGTAAACCACATCGAGCAGCACGGCAATCCCGTGCAGGTGGCAAAGGTCCACCAGCAGGCGCAGCTGGTTGGCCGTGCCCTCGATATCTTTACGCGTGTAAGGCGCAAGCCGGGGATCGATCCCGTGCAGCAGCTGGTTGGCCTGCTCCAGGTATTTATCCAGCGCCGGGTCATCCTTGCGGATACCGTAGTCGGTCTCCGGCGAGAAATAGTCGACGCCGTTGTAACCCAGGCTGAACATGGTCGGAAACTCCACCACCGGCAACGCCTGGATGGCATTGATCGAGAGTGCCTTCAGGTACGGCAGTTTTGCCATGACATCGAGAAAGGTGCCATTCTGTCTGCCGTCAGGGATGTGCCAGGTGCCGATATGCAGCTGGTAGATGATCAGCTTGTGGAAAGCGGGCGGCCGGTAGCCGGCATCATGCCAGGTGAAACGCTCAGGATCGCACAGCAGGCACTGGCAGTCCGGCCAGGCCGGGTCATCGGTCAGGTCCCGGGCATAAGGGTCACGCTTGACGCCTTCGCTGCCACCTTCGGGGCCAACCACGTAGAACATGTAACGTTCGCCGTCATGCAGTCCGGGCACCAGGCCGCCCCACATGCCGCCTTCCATGCGTTGCAGCCGGGCTTCTTTCTGGTGATACCAGCCACCTGTTCCATCCCGGGTGTAGTCCCAGCGCAGCCGCACCTCGCGGGCCGCGGGTGCCCAGCACCTGAACGCGGCGCCGACACCGTTGGCAAGCAGGTTGGCGCCCGGGGGTACCGGGCCGGGCAGGTTCTCCAGATTCAGCGTCAGCATGTCGTCCATGGACTCTCCTCCCTGACTCGTGTGCACTGGCAGGCCGGGGCGACGCAGCCCCGTGAACCTGTCCCTTAGTGTAGACCACGGAAGCAGGGCGGGGATGTTTGACGAAGTGCCGGCGCGGGTCAGTCCGCTGTGCCGGGAGAGGCGCTCCCGGTCTTGCCCCGCACTCTAGCCGCGGCCGAGGCGGAAGGCGGTGCCGACACCCAGGAACAGGAAGAGAATGTCCACGGGGCCAAGGGCCGCCATGACAATGTCGGTGGTGGAGATATTCCCCAGGTCGACTTCGAACGTGTTGTGGTACCAGTCGTCGAAGGAAGGTTTCCGGTAGACAAAATCGTCCAGGCGCGGTGCGCTGTTTTCCCGGAAATCTGCGATTTCCTCTTCAGTGACATCGCCTGCGTTGTAAGACCCGCTGTATTCGTGATCGACCATAAACTGACGCAAAGCGTTATCGTCTCTTACGTTTGCATACGCGTCGGCAGCAGTCATTTCTCTGTCATAGATTGAACGTATCTCGCCCATGGATGAAGCAATGGCATCGGCAATTTCGTCCTCGAGGCCGGAATAGATCATGTATTTGCCACCAAAAATCGCAACAAGTGCCAGTGCGGCACAGGCAATGCCGGCATTTTGGCCACGGCTGCCGGTAGCAGCGACGGCAAAGCCGACGGCGCCGCCGACAGCCCAGGCAACCAGTCCCAGCTCGTAGCCGAAGGCGTTCGCAATGAAATTCCAGACAAGCGCGCCGACCAGTGCCGCCGCCGCACCTGCCGCAAGACTTTTACCGGTCAGGCTCTCTTCTTTGGAAAATGCCGGCTCGCCGGTTACGTCAGCCGGTTGCTCCTGCACCGTGCTCCCGGTATCCGTTGCCCGATTCAGCACTTTCTGCAGGTACACCCCGCAGCCCTCGCATTGCTCTCTGCCGGGAGGTTGCTCCTGACCACATTTCGGGCAAGTGATGTTGTTTGATTTTAACGCGGACGTCGGTGCCTCTGGTGTGCTTTCGGTGCGGATTTCATCATCAGTCGGTACCAGCGCCAATTCCTCTCCGGCTGGCGCCGGGGCAGCATGCTCTTTCAGCGTGATGACCAGGCCGATGCTTTCCAGCTTTTTCTTGTAAGCATCAGCGATTTTACGGTCGATTTTCTTCTTGATCACCCATTGTCGCTTCATGAGTGCGCCGGCTTTCTCCTGGGAAACCTTGAGCAAGGACGCAAATGCAGCCTGGATTTGTGCCGGTTCGAATCCATCCTGCAGCCGGCCGCTGATGATGACGCTGTAACTGGTGGGCTCTGACATTGCTGTATTACCTCCTGTAAACAGCAATAACGTCCACTTTTGTTCAATACTTTAAAATATGCTAAATGACCATTTCGGGCCTGAATCTGTCATTTAACCCATGCTATGTGCCAAAAAACACAGAGCGACCCCTTTTTCCTTTTCCTATCCGTCGGTGTCGGTTTTGTCAGTCAGTGCCGCATGGGCGGCCGCCAGGCGTGCCACCGGTACGCGCGGCCCGGAGCAGGATACATAGCTCAGGCCAATGGCATGGCAGAAACGGATGGAGTCAGGGTGACCGCCGTGTTCGCCGCAGATGCCCATTTTCATGTCCGGGCGTGTCTGCCGTCCCCACTCGACAGCCAGTTGCATCAGTCTGCCGACCCCCTTGGTATCCAGTACCTCGAACGGGTTGTCCTGCAGGATGCCGCGTTCGTTATACATTGGCAGGAATTTGTTCTCGGCATCCTCGCGCGAGAACGAGAAGGTGGCCTGGGTGAGGTCGTTGGTGCCGAACGAGAAGAACTCGGCTTCTTCGGCCAGGCTGCTGGCACGCATGCAGGAGCGTACCACTTCGATCATGGAGCCGAACTTGAATTCCACCTTCACCTTGTACCGGTCCTCGACCACCGTGTGCACGGCATCGACAAAACTCTTGACCCGTTTCAGTTCCTGCGAGGTGCACACCTGCGGCACCATGATCTCGGGGTGGACGTCGAAGCCTTCTTTGCGGCATTCGGCTGCAGCTTCCAGTATGGCGCAGATCTGCATGGAATAGATCTCCGGGAAAGACAGACCCAGGCGCACACCACGGTGACCCAGCATGGGGTTCACTTCGTACAGCGCGCGTACTTTTTTCAGCATGGTTTCTTTTTTCTCGATCGCCTCGTCGACCAGGCGCGGGTCTGTCACGCACTCGACACCGGGTTGTTCCTGGCCGCTGTACATGAACTGCACCGCCTCGGACAGGATGGTCATTCCCATCACGGTATCCTTCAGGTGGCGCAGCTGGTCCAGTTCGTCTACCAGCTGCTGCTCAGACGGCAGGAACTCATGGATAGGCGGGTCCAGCAGGCGGATGGTCACCGGGCGTGGTGCCATGGCCTTGAAAATTCCCTTGAAGTCCTCGCGCTGGATCGGCAGCAACTTGTCCAGTGCGACTTGCCGGTCCGCGGTGGATTCCGCAACGATCATTTCAATAACCACAGGCAGCCTGTCCACATCGTTGAACATCCGTTCGGTCCGGCACAGGCCGATACCCATGGCACCGTATTTGAGCGCGCGTTCGGCATCGTGCGGTGTATCGGCATTGGCCATGACCTTGAGGCGGGCGGTTGCATCGGCCCAGCCCAGCAGTGTTTCCAGCTCGGAAGAGAAGCTGGCTTCGATCATCGGCACCTCGCCCAGGTAGACGTCACCGGTGGTGCCGTCAATGGTGATCAGGTCGCCCTCGCTGATGGTCTGCTCGCCGACGAAGGCCTTGCGCATGTGGATATCGACGTGGATGCCCTCGGCGCCTGCCACGCAGGGTTTGCCCATGCCGCGTGCCACCACTGCCGCGTGTGATGTTTTTCCGCCACGCGCTGTGAGAATGCCCTGCGAGGCAAAAAAGCCGTGGATATCCTCGGGCCGGGTTTCTTCGCGAACCAGAATCACACGCTGGCCGCCGCGTCCCTGTTGTTCGGCCCGGTCAGCATCGAACACGGCGTGTCCCACGGCCGCCCCGGGAGAGGCCGGCAGGCCGCGTGCCACCGGTGTATTGCGGGCGGTGGGATCGAGGCGCGGGAACAGCAACTGTTCCAGCATGTCGGGCTGGATACGTAACAGCGCCTGTTGCCTGTCGATCAGGCCTTCACGTGTCATGTCCACCGAGGTGCGTACCAGGGCCGTGGCATTCATCTTGCCGTTACGGGTCTGCAGGCAGTAGAAGCGCCCTTTCTCGATGGTGAATTCGAAGTCCTGTACCTCGTGGTAATGGGATTCCAGCCGCTCGCGCAGGGTCAGCAATTCCCGGTACATATCCGGCATTTCTTCCTGCAGCATATCTATCGGCCTGGGGGTGCGGATACCGGCGACCACGTCTTCGCCCTGCGCGTTCACCAGGTACTCGCCGAACAACCTGTTTTCACCGGTATCCGGGTAACGGGTAAAGCCCACGCCGGTTGCGCTGTCGTCTCCAAGGTTACCGAATACCATGGTGACGATGTTGACCGCGGTACCGTTGGCCATCTCCGGGGTGATGTTGAACTCGCGCCGGTAGTCCACCGCGCGCTTGCCCATCCAGGAGTTGAATACCGCCTTGACGGCGATCTCCAGCTGTTCCATCGGCTCGTCCGGGAAGGCTTTGCCGGTCTCACGCTTGACCACGTTCAGGAAGCGGTCTGATATTTCGTGCAGGTCCCGGGTGGTGAGGGCAAGATCCTGTTTCGCACCCGATTGCTCCTTGACTGCCTCGAATTCGGCGTCGAAGGCCTCGTCCGGCACGCCCAGCGCAACCTTGCCGAACAGTTGTATGAAGCGCCGGTAGGCGTCCCAGCCGAAACGTTCATTGCCGGTCTGTGCAATCAGCGCCTGCAGGGTTGCGCTGTTCAGCCCGAGGTTGAGGATGGTATCCATCATGCCCGGCATGGACATGGCCGAGCCGGAGCGCACCGAAACCAGCAGCGGGTCATCGCTGCTGCCGAAGGTTTTGCCGGTTTTTTCCTCGAGTTGTTTCATTTGCGCACGGACTTCATCCATGACGCCGGCGGGCAGGTCGTGCTCGGCACTGTCCAGGTAATACAGGCAGGCTTCTGTCGTGATCACAAAGCCGGGCGGCACATTGATGCCGATGCGGGTCATTTCACACAGGTTGGCGCCTTTGCCGCCAAGCAGCATTTTGTTGCTGCCGTCACCTTCTTCGAAGGCATAAACATATTTCACCGGACTGCTCATTCTGTTTCTCCTGGTGGTGCGGATAATTCCGTTTACGACCAAACCAGTATCATTGTAGGGCGCCATAAAGCAAGCCCTCCTTGATCTGGCTCAGGAAAGACGCGCGCTACAGGCTGGCGCATCGTGCCGGAAGAAATTATGATCCATGCCAGGTAAGCGTGAGGTGATGGTGATGAAAAACAGTGTTCTGGTATTGTTACTGCTTGCGACAAGCGGCCTTGTCGGCTGTGCATCGAGCCTGACGGGCGAGTCCTACAGCCGCTCCGAGGCACGTACAGTCCAGCAAGTCGAGTACGGCACTATTGAGTATCTGCGGCCGGTGAATATCGAGGGTACTAAAACACATGTCGGCAGCGGGGCCGGGGCGCTGGTTGGCGGCCTTGCCGGCAGCACGGTCGGCGGACGCACCACCGGCAGGATTATGGCTGTTATCGGTGCAGTTGCCGGCGGCATGGCGGGTGCAGCTATCGAGGAAGGCGTGACGCGTACCCACGGGGTCGAGATCACTGTCAGGCTGGATAACGGCCGCAGCATTGCTATTGTCCAGAGGCTGGCACCCAATGAAAGGTTCGCGGTCGGTGAGCGGGTGAGAGTGATCACCGGCGGCCAGAATGCCCGCGTAGCGCACTAGCAAGCCCTGATGGGTTGATTAACCGTCATACCGGCCTGCGCCGGTATGGCGAGTTAGTCAGGGCTTCTCCGGGTATTTCCCCGCAAGGGGGTCCTGGAGGAAGAAAGTTTTGAGCTTCTCGTAGACCTCGGGATACTGGTGCAGGATGATTTCCGGCTTTTCGAAAAAGACTTCGCTCAGTACGGCAATGAATTCCGCGGGCGAGCTGGCCGCGTAGCTGTCGATGCCGGTCCTGATACCGCGCTGCATTTTCTGTTGAAAATCGTCAAAGGCAGCGGTGAATACGCCCGACCACCTGGCCGGGTCCATTTCTCCATGCAGGGGCGGGAAACCGTTGGCTGCGCCGTTTAGCATATCGAGTTTATGCACGAATTCATGGATGACCACGTTCGACCCGTCCAGCTCGCCGGCGTTTTCTGTCGCTTCCCATGACAGGATGACAGGGCCGCGCAGCCAGGCTTCACCGCTGAGCGGTTGTTTGACGCGGTGGGCAAGGCCGTATTCATCGACGACGGTCCGTTCCGGTGCGAAGCCGGCGGGGTAGACGATGATGGTCACCCAGTTGCGGTACCACTCGATCCCGAGGTTCAGTATCGGCAGGCAGGCCTGGAGCGCGATCAGCAGGGTCATGTCCTCACTGACGGTCAGCCCGCGCGCGCCACTGAATTCTTTTTGATGCAGGAACAGGATCGCCAGGTCACGCAGGCGCTGTTTGTCTTTGTCCGGCAACCGGTCGAGCAGCGGTAGAGCCGAGAATGCCCGGCTCCACTGCACTTCGCTGACTGGCGAGCGGGCAATAATGCGTTTTCGCCACCAGTTCTTCAGTGGGCCGAGCATTAACGCTGCGAAGTCTTAATCCTCTCCATTCATGAAGCCTAACAGGTGTAACAGGCTGGTGAACAGGTTGAAAATGGCAACGAACAGGGTCACGGTTGCCATGATGTAGTTGGTTTCGCCGCCGTGGATGATGTTGCTGGTTTCATACAGGATGAGACCTGACATGAGCAGCACGAACATCGAGGATACCGCCAGGGACAGGCCGGGCATCTGGAAGAAGACGGCACCGAGGCCGGCCAGGAAGGCGACGAGGATGCCGACGATCAGGAAGCCGCCCATGAAGCTGAAGTCTTTACGGGTGGTGAGGGCGTATCCCGACAGGCCGAGGAAGATGGCGCCGGTGCCGCCCATGGCGGTCATGACGATCTGGCCGCCGTTGGGCAGAGCCAGGTAGGCGTTGAGGATCGGACCCAGGGTGTAGCCCATGAAACCGGTCAGGGCGAAGACAAACACCAGACCCAGGCCGCTGTTGCGGAATTTCGTGGTGGCGAACAACAGTCCGAAGTAACCGCCCAGTGTCAGTAACAGGCCGGGGTGGGGCAGGTTCAGGGCCATTGACATACCGGCTGTCAGTGCGCTGAACAGCAGGGTCATGGACAGCAGGGTGTAGGTGTTCCGGATGACCTTGTTGGTGGCCAGGGTGGAGGTACCGGTACGGGCTGTGGCGTTTGTCATTGCTGGGTGCATGATGCGTTGTCTCCAGACGGGTCAGTCAGACCCATTCCTGTGATTCGATAGTCGGGTTCATGCCGGGCAGGCCGGGGGCGCGGTCCCTGACACGCTGCCGTGCCAGTCGGCGCGCTACGGTACGGCCGGCGCGGTCGGCTGCACGGTCGATCGCCGCATAGAGGTCTGCCTCGGTATCTTCGATCACCACGTCAGGCATGTGGGCAAGCACAACCTGTATGTGGCAGTGTTTGTCGACGCCGCCGCGCGGGCCGTTGATATCCGACAGCCGCACGATCACGCGCTGGATGTGGTCGTCTCTGGCGCTCAGGGCGAAGCCCAGGCGTCGTTCAGTGTGGTTGCTCAGCGCCTCTGTCAGCTGGAAATTACGTGCCTGAATGTCGATCTGCATAACACTCTCCGCTGTTGCGGTCGGGTTTGACCGGGAATCAGCCTAGGTCGGTTTAAAACTAAGGAAAAGTCGATTATTACTTGTATAATGTTCGTATTTTACGAAGTAGCGATAAAACATGATTAATTACAAGCATTTGCAGTATTTCTGGGTGGTGGCAAAGGCGGGCAGTATTGCCCGTGCCGGCGAACGCTTGAATCTGACGCCCCAGACAATCAGTGGGCAAATCAGCCTGCTGGAAGAGAACCTGGGTGAAGCGCTGTTTGCCCGGGTGGGGCGCAACCTGGAGCTGACGGAAACCGGGCGGCTGGTATTGAGTTATGCCGACGAGATTTTTTCACTCGGCAGTGAGCTGGAGGAGATGGTGCGCAATCTCCCGGACGAGCGGCCCCTGATATTCAAGGTGGGCGTGACCGATGTGGTGCCGAAGTCCATCGCCTGCCGGTTGCTGGCACCGTCGCTGCAACTGCCGGAAGCGGTGCGCATTATCTGCCGGGAAGGGGATATCGACACGCTGCTGGCCGAACTCGCCGTGCACCGGGTCGACCTGGTGATTGCAGACGGCCCTATCCCGCCGCGGGTAAATGTGAGCGGCTTCAACCACCCGCTGGGTGATTGCGGGATTACTTTTTTTGCGACGCCGCAGCTGGCGGACAGGCTTGGAGATGATTTCCCGCACAATCTTGCTGGCGCGCCGTTGCTGCTGCCGGGAGAAATGACGGTGGTTCGGGGACGTCTTGTGCAGTGGCTCAACGAGCAGCATATTCATCCCCGTATTTCCGGTGAGTTCGACGACAGTGCGCTGATGAAGGCCTTCGGGCAAATCGGTGCCGGGGTGTTTGTCGCGCCAACGCCGATTGCAGAGGAGGTGACGAGACAGTACGGGGTGGTCGCCATCGGGCAGACGGAGGAGGTGCGTGAACAGTTTTACGCTATTTCCGTGGAACGCCGGATCTCTCACCCGGCCGTGGCCGCCATCACAGAGACGGCGCGGGAGTGGTTGTTTCGGGATGCCCCGGCGCAGCAGGAAAGAAAAAGAAAATAAACTGAATGAAAAAAGGCACGTAGAACGTGCCTTTGGTTCAAAGCCCTTTCCAGGGGAGCCGGTGACCGACAGTCGCAGTGCTTTTCTGTCGGTTACCGACCCCCCGGCCCGGTTACAGCTTCCTAGTCGTCCTTCTTCTTTTTATCCAGGGCTTTCAGGTAATCAGCAATGTCTTTGATCTCTGAAGAGGTCAGGAAATCCAGGAACTGCATTTCCTTCTTCTTCTTGATCGCTTTGCTGATGTCCTCGGCAGAGTCGCCGACCACCTTCTCGCCGCTGCTCCCACCCTTGCCATCGGCACCGTGACAGCTGCCGCAGTAGGTCATATACAGACCTTCCGGTGTGGTGGGTGCTCCGACCGTGGCCAGGAAATCTGCGATAACCTGGATATCCTGGGCCGTCAGCACATTGGCCAGGAAGTTCATGGACGCTACGTTGGCAATGCCATTGTTGATGCGAGTCACCGTGGCGCCGGCCTTGGCACTGTTGGCTCCCGCACCGTGGCAACCGGCACAGTTCATGTCGTACTGAACCTCACCGGTACCGCCGCCACCGGGTGGTGGAGGTGGTGGCGCCGCAGCCGTCAGGAAGTCCGCAATCGCCTGGATTTCCGCGCTCGACAGGGTCGTGCCGAGGAAGGTCATGGACGATACGTTGGCAATGCCGCTGTTGATGCGCGCTGCCGTGGCTCCCGCTTTGGCGCTGTTCGACCCCAGGCCGTGACAACCGGCACAGTTGGTGTCGTACAGTGCCGCACCATCCAGTGTTCCGGGTGGTGGTGGCGGTGGTGTGGTGACGCCGTTCAGGAAGTCGGAAATCAGCTGGACCTCGGCATCCGTCAGGAAGCTCAGGGACTGCATTTCCTTCTCTTTATTGATGGCACTGCGGATTTTGCTGGCAGAATCGCCGATGACATCCTTGCCGCTGGTGCCACCACTGCCGTCCGCACCGTGGCAGGATGCGCAGTTGGCTGCGTACAGGCCTTCCGGTGTCGTGGGCGGTGCCGCCGTGGCCAGGAAGTCGGCAATGGCCTGAATATCCGTTGCCGAGAGTACACCGGCAAGGAAGTTCATGGTGGCAACATTGGCAATGCCGTTGTTGATGCGGGTGACTGTCGCACCGGCCTTGCCGCTGTTATCCCCGGCACCGTGACAGCTGGCGCAGTTGTTGGCATACAGCGTTGCCCCGGTGGAGCCGCCTGGCGGTGGCGGGGGCGGTGACAGCGAGACCAGGAAGTCGGCGATCGACTGGATCTGGGCCGCGGTCAGTGTGGTCGCCAGCGAGTTCATGGAAGCGACGTTGGCAATGCCCGCGTTGATCCGGTTCACGTCGGCACCTGCCTTGGTGCTGGCGGTCCCCATGCCGTGACAGGCTCCGCAGTTGGCGTCATACAGCTCGGCGCCGGTTGCACCCGCAGGTGGCGGCG
>DRNU01000150.1 GCA_011374975.1 Gammaproteobacteria bacterium | reverse complement strand
GTTATGTGCTTAAATACATAGAGGAGGTTTCGTATGAGCACAGCTAAATCAGAAGTGCAGTCTCTCCTGGAAAAGCTGCCAGACGACTGTACGCTGGAAGACATCCAATATCACTTATATGTCGTTGAAAAAGTCCATCGGGGTATTGATCGGGCTGAAAAGGAAGGTGAAATATCTCAACAGGATGTCGAGAAACGGCTGGGTAAATGGAATACCAAGTAACTTGGTCTCCCGAGGCGGTCGAAGACCTTGAATCGATCGCAGAATATATAGATCGGGATTCCTCATACTATGCGCAATCCGTGATTTCTCAAGTTCTTGAGGCATCAAGGAAAATAAAAGAATTTCCGCTGATCGGCCGCATGGTGCCAGAAATTGGAGATGAAAATATCCGCGAGCGGTTTATCTATAGCTATCGCCTTGTGTACAAGATACAACAGCAAAGAATTCTGATTGTAGCGGTTATACACGGAAAGCGCCTGATTGAAAATATCGAGGTGAGGTTTGGCGAGTAAGCACAAAAAATCGGCCCAGGCCATCGCGCGTACGGAGCGCGGCTGGCCTCAATCGTTATGTGGCCAGCTACTGTGTTGCCGGCGTAATAAATAAACGCAACTTAATTAGAGAGAAGGGGGTGTGTGATGTGTGCAGATAAGAATGTATTTGAAGCTGTTATCGGCGTCGTTTTGTTCTTCATGGGTGCGTCGCAAGCCAGTGCTGTTGTGCTGGACTTTGAGGGGCTGCAGGACCACGAGAGTATTCTAGATTACTATAACGGCGGAACAGGCAGTTTGGGAAGCAGTTACGGAGCTGACCTTGGTGTTACGTTCTCCACTAACGCCGAGGCTATAATTGATGCTGATGCAGGGGGGAGTGGTGAATTTGCCAACGAACCATCTCCCGACACCGTTCTTCACTGGCATACGGGCTCTGATGTAGTAATGAATGTTTTGGGTGGATTCGATACAGGGTTGTCCCTATTTTACTCGTCGGGTGCTGCAGCCACGGTCAAGATTTATGATGGGTTAAACGGTACGGGAAACCTCCTGGCCTCGCTTGATGTTATAGCCCAGGGAAACGACGGCTGCGTTGGTGACCCCAATGGTACTTTCTGTAATTGGACTGACATTGGCGCATCATTCAGTGGCATCGCATATTCTGTGAGTTTTGGGGGTACTGCGGATCTGATTGCTTATGACAACGTAACCATTGGTTCCGCAAGTGCTGTGCCTGTCCCGGGCACATTCTGGCTGCTGAGCTCGGGCCTATTGGGACTAACTGGCATAGCACGACGAGAAAAACTATTAAGTGGCCAATGAGCTGTAAGCCACATAACAACAGCACCAAGTCCGCCCCTTCGGGGCTCGGTCGTCGCAAACAGCGCGGCGCCGCTTGTGCATGCCGTTATAAGCCAATGAAACGATCACTGAGCCCGTTACTAACGATTATTCTACTTTCCTGGGCATGCGGGGTCTCGTGAGTTCAAGTTTGAAGTGCAACAATAAGTACTGGTGGATTGTCCACCTTATGGATAAGGGAATAAAGCTGGTCATAATATTAGGTATTGTATTTTCCGTTGTCGAGATCGTATTCGGTGGGCCCGTCAGCGGGTATTCAGCGCGTACGGTATTTGTTTATGGGTTGATAGGCGCGTTCCTGGGCTTTGCTGTGCACTACTGGATCAAGCATGTGAACTTCCCATGAAATGCTATATAAATACAGGGAATAAAGCGTGCACCTCTTTGGTTTTCTCCAGGGCTCGAGTCCTGTTTGTTGTCGTCCTCTTGAGCACCTGTTGCAGCATTGTGCTGGCGGATTCTTTTGAGTATGACCTGGTCTCGGCTGCTATCGAAAGAACACGATATACTGTCAAATACGATGGTGTCTACCGTTCTATCGACTATCCTGGCGGCGATGTTCCGGCCGGTATCGGGGTTTGCACCGACGTACTGATACGGGCATATCGAGCGGTCGGGCTGGACCTTCAGAAAGAAGTGCACGAAGACATTGCCGCCCATTTTGACGCTTATCCTTCCCGGCGGATATGGGGTTTATCGAAACCCGATACCAATATTGACCATCGACGGGTTCCCAATCTGCAGGTCTTTTTTGAGCGAAACGGCGAGAAGCTGCCGGTAACCGGCAATGCAGACGATTACAGGCCCGGTGACATTGTGACCTGGATGTTGGCAGGTAATATTCCTCATATCGGTATAGTTACAGATCAAATGAGCGCTGACGGGAAGCGGCCGCTGGTCGTTCACAATATCGGGTCCGGCCCCAGCCTGGAGGATATGCTTTTTGAGTTCAGGATAACCGGCCACTACAGGTACGCGCCGGGCGAGCACGGCAGTATGAGCAGCCACCCGTGAAGCTGGTCTACACAAACGAAAACAGGTTCCTGGTCAACAACGCAAAAAATATCCTCGAAAACGCCGGTATCGCCGTTACCTTGACCAATGAATATGCGGCCGGCGGCACGGGAGCGCTATCGCCTTTCGACACCTGGGTTGAACTCTGGGTGGTCAACGATTCGGATTATGAAGATGCAGTTCGGGCGATAGAGGCTTCACCTGGCCCGGAGCAGGCCGGGCAGTGGAAGTGCGACAGGTGCGGTGAGGCCAATGAGCCATCATTCGAGTTCTGCTGGAATTGCCGTCGCGAAAAGCCGTGACCTGCCATGAGCTGCATAACGGGTAAATACTAATTATACTGTCCCGCAGCCATTAACAAGGTCCGTACTTTGCCCGATCGACTGCAACGCCTGCAACACTGGACCCGCCAGCAACTGGACTGGCCGGATGTGGAACTCAGCCCGGCCTCGGCGGATGCCAGTTTTCGCCGCTATTTCCGCGTCCGGCAGGGCGATACCAGCTATATCCTGATGGATGCGCCGCCGGAGCAGGAGGACTGTACGCCCTTTATTCACGTCAGCGAATTGCTGCTGGGGCTGGGTCTGCACGTTCCTGAAATTCTTGCCCGGGATCTCGACCAGGGCTTCCTGCTGCTTTCCGACCTGGGTACGCGCCTGTACCTGGACGAACTGGAAGACTCGACCGCCGACCGCCTGTACGGCGATGCGATGGGCGCGCTGGCGACGTTGCAGACCTGCGGGCCGCAGCAGGGCCTGCCCGCCTATGACCGCACGCTGTTGCTGAATGAGATGGCGTTGTTCCGTGACTGGCTGCTGGGCACCCACCTGTCGCTGACGCTGGATACCGGGCAGCAGGAAGCCCTCCAGCAGAGTTTCGAGCTGCTGGCCGACAGCGCGCTGCAACAGCCGCAGGTCTGCGTGCACCGTGACTACCATTCCCGTAACCTGATGGTCTCGTCGCACCAGAACCCCGGCATTCTCGATTACCAGGATGCCGTGATCGGACCCTTTACCTATGATCTTGTCTCGCTGCTGCGCGATTGCTACATCAGCTGGCCGCGCCAGCGTGTCGAGGACTGGGCGCTGGGCTACCTGGAGCTCGCCGGCCAGTCCGGCATCGTGCGTCCCGACCAGGTCAACGAGCAGCAGTTCCTGACCTGGTTCGACTGGATGGGAGTGCAGCGCCACCTCAAGGCGGCGGGTATTTTTGCGCGCCTCAACCACCGTGACGGCAAGCCGGGTTACATGGGTGATATTCCGCGCACCCTGGGCTATGTCAGCGAGGTCTGTTCGCGCTACGCCGGCCTGGCCCCCCTGGGACAGATCACAGAGGATGTTATCGGGCGCCTATGAAAGCCATGATCCTGGCGGCGGGACGTGGCGAGCGCATGCGCCCGCTGACTGACCGGGCGCCAAAACCGTTGCTGGAAGCCGGCGGCAAGCCGCTGATTCAGTACCACATCGAAGCCCTGCATGACGCCGGTTGTACTGAACTGGTGATCAACCATGCCCACCTTGGCGAGCAGATCGTTGCGCGGCTGGGTGATGGCGCGGCTTTCGGTGTGCACATCGAGTATTCCGCCGAACCGCCCGGCGCGCTGGAGACCGGCGGCGGCATTCGGCACGCACTGCCGCTGCTGGGTGATGAACCGTTTCTGGTCGTCAATGGCGATATCTGGACTGATTACCCGTACCGGCAGTTGCTTCAGGAACCCGTGGGGCTGGCGCACCTGGTGCTGGTCGATAACCCGCCGCATAATCCGCAGGGTGATTTTCAACTGAACGCCGGCCGGGTGGCGGTCGAAGGTGCACAGCGGCTGACGTTCAGCGGTATTGGCGTGTATCGTCCGGCGCTGTTTGCCGGTCAGCCGGATGCGGCTTTCCCGCTGGCACCTCTGTTATGCGACGTCATGCAGGCCGGCCAGGTCAGCGGCGAGCATTACCGGGGACAGTGGATGGATATCGGTTCACCACAACGGCTGGCGCAGCTGGACCGGCAACTGGGACAGGCAGGAGGCTGACAGATGGGCGATGAAATCACGCACAGCCATTTTCGTGCCTGCGATTTCGAGGCGTTTCGCGAGCAGTTGCAGGGTGAGACCCGCTTGCTGGGTGAGTGGTTTGCGGAAGATGGTTTTTCCTCGCGGACACCGGTGTGCGGCCTGGAGCTGGAAGCCTGGCTGATCGACGCCCGCGGCCTGCCGGCAGCGCTTAACCAGCCATTCCTGAAGCGTATGGACGACCCGCTGGTGGTGCCGGAACTGGCGCAATTCAATGTCGAACTGAATGTCGATCCTGCGCCACTGCATGGCAAGGCGCTGAGCCGTTTGCAGCAGGGTCTGCAGCAGACCTGGGACCGTTGCAGTGAGGTTGCCGCCGGGCTGGATGCGCGGGTGGTGATGACGGGTATTCTGCCGAGTGTTGCCCAGGCTGACCTGTCGCTGAAGAATATGTCGCCGATGAAGCGCTATCGTGCCCTGAACGAACAGGTGCTGCGCATGCGCGAGGGTAAGCCGCTGACGCTGGATATCCACGGCCGCGAACACCTGCATGTCCTGCACCATGACGTGATGCTGGAGTCGGCCACGACTTCCCTGCAACTGCACCTCAAGGTCGCCGCACGCGATGCCGTACGTTATTACAATGCCGCGCAGATCGTCTCGGCGCCCCTGGTCGCGGCCGCGGCCAACTCGCCCTACCTGTTCGGCAAGGATCTGTGGGACGAAACCCGCGTGCCGCTGTTCGAGCAGTCGGTGGAAGTCGGCGGCTTTGCGGGGGCCAGTCGCGGGCCGGTGCGACGGGTAAGTTTCGGCACCGGTTACGCCAAGCGCTCACTGTTTGAATGTTTTGTCGAGAATGAACAGCACTTCCCGGTGTTGTTGCCCATAAGTTTCAATGAGGCGCAACGTGATATGCGCCACCTGCGCTTGCACAACGGTACCATCTGGCGCTGGAACCGCCCCCTGATCGGCTATGATGACGACGGCACGCCGCACCTGCGTATCGAACACCGGGTGCTGCCCGCCGGGCCCACGGTGATCGACAGCATCGCCAACACGGCATTTTTCTACGGCCTTGTGCATGCGCTGGCAAGCCGTGAGGTGGCGCCCGAGCTGCAGTTGCCGTTTGCACTTGCGCGCGATAATTTTTATGCCGCGGCGCGTGACGGGCTGGATGCCCAGGTCACCTGGCTGGATGACCGCAAATTGCCGGTCAGGACCCTGTTGCTGGACCAGCTGGTGCCGCTGGCACGCTACGGCCTGGGCCTGCTGGACATCGATGTGCAGGACCGCGACCTGTACCTGGGCATTATCAAACAGCGTGTCCGCAATGCCTGTACCGGCGCCAGCTGGCAACGCGCCTGGGTGGCGCGCCACGGCAATGACATGCAGGCGCTGACCGAAGCCTGTTATGAGCGGCAGCAGAGCGGCGTGCCGGTGCACGAATGGAACAGTTGAATGGGTAGTCTGTTACGACATTATGAAAGTCTGCCGGACGGGTTGCTGGAGGCGGATCCCAGGCAACTTGCCGCGCTGCTGGGTGGTCCGTCGCTGATACACTTGCCGGGCCGGCGCGAGCAGCCGCTGTTTATCTCGGTGCTGTTGCACGGCAACGAAACCACCGGCTGGCTGGCCTTGCAGTCACTGCTGAAACGCCACCGCGAGCGTGAACTGCCGCGCGCCCTCAGCCTCTTTATCGGGAATGTCGAAGCCGCCAGTGACGGCCTGCGGCGCCTGGCGGGGCAGCCGGACTACAACCGCGTCTGGCCGGGCAGCGATTACCCGGACAGCCCGGAAAAGCGCATGATGCAGGAAGTGTTCGACATCATGCAGCAACGCCGGCCTTTCGCCAGCGTGGATGTGCACAACAACACCGGCATCAACCCCCATTACGCCTGTATCAACCGTATCGACCACCGCTACCTGCATCTCGGCAGCATGTTCAGCCGCACCCTGGTGTACTTCATCCGCCCGGCGGGGGTGCAGTCGATGGCGTTCGCGCAACTGTGCCCGGCGCTTACCGTGGAGTGCGGCAAGGTCGGGCAGAGTGCCGGCGAGGAACATGCTGAAGAGTTTCTCCATGCCTGCCTGCACCTGAGCGAGATACCGGACCACCCGGTTGCCGCGCACGATGTGGACCTGTTCCACACCGTGGCTATTGTGCGTGTACCGCGCAACTACAGTTTCGGGTTTGGTGAACAACCGGCGGACATCTGTTTTATCGACGATCTCGATCACCTGAATTTCCGTGAACTGCCGGCCGGCGCCACCCTGGCGCAGCTGGACGGCGTGCAGGGCTTGCCGCTGGAAGTCAGCGATGAACAGGGCAACGATGTCGCGGCGCAGTATTTCCGGGTGGAGGACGACATGCTGCGCACCACCCGCGCGCTGATGCCGTCCATGTTCACGCTCGACGAGCGTGTGATCCGCCAGGACTGCCTGGGATACCTGATGGAACGCTACCCCCTGCCACAATCCGACGAGGCATAGCATCGCCAGCCAGTGTCCGGAACTGTGAACCAGTTCAAACTTTTGTCTTCCCGCCTCACCACCGGCACCCGCGCAGTCAAGACCCCCCCGGCACTACCGCTAGACTCCAGAGAGACGCTTATTCATTGCGGCGTCCCCGTCAAAGGGGCGGCAGGTATTGTTAATGGCTTTATTCAAGGCGGGGGCATCATCCCGGGCGCTTAACCGTGGCGTGGTCATCGTGGCCATGCTGGCGGCTATGGCTGCCAGTTTCAGCGTGCCATCCGGGCGGATTGAGTCGCTGCTGCCCTCGCTCGCCGGCCGTTTCATACCGCCGGCGGAATCGTCCGGCACCGTGGCCGTGGTTGCCATTGACCGTGCCACGCTGGATGCCCGCGGCGCCTGGCCGTGGCCACGCGACCGCCTGGCGGGCGTCATCGAGCGCCTGCAGCGCTTTGAGCCTGCCGCTATTGGCATTTTGTTGCCCCTGTCCGGTGCTGAAACACCCGCTGTAACCGGTGAGTTGCGTGAAGAACTCGACAGCCTGCCTGCGCAACAACGCAAGCAGGCAGCGGCATGGCTGCGCCGACTGGATACCGATGCACGGCTGGCAAAGGCCTTGCGGAAGGCTGACAAAGCCGTGCTGGCGATGCCGGTGCGTGATGACAGGCGTTCGCCGGGGGCAATGGACGATACAGAACTGGCGCGCCTGCGCCTGCCCGTGGCGGACGTTGACCGATCGTGGCGCCAGGCACTGTTGCGTGCGCTGTTTACAGCCCCGCAGTGGCCAGCCGTCGACCCCGATCTTCCCCTGGCAGGGTTTCTCGATGCGGCCACTGCCGGGGTGAGTGACACCTATACCGGCAGCCGCCATGTCAGCAGTATCCGTCTGGTATTCGAGGTGTCCGGTGACTTCCTGCCGGGCTTTGAGCTTGCATTATTAATGGCGGCGCAGCCGGACACGGCACCGCTTATCGTGCCCGGTGCCGGTTTGCGGCTTGCACAACAGGACATCACGGCACCGGACCTGGACTATTACCCGCGCCCGGCCAGTAGCGTCCCGGTGTATTCCCTGCAACAGCTCATGCAGGACGACAACGCCGCCCGGCAGTTGCGTAACAGGATGCTGCTACTGGGCGTGACGGCTCCGGACCTGACGCCGGTGCTGACCGGGCCGGGAGGCCGTCAGTATGCCCCGGTGGTGTGGTCTGCACAGGCGCTGTACAGCCTGGTGAGCGACAATACGTTCGTCATGCCGGTCTGGTTCTATGCCGCGCAACGTGGCCTGATCCTGTTTTTCGCCCTGTTCCTGGTGCTGTTACCGGCACGCTGGCACGCGCTGCGTGGCCCGGTGGTTTCAGCGCTGTTGGTGTTCCTGTCGCTGAATGCCGGGATACTGATGCTGATCCTGAAATCGGTCTGGTTACCGGTCATCGTACCGGTTCTGTTCCTGTCCGGCATGCAGCTGTTGCTGACG
>DRNU01000149.1 GCA_011374975.1 Gammaproteobacteria bacterium | reverse complement strand
GCACCACCGATGACTGCCTGAATACCGCCAGGCCGTTTGCATCGGCAACACTGACTTACCTGCCGCCGCCGGACGTGTTGCCGACACTGGCCTGCCTGGGGCATATTTAAAGCCTGCCCTCCCACCGCACTTCCCTGGGGCGGCCTCGCCTTCATCCCAGTCATCAGTAGTGGTATCAAGGAGTTTGTGGAACAAAAGATATACCTCCCCTCCCTCCCCGTAGGGAGAGAAGGGTTTTACACTGTCAGCCTGACATTTGGCCCTAATGGTGCTTGCAAACCGCCTTCAGGGTCGTCATGGCGTCATCGTAGGACAGCTCCGGCTTTCCCTTGCCGCGCTTGCCACGCTCGGCACAGGCAACAACATCGTCCACCGACAGGATGCCTTGCAGACAACCGTCGCCGTCGATCACCGGCAAGCGGCGCACATGCCCGGCTGCTATGGCTTGCAGAGCAGAGTCGATGGTGTCTTCGCTATTGCAGCATTGCACATCACGGCCGTTGATCACCTCGCTGGTACTGATGTCGCGCAAGGCTTTGTGCTGCAGCGCACCGGCCATGGCGATATCGCGGTCGGTAATCATACCGATAGGCATACCACTGTCATTCATAACCGGAATGGAACCACAGTCACCGTTCCACATTTCCATCGCCACGGTTTCCAGATCGGTTTGCGGGGTGCAGGATCTGACATTAGTGGTCATCACTTCAGAAACTCTCATGGCTTGTTCCTCCTTGCTAACCGCATGAACTCGCCCTAGATGACTATAGTTCAAAAATAGAATTCTGCACTGATAAATATCAACATCTGAAAGATAATCTGTAAGGGTATCTGCATAATGTCCCAGGGTATTACTATGTAATGACGCGCCTGAATTATGCCCGGCTTTCCTGTTGGGGCAGAGTATCCTGGCTTGTCATTTCCCGGGCTTCATTCTTTGTCCACCCCTGCAACAGCAGTTGGTCAATTTCCATCTCTGCTTCCAGCCAGTCCTGCTCAGGACTGCCACCCGTAAATCCACGGCGCTCGGCACGCAAATAGGCACATTCGGCGATTAAGCGGCGTCTGGCATCGACATCGACAGCCCCCCCATGCCCGCGGAACCTGATACCCGGCCCTTCCGAGACTTCAATCCGGGCCTTTAACTTCTCGGTTGCCTTTTCCATAGCGTTCTCGAGCTTGAGCTCGAAACCCGTTTCAAACTTACGCAGGCGCTTGCGAAGTGCTTCCAGTTCACCGGACAGTGCTTTCATGGTCAGTCTTTCCGCCATTTTCGTATCCTCCATTCCATGATTACCACCTACCTGCTCGCCTTGTACAGAAACAGTAGCAGTTATTGGCTGTCGCGCAAGAGACTCACCTGACAGGATGCAGCAGTTGATCCAGGTCATTTTTCCCTGGACTGGCGCGTAGTATTAACTAAGCTTATTTAAGGTAGAACACGCTCACAGGAGCAAACTCATGACCGATACGTATGCAGTTCCCCATGTTGGCGCCCCGGACCCCGAGTTGAAGAACTCCCCTGTTTTCGATGAAGCCGATGATGATTATCTCTCCCTTGACCTGGAACTGGAGTCCAGCGCCTGTTACTTCAACGGAAAATCCTATGCCATAGGGCAATACGTCTGCAGCGGTGATGAACTGCTGCGCTGCGAAGAAAAAGGTGTCTGGATACGCGAGGGCTCCTGTCACCAGAGCTGACCCACGGGACCGGAAAGTTTCGGGCCCTGTGCGCCGGTGCCAGGCACCGGCGCCGGGCAAATTTACTCGACCTTGATCGTATGGCGCTTTGACGTCGCGAGCTTCGGTATGGTCAGTTCCAGGATGCCATCCGAGAAACTCGCCCTGGCCTTGTCTCCGTCCACATCGCAGGGCAGTGTGGAAGTGCGTGAAAACGAGCCCTGGGAAATCTCTGAACGGAAATAATCGCCCTTTTCTTCCTTGTGCTCCTCTTTGGTGCAGCCTTTAATCGTGACCGTGTGGTCTGTCACTGATATATCGAGATCCTTTTTGTCGACACCGGCCACTTCAGCACGGACTATGACCTCGTTGTCCCGCTCGATGATATCCAGTTTGGGTACTTTCTCTTCCACAAAGCTGGACATCTCGGCCCAGGATGGCCATTCCCACTGCGAGGGGCGAATTCGGGCAGGCGGAAAAACACTGCCGAACATGCGCTCCATTTCTTCAAAAGGGGTCAAGGCGTGCGGGTGTGTTACCTTCCTGGCTCCAGTGCCCTCACTTGCTTCCATCTCTTTCTTTGCCATGTCAATCACCTCCTGCAACAGTTCATTCCATCGGGATTTTCATCCGGTCAAACTCTAGTTCAGATTTTCAGAATTGCCACTGATCAGCGTATTTGCATCACGGAGTATTGCAGCGGGAACCCGTACACCGTAACCCGCTTCAATCTCCGCCTGCATACGCGCCAGTGATGCATCGACGAGCCCCAGCGCGCGGATAAATCCGCTCACGTCCTCTATAATCGCCCAGGGATAGACCAGCCAGCGCCACTCGGTAACCTCAGCCGCGAAAAAATCCGGCACGAAGCTGGATACGGTTTTGTGATGCAGCACTGCCGTCCGAATCTCCGCCGGGGGGCCCCGTTCATGCAGGTGCGATACCGCCACCTCCAGGGTGTCGCCAGCATCACTGACGTCATCGACCAGCAATAATTTCAATCCCTCCACATTCGCTGCAAGCGGGTAGCGGATACGGGTTTCCGCCTGCTTTTGCGCACGCCGGTAATGTTCAATTTTGAAGCTGCTGAGGTTATAGATATCCAGGTAATCTGACAGCAGGCGCGCCGGCATGTAGCCGCCGCGCCCGATCGCCACAATCATATCGGGCGTGAAACCTGACGCCTGGACGTGCAGCGCAAGCTGCCTGGCCAGTGCGCAGAACTGCGCCCAGGAAACCAGCTCGCAACGCAGGGTTTCCGGGGCTTTTGCTTTAGCTGTCGTGGCTGTAGTAACCACGCCGTGCACCGCTCAACAGGGCCTGGAAATCCTCGCCACGGAGATGCACCAGCTGTTCATGGTCCCCTGCCTCGAAATACACATCGGCAAGGCTGGTGAGCGACTCGTCCAGCAAGGTCTCGATGCCATAGGCGGGCCCGAGCGGAGGTACCGCCCCCGGCACGCAATCGTCGAACAACCCGGTGATTTCGTCCTCCGTCGCCAAGTGCAGATCGCGGTTGAGCTCGTCGCGAAGATAGTCCATCTTCAGCCAGTTATTGGCCGGGATCACGACAATTGCATAGCCAGACGCATCCTTTACCACCACTGCCTTGGCGATATGGTCTTCAGCGATGTGGGCCGCTTCCGCCGTTAAGTGGCTGGATTCTGTATGAGGGTGCAGCATCAGGTCATATTCCGCTTTTCGCTGAACCAGATACCGTTGCTGAGTTGCTGCTATGGTCATCGTATCGCTCCCCGGGACACAGCGCCGACCCGGGTTTCGGGCGGCATCCCTGGTGGTACCTCGGGTGGTGCACCCGGTGGCACTTCGAGCGGGGGTACCGGTTCAGATTCCGGCGCTGGCTCACCCGGCACCTCTGGAGGTTGTTCAGGAGGCGCTTCCGGTGGCGTTGCAGGCGGAATCTCCGGATCCCCGGCGTACATCGACCAGTAAGACAGGAGTGTCATGGCTATGCACCTCTTTGCGCCTTTCTTCCCGCTTTTTGCAAGCATAGCTCATCCAGGGACGATCGCCATTGAGCTGGATCAACACAGGAGCAGATCCGAAAATTATGGAGCCAGAGCACCCTGCTGTATGGCATCCCGAACCGGACTTATCATCCGGCTGGTTGCCGATACCAATGTGTTCCATACTTAATTTGCATAAACCCTGACAACTGAGTTCCCGGAGTAGGTCCAGTGTCGGCAGATAAACCCGCAATATCCCCTGTTGGTACTGAAAATCAGGTGGTTTTCAGCGCTCGCGGCCTGACCAAAATTTACCAGATGGGTGAAGTCCAGGTGCACGCCCTGCGTGGCGTGGATCTGGATCTCTATGCCGGCGAGCTGGTCGTTATGCTGGGGCCATCCGGTAGCGGCAAGTCCACCCTGTTGAATATCCTGGGCGGCCTGGATACAGCCAGCGCCGGGCAGGTCCGTTATCGCGATCAGGATCTGACCACGGCAAGTGACAGGGCTCTCACCGAGTACCGCCGCTACCATGTTGGTTTTGTGTTCCAGTTCTACAACCTGATTGCCAGCCTGACAGCGCTGGAAAATGTCGCTGTAGTCACCGAAATTGCCGACCAGCCTATGCGGGCTGCCGATGCCCTGGCGCTGGTAGGTTTAAGCGAGCGGGAGAATCATTTTCCCGCGCAACTGTCCGGGGGTGAGCAGCAGCGCGTGGCCATTGCGCGGGCCATCGCCAAGAACCCGGAAGTGCTGCTGTGCGACGAGCCCACCGGTGCACTGGATTCGGCCACCGGTATTCTGGTGCTGGAGGCGCTGGAACGCGTCAACCGGGAACTCGGCACCACCACCGCGATCATTACGCATAACGCCGGTATTGCCGCCATGGCCGACCGGGTTTTTCAGCTTGCCGACGGGCGTATCACCCGGGTACGGGTCAACGCCGAAAAGCTTGCACCGAACACCTTGAGCTGGTGAACCGGCCCCACCGCCATGCGCGCACTCACTAAAAAACTGTGGCGCGAGCTGTGGCAGATGCGCGGCCAGGCGCTGGCCATTGCGCTGGTGATCCTGAGCGGCGTGGCCATTTTTGTGATGTCGCTGAGCACGCTCGACTCCCTGTACCTGACCCGCCAGAGTTATTACCAGGAGTACCGCTTTGCCGAGCTGTTTGCGGAACTGAAACGCGCACCCAACGGGTTGCAGGCGCGTATCCGTGACCTGCCCGGTGTCGACCAGGTCGAAACCCGCGTGGTCGCGCTGGTGAAGCTCGATTTACCGGGTTTCGCCGACCCGGTCACCGGCAAGCTGGTCTCGCTGCCGGACCGGGGCGAGCCGCTGCAGAACCGGCTCTACCTGCGCCACGGGCGGCTGGTGGCACCGGGCAGGAATAATGAAGTGGTGGTCAACGAGGCCTTTGCCAACCTGCATGGCCTGGCGCCCGGTGATTCGCTTGCCGCCATCATCAACGGCAAGCGCCAGACCCTGACCATCGTCGGCATCGCGCTGTCGCCCGAGTACATTTACCAGCTGGCGCCGGGCGCCACCGTGCCTGACTTCAAGCGTTTCGCCATCCTGTGGATGGCGCGCACACCGCTGGAGAGCGCCTACGATATGCAGGGGGCGTTCAACGATGTGCTGCTGCGCCTGGCGCACGGCGCAGACCGGGAAACCGTCATCACCCGCCTCGACCGCCTGCTGGAGCGTTACGGCGGGCGTGGCGCCTATGCGCGCAAGGACCAGGTCTCGCACCATTTTCTCAACGAGGAACTGCGCCAGTTACGCACCCTGGCGACGGCCTTCCCGGTGATTTTTTTCTCGGTGGCGGCGTTCCTGCTCAATATCGTGATCAGCCGCATTATCGCCCTGCAGCGCGAGGAGATCGCCTCTCTCAAGGCCTTTGGCTACAGCAACCTTGCGATCGGGCTGCACTATATCCAGCTGGTGCTGGTCATTGTCGCATTCGGCGTGGCCGGCGGGCTGCTGTGCGGCGTATGGCTGGGACAGGGGCTGAGTGAAATCTATATCGGCTTTTACCGCTTCCCTTACCTGCAATATGTGCTGCAGCCCGGCGTCATGCTTTCCGCGGCACTCATCAGTGTAGTGGTGGCCGTGCTCGGCACCCTGTACGCGATCCGCCGCGCCGCGCTGATGCCGCCGGCGCAGGCCATGCGCCCCGAACCGCCGGCCGTCTACCGGGCGGCCCTGGTCGAACGCCTGGGCCTGCAACGCTGGCTCTCGCAACCGACACGCATGATCACCCGTAATATCGAGCGGCGCCCCCTGAAATCCGCCCTGTCCATGCTGGGCATTGCCGCCGCCTGCGGCGTGATGATGGTCGGTAATTTCCAGGGCGACGCCATCGACTACATGGTCGATGTGCAGTTCAACCGCAGCCAGCGCGAAGACATTGCGCTGAGCTTTACCGAGCCCACCTCGAAGCGCGCGCTGTATTCGCTGCGCACGCTGCCCGGGGTGGAATATGTCGAGGGCGCGCGCACGGTGCCGGTACGTATCCGATTCGAGAACCGCAGTTACCGCACGGTCATCTACGGGAGCGAACCGGACAGCCAACTGAGCCGGGTACTCGACAGCGAGCTGCGTCCGGTCGTGCTGCCCGACGAAGGGGTGGTGATCAACGACCACCTCGGCCGCACGCTCGGTGTGCGCCCCGGTGACCAGATAATACTCGAAGTGCTGGAAGGCAGCCGCCCGATCAAACCGGTGGTGGTGGCCGCCATCGCCAAACAGTACCTCGGCATGGGCGCCTACATGCAGCGCCGCGCCCTGAACCGGCTGATGCAGGAAGGCGATGTGATCAGCGGAGCTTACCTCGCGGTCGACAGTGATTACCAGGACAGGATCTATGCCGAACTGCGCGACATGCCGCGCGTGGTGGGCACCCGGGTACGCAGTATCGCGGTAAAGAACTTCTACGCCATTCTGGCCGAGACCATCCTGTTTTTTACCTTTATCACCACGGTGCTGGGCGCGACCATTGCGTTCGGCGTGGTGTATAACACCGCGCGCATTGCGCTGGCGGAACGCGGTCATGAGCTGGCCAGCCTGCGCGTGCTCGGTTTCAGCCGGGGCGAGATTGCCTACATCCTGCTGGGCGAGCTGGCGCTGCTGACGCTGGTCGCCATTCCGCTCGGCTTCCTGGTCGGACGCGGCCTTTGCGCCTACCTGGTGGCCCGCCTGCAGACGGATCTGTACCGGGTACCGCTGGTCCTGGAGCCGGACACTTATGCCTTTGCCGCCCTGGTGGTATTGCTCTCGGCCACGGTCTCCGGTGTTATGATCTGGCGACAGCTGGGACGACTCGATCTCCTGGCCGTCCTCAAAACCCGGGAATAGCACCGCATGTTAACGCGCCGACAATGGAAACTCGCTGTACCACTGCTGTTGGCGGTTATGCTGCTGGCCTGGGGGTTCTGGCCACGGCCTGTGCTGGTCGAAATTGCACATGTCGCGCCCGCCCCGCTGACGGTGAGCATCGAGGAAGAAGGCAAGACACGGGTGATCGACCGCTATGAGATTACCGCACCGGTTACCGGTGTAACCAGCCGCCTGGCCTGGGATGTCGGCGACACGGTAGGCCGCGACCAGGTGCTGCTCGGTATCAAGCCGTTGACCTCTGAAGTCCTGGACCCGCGTCGCGAAGCCGAAGCCCGGGCACGCGTGGCCGCCGCGCGCGCCGCGCTGCACGCCGCGGAACAGAATGCCCATGCGGCCGTAGCCGACACCGAGTTCGCCGACCTTGAACTCCAGCGCATCAGCAAACTCGCTGACAGCGGCAATGTCTCCCGGGGCGAGCTGGACCGGGCGCGCACCCGGGCGCGCAGTGCGCGCGCCGTGCAGCGCTCGGCTGAATTTGATGTTGAAGTGGCGCGTTACAAGCTGGATGCGGCGCGCACCACGTTACAGTACGCGGGGAAAACCACTGTTGAAAACGGCGAAGAAAAAGTGCAGGTGCGCGCACCGGTCAGTGGTAGCGTGCTGGCGGTACAGCACCTTGGCGAGGGGCCGGTAAAGGTCGGCCAGCCGTTGCTCGAAATCGGCGATACCCGGGCACTGGAAGTCGAGGTCGAAGTGTTGTCCGAGGATGCCATCCGCATCCGGCCGGGCATGCGGGTCCTGTTTGAACGCTGGGGCGGTGCACAGCCGCTGGAAGGACGGGTGCGGGTGGTCGAGCCGGTCGGTTTCACCAAGATTTCCGCGCTCGGCGTGGAGGAGCAGCGCGTGCACGTCATCGCCGACCTGGTTTCGCCCTATAAGCAATGGCAAAAACTGGGCGACGGCTACCGCGTCGAGGCGCGTTTTATCGTCTGGCAGGCCGACGACGTGTTGCAGGTTCCGTCCAGCGCACTGTTCCGCCACCAGGGGCAATGGGCGGTGTTTGTCGTCGCGGCCGGGCGCGCCGTGCTGCGCACTGTCGAGGTTGGACAGCGTAATGGCCTGCAGGCGCAAATTGTCAGCGGCCTTGAGGACGGGGAAGCGGTAATCAGTTACCCCAGTGACGCTGTTGGTGACGGGGTGCGTGTCAGGCTGCGCTGACCCGGTTACCATTAACTGGACAGCCGTCATCCCGGCGTATGCCGGGATCCGGCTTTTCAACCTCCTGGAGGCCGGCCTGCGCCGGCATGACGTTAATGCAATGAATAGATAGCCTGTACGCGCTTAATCTTTCAGCTCGGCATATGTCGCTGCAAAGGCGGCAATCGCCTTGTCCAGGTCTTCTTTGGTATGCGCCGCCGAAATCTGGGTACGGATTCTTGCCTTGCCTTCCGGCACCACCGGGTAGAAGAACCCCACCGCATAGATCCCCCGCTCCAGTAATTTCTGCGACATGTTCTGCGCCAGCACGGCATCGCCGAGCATCACCGGGACAATCGGGTGGTCGCCCGGGGGAATGGCAAAACCGGCCGCCTGCATCCCCTCGCGGAAATAGCGCGTGTTGTCTTCCAGGCGGTCACGCAGGGCGGTCGATTCTGACAGCATATCCAGCACCCTGATCGATGCCGCACAGATCGCCGGTGCCAGCGTGTTCGAAAACAGGTAGGGGCGCGAGCGCTGGCGCAGCATGTCGATGATTTCCTGGCGCCCGGAGGTGTAACCACCGGACCCGCCGCCCAGTGCCTTGCCGAAGGTCCCGGTGATGATATCCACCCGGTCCATCACGTTATGATATTCATGGATGCCACGGCCGGTCTTGCCCATGAAGCCGACAGCGTGGCAGTCATCGTGGTGCACCATGGCATCATACTGGTCCGCCAGGTCACAGATCCGGTCCAGGCGGGCGACGGTGCCGTCCATCGAGAACACGCCGTCTGTAGTGATCAGGATGCGGCGGGCACCCGCGGCTTTTGCCTCTTTGAGCTTGCTCTCAAGGTCTTCCATATCGCTGTTTTTGTAACGGTAGCGTGCCGCCTTGCACAGGCGCACGCCGTCGATAATGGAGGCGTGGTTCAGTTCGTCGGAAATCACCGCGTCCTGCTTGCCCAGGATAGTTTCGAACAGGCCGGTATTGGCATCGAAACACGCCGCATAGAGGATGGTGTCTTCCATGCCGAGAAATTCGGTGACCTTGTCTTCCAGCGTTTTGTGGATCGATTGTGTGCCACAGATGAAACGCACCGAGGCAAGCCCGAAACCCCAGCGGTCGTAGCTGTCCTTTGCCGCCTGTATGACTTCCGGGTTATTGGCCAGGCCGAGGTAGTTGTTGGCGCACATGTTGATCACCTCGCTGCCGTCGGCGAGGGTGATGTCGTTCTTCTGCTCGGAGGAGATGACGCGTTCGTTTTTCCAGAGGCCGGCTTTTTTGATGGCTTCCAGCTCCTGCGACAGACCTTCTTTTACACTTGTGTAACTCATACTAGATATCTTCCCAGCTGAGGATGACCTTGCCGGACTGTCCGGAACGCATGACATCGAAGCCCTTCTGGAACTCGGTGTAGTGGTACCGGTGGGTGATGATTTTCTCCAGCGGCAGGCCGCTTTGCACCATCATCACGCTCTTGTACCAGGTCTCGAAAATCTCGCGGCCATAGATGCCCTTGATGAACAGGCCCTTGAAGACGACTTTCGTCCAGTCGATGCCTGTGCCGTCCGGCATGATGCCGAGCATTGCGATGCTGCCGCCGTTGATCATTTTGCCGAGCATGTCCCGGAACGCTTCCGGTGATCCAGACATCTCCAGGCACACGTCGAAGCCTTCCAGGATGCCCAGGCTGCGCATGAAATCGCGGGTGATCTCCTCACGGCTGACATTGATGGGGATGGCCCTGGGAACAATGCTTTTGGCCAGCTCCAGCCGGTAATCGTTGATGTCGGTGATAATGATATTGCGCGCGCCGCAATGAGTGGCCACCATCGCGGCCATAATGCCAATCGGGCCTGCACCGGTGATCAGCACATCCTCACCCACCATGTTGAATGACAGCGCCGTGTGGACGGCATTGCCATACGGGTCAAAACAGGCAAGCACCTCGGTGGGAATTTCGATGTTCGGCCTGAAGATATTCTTTTCGGGTATAGACAGATATTCCGCAAAGCAGCCGGTGCGGTTAACGCCGATACCGATCGTATTCGGGCAGAGGTGGCGCCGGCCGGCCAGGCAGTTACGGCAGCGTTCACAGACGATGTGCCCTTCCCCGGACACCACGTCACCGATTTCGAGATCGGTAACACTGGAACCCAGTTCGACGATAACACCGGCAAATTCATGGCCGATGGTCATCGGCACGGGAATGGTTTTCTGCGCCCATTCGTCCCAGTTATAAATGTGCACATCCGTCCCGCAGATGGCCGTCTTCTCGATCCTGACCAGGACGTCATTGTTGCCGACTTCCGGGACAGGGACATCCTCCAGCCACAAACCTTCCCTGGCATGTTTTTTAACCAATGCTTTCATCGTTTCCATAGCTCCTGATTTTAGTGATAATCCCAGATTCTTCCATTAATCCAGGCCAAGACTACCATGAACTGCCGCACTCGGCTGCAGTCCTCTGTCAGCCCCCGCGTAACCGGTTCAACTGCCACGTTGAGCCATCGCCCGCACGGCACAACCCGTACCGGAAGGGCGGCGTCATATAGGGCAGCACGTATCGCAGATCGGTGAACCAGACACAGGTCTTCGGACCCTTCACATCGACCCTGTAGAGCACGGGAAAACCGGCGAAACGCCGGAAATAATCGAGCTGGCTGTTTCCCCACAGCCGGCTGATCCGCCCGGCTGCCAGCGCGTCTTCGCCGAACCGGTAATAGCGGGTCCAGGCCAGGTCGTCGGGGGACCGGTAGGTCCGCTTTACCCGGGCCCAGAACCCTTCCCCCTCCCCGGCATTTCGGTAGCCACCGGCAAGGTTGACGTATGTCACATCATAGCGGTCGCCACGGCTGGCGATGATTTTCCAGTTGAACGGGGAAAAAGGTTGCGGCAGTGCCGCCAGGTGCACATCGGCGGCGTTCCCCTGCCCCATGTGCGCACCGGCAATGGCCAGCGCCTGTTGCCTGAGGTTCGCCTGAAAGACGAGATAGGCGCCCAGCACAGCCAGGCTGATGACCGGCACAGTACTGCCCTGTTTTCTGATACCGGCAACGACACCGACCAGCACAATCAGGGTAAACCAGGGATCGATAACAAATGTGGTGCCGATGCTGGCCCGCCAGCCGGACAGGGGCGCAAGAATCTGTGTACCATAGACGGTGACAAGGTCGCCAAGGATATGCGACACCACGGCAAACGCGGCCAGCAGTGACACGAAACGCCATTCATCACGGCGGTGGAATATAAACGCCAGCGTGACACCCACCAGCAGCGCCCAGAACGGCAACACAATGAAGGAATGGGTGATGCTGCGGTGCCACAGGGTGAGGTACACCATGGGATCGACCCAGGACATCACATAATCAATGTCCGGGAAGGCACCCGCCACGGCACCGGCCAGCATGCGTTGCCGGTCGGTCAGCGCATGTGTTGATTTCCCTGCAGGAAATACCGCACGAACAACCACGGCACCCAGCAAACTGTGGGTGATGGTGTCCATTCAGTATCAGACTTGCCTTGTCCTGTTGAGCAGCGCTTCCACCAGGTCCATCGGTAACGGAAAAACGATGGTGTTGGATCGTTCTCCGGCGATTTCCGTCAACGTCTGCAAATAACGCAACTGCAATGCCTGGGGCTGTTTGGAAAGCGTCCTCGCCGCTTCCAGCAGTTTCTGCGCGGCCTGCATTTCACCCTCGGCATGGATGACCTTGGCGCGCCGGGTGCGTTCGGCCTCGGCCTGTTTGGCAATGGCCCGCACCATACTTTCATCAAGATCGACATGTTTGATTTCGACATTGCTGACTTTGATGCCCCAGGCATCGGTCTGCTGATCGAGTGAACTCTGAATGTCGGCATTGAGGCGCTCGCGTTCCGCCAGCATTTCATCCAGTTCGTGTTGCCCCAGCACGGAGCGCAGGGTGGTCTGGGCCAGCTGGCTGGTCGCCTCATAGAAGTCCTCGACCTGGATGATGGCTCTCTCAGGCTCGATGACGCGGAAATAGACCACCGCATTCACTTTCACCGAGACGTTATCATGGGAGATCACATCCTGGGTGGGTACATCCATGACGATGGTGCGCAGATCGACCCTGACCATTTGCTGGATAAGCGGGATAATGATAATGAACCCGGGGCCCTTGACCTTCCAGAAACGTCCAAGCAGGAAGATGACGCCGCGTTGATATTCGCGCAGGATCCTGATGGCAGAGACGAAGAACAGCACCACCAGTACCAGAACTGTGTATAGGGCGTACGCTGTCATGATGTTTTCTCCTGTGTTGAGGTATCCAGCGGTTCTACCCGCAGGGTTAAACCTTCGATACCGGAAACCTTTACCTGTTGCCCCTTGCGCAATGGCACACGGCTGAGCGCCTGCCAGGTCTCGCTGTGAATGGCAACCCTGCCCTGACGGTCAAAGTCGGCAAGCACGACGGCCTCGGCACCGACCAGCTCTTCCGCTCCGCTCACCACCGGTCGGCGGCGCGCCTTGATCGCCATACCAATGACGACAATAAAAACCAGTGCGCTGATGACGGCAGAGGTAACAATCACCGAAATATCAATGCCAAAGCCGGGCACATCAGTATCCATCAGAATAATGGACCCAATCACAAACGCGGTGAGTCCACCGATACCAAGCACACCGAAACTGGGTTGAAAGGCTTCACCGACCATGAGGGCCACACCCAGAAGTATCAGCCCCATACCGGCATAATTGATCGGCAGCAGCTGAAATGAGTACAGCGCCAGCAGCAGTGCAATGGCACCGACCGTTCCGGGAACAATTGCGCCAGGGTTGGAAAATTCCAGCATCAGGCCATAGATACCAATGAGCATCAGGATATAGGCAACATTGGGGTTGGTAATCACGCCGAGAAAACGGCTGCGCCAGTCCGGGGCAAGTTGATCGATCACCGAGCCGGCAGTATGCAGGATACGTTTCTGGCCCAGCACCGGGACTTCACGACCGTCCAGTTGTTGCATCAGGTCTGCCATACCGGATGCAACAATGTCGATAACGCCCAGCTGCAGGGCTTCACTCGCGGGTATACTGGCGGCTTCACGCACGGCTTTTTCCGCCCACGCCTGGTTGCGCCCGCGCAGTTCCGCCAGGCTGCGGAGGTAAGCAACAGCATCGTTAATGATTTTCTGCTTGCTTGCGTCTGTCGCAGTATCACCGGCTGTTTTGTCCTGCTCGTCTTTTCCCTTGTCGCCGGACGGTGAAACCCCGCCGATCCGGACCGGTGTCGCGGCACCCACATTGGTGCCCGGCGCCATGGCGGCAATATGACTGGCATACAGGATGTAGGTACCGGCACTGGCTGCACGTGCACCGGTCGGCGCCACATAGGTTACGACAGGTACGCTGGAACCGGTGATGCTCTTGATAATGCCACGCATGGCGGTGTCCAGACCCCCCGGTGTATCTATACGAATGACCACCAGTTCTGCATGACGACGGGCAGCGGTCTCGAGGGCCCGACTGATATAATCATCGGTAGCGGGACCAATAGCACCTTCAATAGTCAGTTGAATAACAGGATTGTCAGCACTGCTGACAGATTCCATATTCAACAGCACACCGGCCGCGAGAAACAGCGGTATGAGCATGGCTACCCGCATCAGTCCCAGCATTTATTGGCCTCCAGGTGTGACCTGTTAAGCATAGTTCAGATACGGCCATAAAGCTTACGCAACTCTGTTTTAGCCGCTTCCAGAATCGCTTTCTGTTCCGGGTCCAGGTGCTTGCCGGCACGGTTGATATAGAAGACCAGCATTGACATGGCAGAGCGGAACGGAGAGGATTTTCGCCGCCGGCTGGCCTCGGCGGAACGTTGCAGGGACAGCGCGATACGGCGCGGATCTTTCCAGGTAAAGACACCCTCTTCAAGATCCAGCGCATCGCTTTCCCGCGTGACGCGGGCTGACCAGTTGTTGCCTGCCTCGACCATACCCATGCAGTCTCTGTCACGACACCGGAAAACTCACCGGGCGCAGGCGCGCCGTGTACGGCCTGTTACAGGCGCTTTGGCAAATGCCCGCGAATCTCCACGGCATCATACTTCCCGAGATTCTTCTCGATCTCGGTGATTTTCAGGCCGGATACTTTCTTCAGGTTCTCTCTCAACAAACCCAGCAGAGGCGGACCGGCGACCAGCAGCAACCGGTTACAGCGCCCTTCATTATGTGCTGCCTGCACATGCTCGGCGATCTGTTTGGCAAAACGGATGGTCTCCTGCTTGCCGGGCTCGACTGATGCGCCCATGGCGTGACGCCCCTGGCCCTTGCTGTCAAAGCTGCGTCCCGGTCGGTCTGAGGTCAGCGCCTGTTCACGATCACGCGCCTGCGGGTGCACCAGATTATCCACCTCCAGCAATGCGCCATGAGGATCATCAACGGTAAAAATACGTGCCTTGCTTTGGTCTGCGACTATCACCCAGAGTTTTGACATGATGCCTCCTGATGTATCTGTATGGCGTGAACAAACTTCCTTATATAACCTATTCTACCCTTAGTCGACGATCACCTGTTTGACCAGTATCATGATTTCTGTCCCTGTAGGGCTATAAAGCACGGGCAGCCGTCAGGGCACAGGTAGTTCGCTGCCCGATATGTTAGCCTGAGTGTTGATATCACAGGAAAAAGATACCGGAATACTTGTCAATGGCAGAACAACCAGAGGGACTGTACATACTGCTCATCAGTGTTCACGGCCTGATCCGTGGAGACAATCTGGAGCTGGGGCGGGATGCAGACACCGGGGGCCAGACCCGGTATGTCGTCGAACTGGCCCAGGCCCTGAGCAAATGTGAACACATTGACCGTATTGACCTGCTGACCCGGCGCGTGGTCGACCCACAGGTAAGCGCTGAATATTCCCGTCCCAGCGAGCAGGTCTCAAACAAGGTCCATATCATCCGCCTGGACGCCGGTCCCGGGGAATATATCGCCAAGGAACAGCTTTGGGACTACCTGGACAGCTTTTCTGACCGGGCCCTCGACTACCTGCGCGACCTGAACCGCACGCCGCATATTGTACATTCGCATTACGCCGATGCCGGCTATGTCGGAACACGCATCGCAAACATGCTCGGCATACCCCTGGTGCACACCGGTCATTCGCTGGGCCGGGTAAAGCGCCGGCGGCTGCTTGCACACGGCCTGAAACGCGATGTTATCGAGCAGCGCTACAACATGTCGCGCCGTATCAATGCCGAGGAAGATACGCTGGGCGCAGCGGAACTGGTTATAACCAGTACACACCAGGAAATCGAAGAGCAGTATGAGCTCTACGATTATTATCAACCGAAAAGCATGCGCGTCATCCCGCCCGGAACCGACCTCAGATGTTTCTATCCACCGGACGGAAGTGAACGGGAAAGCCCGATATACCGACAGATCACCCGTTTTCTGCAACAGCCGGACAAGCCGATGATCCTGGCGCTGTCCCGCCCGGACACACGCAAGAATATCCCGACCCTGGTGAAAGCCTATGGTGAGTCGAAGCAGCTGCAGGATGCCGCCAACCTGGTCATCATCGCCGGGAACCGTGACGATATACGGGAAATGGAAGAAGGCGCACAGGAAGTGCTCACTGATATCCTGCTGAAAATCGATCAGCACGACCTGTACGGCAAAGTGGCCTACCCGAAACATCACCTGCCTGACGATGTGCCGGTCATCTATCGGCTGGCTGCCGCATCAAAAGGGGTATTCATCAATCCGGCCCTGACGGAACCGTTCGGCCTGACGCTGATTGAAGCGGCCGCCAGCGGATTGCCGATCGTGGCTACGGAAGACGGCGGCCCCCTCGATATTATCAATAATTGCAGCAACGGCTACCTGATCGATCCGCTGGACAAGACACAGATCGCCGACACCCTGCTCAAGGTACTGAGCGACACTGCGCTGTGGCACAGGCTGTCAGAAAGCGGGATTGAAGGTGTGGGCCGGCATTATTCGTGGACCGCCCATGCAGAAACCTACCTTGCCACCATTCGGCCACTGATAGAGCGTATCGAGCCGGTGCAACGCCAGCTGCCACCGCGGCGCTCCCGGCTGTACCACGACCGCACCATCATCACGGACATGGACCAGAACCTGTTAGGGGACCCGGAATCACTTGCCGATTTCGTATCGGTGATCAAAAACAACCGCAAGTGTGCGACCTTTGCCATCGCCACGGGCCGACGCCTGGATGATGCGCTGCGGATGCTGCGGCGTTTCGGTATTCCGCAGCCTGACCTGCTGATTACCTCGCTGGGTACCGAGATCCACTATGCACCGCACCTGACCCGGGATACCGGCTGGTCCCGGCATATCGATTACCTGTGGAACCCCAGGGCGGTGCAGCGCGTGCTGGCCGACTTGCCCGGCCTCAAGCGTCAGCCCGGCTCGGAACAGAGCCGCTTCAAGATCAGTTATTATATTGACCCGGACAAGGCGCCGGATATCGATGCCATCAACAGTCTGCTGCGCCAGAATGACCAGACCGTTAACGCGATTTATTCCTTCGGCCAGTTCCTGGACATTGTCCCGGTACGGGCATCAAAAGGCTTCGCCCTGCGCTGGTTTACCGACCAGTGGGACATCCCGCTCGATCATGTGCTGGCCGCCGGCGGTTCCGGTGCCGATGAAGACCTGATGCGCGGCAATACGCAGGCGGTCGTGGTGGCCAATCGCCACCATGAAGAGTTGTCGGAACTTGCCGATGTGGAACACATCTATTTCGCCAGACAGCCCTATGCAGCCGGCATCCTGGAGGCTATCAAACACTATAAGTTCCTGGACAACTGCGGGGTTCCACCGCAATGACGCAAGGCTTGCTGCATCTGCCCGCAAGCAGGGCATGGTTAAATGGAAACATCCCGCATGAATGAAGCACGTAAAACATGCCCGGTAATGTTTGGTGAAGTCCTGTTCGACCGCTTCCCGGACGGGCATGTGGTCCCTGGCGGAGCCCCCTTCAACGTTGCCTGGCACCTGCAGGCGTTTGCGCAAACCCCTGTATTTATATCCCGGGTGGGAGATGACCTGCTCGGTCACCGTATCAGACAGGCCATGGAAAACCTGGGGATGAGCACCGCCGGCCTGCAGCTGGACAGCCAGCACCCTACCGGCACGGTGGACGTTACCTTCCATGAAGGTGAACCGTCTTACGATATTGTCAGGGACCGTGCCTGGGACTTCATAAATGACCGGCTGCTGCCGCCACTGGACACTATGGCCCTGCTTTACCATGGCAGCCTGGCGCTGAGAAGCCCGGTTTCCAGGCAAACATTCGATGTCATACAGCAGCACAAAGACACGCCAGTGTTTATCGATGTCAACCTGCGCGAGCCCTGGTGGATCCGGGATGACGTATTGTCTTTGCTGCGGCGCGCACGCTGGGCCAAGATGAACGAGGATGAACTCGCGTTATTGCTCCCCGACCTGGATGAACCGGAGCAACGGGCCAGGGTCCTGCTGCAGGACTATGCCCTGGAGTGGCTGCTT
>DRNU01000148.1 GCA_011374975.1 Gammaproteobacteria bacterium | reverse complement strand
GCAAAATCGATCTTTTACCATATCCAGTTTGCAGACATCAGAGATGACGACCTGCGGCGCAACCTCAACCGGATAAAAACCGATTTCAGGATCAGCGATGAGGACAGCGGGTATATAGACACCGCCGTTGACCAGTTACTGACCCCGCAGAATACCTGCGTGAGCGGTATCCGGGATCTGCTGGTCAACGGTCAGCATCAAACCGACCAGGTGTGTGTATATTGAGTGATACGACAGAGGCAACCGGCCCGGGCGGCCTGCTCAGACCCGCCGCCCTGGCCGTGCTCCTGCTGATGACCGCCAGCTGTTCGGCTTCCCGGCCCTGTGACAGCGACATGCTCGTGCACACGCCGGCGTCCGAGCCGCCGCATCCCTGCCGGGTGGATGGTTGCTCCATGGCACCGGATTTCGATTTTGGCTACTGCTGTGATAACCACGACGCGCGCTACTGGTCGGGCGGCAGTGCCGAACAGCGCAAGCATGCCGACCGGGAGTTTCGTGCCTGTATCGTCGATGCCGGCCACCCGCTGACAGCGGGCATCTACTACTACGCTGTGCGGATGGGCGGTACACCCCATTTACCGACCAGCTGGCGCTGGGGATTTGGCTGGGATTACCCGCACGGTTACACAGAGGAAGACAACCAGTAACCCCGGCCCGTTATACCTTGCCACACCGGCGCGGTAATGATGCAATAAGCCCATGACCCTGCATGAACCCTCCATGCCGGCACCGCACCAGGCGCTGCCGGGACGCGATACCCCCATGCCGGTGCCGGAGGCGCACTTCGTCAATGGCCACCCCTTGCAGCCCCCGTTCCCGGACGGCATGCAGCAGGCATTATTCGGCATGGGCTGCTTCTGGGGAGCCGAACGCTGTTTCTGGACACTGCCGGGCGTGTACAGCACCGCCGTGGGCTATGCCGCGGGTTACACGCCGAACCCGACCTACCGCGAAGTCTGCAGCGGCCGGACCGGGCACAACGAAGTGGTGCTGGTGGTGTTCGACCCGCACAAGATCGACTACAGTGAGCTGCTGGCCGCCTTCTGGGAAGGGCATAACCCCACCCAGGGCATGCGCCAGGGTAATGACCGCGGCACCCAGTACCGTTCCGGTATCTACACCTTCGACGCGCCGCAGCAACAACTTGCAGAGGCCTCGCGGCAGTCCTATCAGCAAGCATTGAATCACAGCGGGACCGGCACCATCAGCACCGAGATTATCCCCGCGCCGACCTTCTACTATGCCGAGGATTACCACCAGCAATACCTGGCCAAGAACCCCGCCGGTTACTGCGGGCTGGGTGGCACCGGCGTAGCGTTTCAGCGGGGCGCCTGATGCGGCCGTCCGGCATCGGCCTGTGGCTGGGGCCGGCGGTTTTCCTGCTGATGCTGTTACTGCCCCAGCCGCAGGGGCTGGCACCCGAAGCCTGGCGGCTGGCCGCCGTCAGCGTATGGATGGCGGTGTGGTGGATCAGTGAAGCGATACCCATTCCCGCCACGGCACTGTTGCCGATCGTGCTGTTCCCGTTACTCGGCATCATGCCGGCGACAACCGTCACCGGCTCATACGGCCATCACCTGATATTCCTGTTCATCGGCGGTTTCATGATTGCCGCTACCCTGGAACGCTGGGGCCTGCACCGGCGCATCGCCCTGCACGTGATCCGGCGCACCGGTACCAGCCCGGCACGCCTGGTGCTGGGCTTTATGCTGGCGACAGCCCTGTTGTCGATGTGGATCAGCAATACCGCTACCACCATGCTGATGGTCACCATCGGCCTGGCGGTGCTGAAACAGGTGTTGCCCGACACGCAGCAACAGGGCTCGCCCCTGAGCGTTGCGCTGATGCTGGGCATTGCCTACGCCGCCAGTATCGGCGGCATCGCCACCCTCATCGGCACGCCGCCCAACGCTATTCTTGCCGGTGTGCTGGAACAGAACTACGGCATCCAACTTGGTTTCGGTGACTGGATGCTGTTTGCGCTGCCGTTGTCGGCGCTCATGCTGGGGCTGTGCTGGCTGTACCTGACGCGTTTCGCCTTTCCGTTACACGCGGTTGAACTGCCGGGCAGTATGGATGTCATCGAACAGCAACTCGGCGAACTGGGCGACATGAGCCGTGCCGAGCGGCGCGTGGCCTGGGTGTTCGGCAGTGTCGCCGTGGCCTGGATCGGGCACGGCCTGATCGACTGGGCACCGCTGGCGCCGCTGCGCGATTCCACCATCGCCATCGCCGGCGCGCTGGCCCTGTTCATGATCCCGGCGGGAACGGAACAACGCCGCTTCCTGCTTGACTGGCAGACCGCGGTGCGCATTCCGTGGGATATCATCATCCTGTTCGGCGGCGGTTTCGCACTGGCGGCCGGTTTCAGCGAGACCGGCCTGACCGGCTGGCTGGGGCAGCAGTTGCACGTGCTGAAGGGCATGCCCGTGGTATGGGTGCTGGTGGCCGTGGGCCTGATGGTGACGTTCCTGACTGAAGTCACCTCCAATACCGCAACGGCATCCCTGCTGTTGCCGGTGCTGGGGGCGCTGGCACTGGCCATTGCCCTGCCGCCCATGCTGTTGATGGTGACGGCCACCCTGTGCGCCTCGTTTGCCTTCATGCTGCCGGTGGCCACGCCGCCCAACGCCATCGTGTTCGGCAGCCGTTGCCTGCGTATTCCGCAGATGGCACGGGCCGGCCTGTGGCTGAATTTCCTCGGCGTACTTTTGATTACCGCTTTCGTGTATCTTTGGGCACAGCTGCCGTCCATGCCGGCGGGTATTTTCAGTCTGTAACAGGAGGCGACATGAGCCAGGAAAACCGTGTAAAAGTCCGCAAAAACGGCCCCCTGCTGTGTACCGGAACCATCGAGGTGCGTAACGCGGACGGCGCACTGCTGGACAGTGGTGATGACATTGCGCTGTGCCGTTGCGGCGCATCCGCCAACAAACCCTTCTGTGATGGCAGCCACCGTGCCGCAGGCTTTGAAGACGCCGGTATGCTTGCCGGTGTGGCGTCAGATGAACTGGAGGGGGAGGGGCCGCTGGTGGTCAGCGTGCGCGCCAACGCCATGCTGATCGCAAAGGGACCGATGACTCTTGTCAGCGCCGACGGCGCTATTGCAGCGACACGCAACAAGGCGGCTTTCTGCCGCTGCGGCGCATCCGCCAACAAGCCGTTCTGCGATGGCAGCCATAAAACCTGCGGCTTCGAGGGCTAGAGCTCGATCTTGATCTCTTTGACCTTTTCCATCTGCTGGATAGCTTCTTCCAGATCGATCTGATCCGGGTTTTTCGTGCTCTGCTGTTTCAGCAGGCCTACGATCTCATCCTGTTCGAGCGTGCGTGAACCGCCCGTACCATCCTGTATGTAGGCGGCCCACGGGACGCACTTGGTGAGCGGGAACAGCTGCCCCTCGCGCGGTGAGATGTCGATATTGATGCAGGCTATGAACAGGATCTTCCGGCCCTGGTACTCCTTCGCCCGGACGATGGTGCGGAAGGCACGGTCGAACTCCGCCTGGGTATTGACCTGCGCGGCAACCAGCAGCGGTTCGGGTGAGGTCACGATCCACGGCATCGGGTTGATCAGGTTCTGCTCCAGGTGGCTGCGCCCTTCGACATCACCTTCAATAGTACGCCGGAACCTGAACAGATCCGGACCGAGGAAGCGATCGATACGCTGTCGCTCGCCGGCCGGCCATGCATCAGCCGGCAGTGAGGCGATAAATTCCTGTGATGCCAGGTAAACGTGTGCGGTACTCTGCATGCGCACCAGCACTGGACCGTCGCTGTCATGGCTGACCAGCCTGTCCAGGTGCAGAAACAGCCCCTGTTCCCGGTCTTCGTGCAACAACTGGTTGTCGATCGTCACCAGGTGGCTGTCGCCCTCCCGGCTGAGATAGATATTGTTCCGCGCGAACCGGTATTCTTCCTGGTACCACTCGATCACGGCACCGACCTTGCCACAGGTCGTCGAGGCGTCGTCGTCTTCAGTATTGATGCGCCGGTAAGTGCCGAATGTTTTGTTGTCCGGGTCATAACCGACGTGACTGGCCTGGATAATCACCAGGTCCCGGCCGTGGTCGGCGTGCGCGGCATGCCGGTCAGAAGCAACAATACCGCCGACCATGCCGTGATTGAAGGGGAACGTCCCGAAATGCTTGGCGATCAGGATAATCGGATACCCCTGGTTCTCATCCGAACAAAACGCACGGGAGGGCATAATACGCCCCGCCTCGAACCCCAGCGATTTGCAAAGATTGTAAAGCCGGGGCACAAACAGGCTGTAACGCATCATGCTCTCGATGCGAAAATCACCAATAACCGACTGTATTCTAGAACTGGTCGCAAACATAAGAATCGGGGTCAGAGCACATATTTCGCTAATATAGCCCAATACGGCAATATTAGGAATCAATGGGTCAGGCTCGGTTGATTTCTCCTGAAGGTGGATTCGCTAGTCAACACCCAGCAGCTTTTGCTGCCTGGTCACAAAACTGTCCGGGTGAAACGGCCCTTGCTTGGAGAAGCCGTCACGGCGTAACAATTCGTTCCATAAATGTACGGCATAGGTGGTTGCGTAAAAAGCGCTTTCCCCCTTAAACGTCGCGTCAAACAGGCAACGCCAGTTCAACGGATCGACAGGATAGAAATAAGTAAACGGCTTTCCCCGCTGGAAAAGATCGTGCTTCTCCAGGATCAGGGTAAACGCCTTCGGGCCTCCTGCCTCGCCCCATCTCAGGCCTATTGTCGAGCCGAACAGCAGGTGCTTGCGCAGGTATTTTTTCAGTTTTACCTTGAAACGCTCGTTACCGATGATGTGATTGGGGTCCCTGGCCAGCGTCAGCATTTCACGGGCCACAAGATGTTTTTCCGGCAGCTTTAATACGCCAATACTGGCTGCCTTGCTGTGCTCACAGCCAAACAGGATCTCGTCTTCAAAATCAAACGGCTTCAGGCACAGCATATCCATATCGACCCAGTAACCGCCCTGTTCATAGAGCAGCGTCCAGCGAAACAGGTCGGCAAAAATGGCGTAACTCTCCCGCCACAGGAATACCTCTTTTTCAGGGATGATGGTGTTGGCATCCTTCAGCACGACCCCCTCGGGGACATTGCCGACATCATCATAGACAAAGAGCTCAAAACGATGGCCATGATGGACCCATGACCGGGCACAGACCCGCTCCAGCGCACTCAACTCGCTGCCGATCCACAACGAACGCATAACATGAGAATTGGGGTCAGAGCACATATTTCGCTAATATATACGAATCGATGGGGTCAGACTCGATTGATTTTACTGCCGCCATTGCCTGCTGGCTTGACCTTGGGGGAATCTGGCGGCAGACACGGTAATTGACCAGGAGGCAGGCTATTTATGGCAGTATCGCTGGCAGAGTTGCTCAGTAGGAAAGGGTGAGGAGGGCTTGGATTTTTACTCTGCCCCCAAATATACTGCTTTTATATTCTTAAAATAAGCGTCACGGATTTCAATTGTATAAGTTTGGTACTCTGGCAATGGGTTCTTGTCGCAACGTCTGCACGAAACTTTAAAATTCTCGGTATCGCCTGGCAATATGGTTCCGCTCATATACTCTGAGCACTCGTCAACAAACTTCCCTTCTTTATCAAATAATTCAATCTCGATTTGCACAGAACTCCAGGCATTCGCGCCATTATTTTTAATTCTTCCCAAAACATCGTTTCCGAGGCGGCCAGGCGGTTGGCGAAGAACGTTCGGCTGCTGCGCGTGATGCACGGCTGGTCACAGGAGACGCTGGCATTGAACGCTGGATTGGATCGGACGTTTCGCCGATACGGCGCGTGAGTATGAGCATAGTGGTTTCCTTTCCTTTCCTTTCCGTTGCCGATGGTGATTGCGCTTGCATGAGCCGATGAAATGGATTCTTACTCTGACCCCTTGATTCCCCAGGCATGGAGCGCAACCCGGTATTTTCCCGCATACTCCCGTAGCCAGCAGGCATAGGCCGCAAAATCTTCCTCCGATGCAAAACAGGCCTGACGATTATCCCCCCGTTGAATAACGTGCTGCAGTATGCCTGGCAGGCATATCCGTGGTAATCGCGCCATCTTTTCGTCCCTGAAAAAATGTAAAGCAGGTTTTCAATATAACAAATTCGATCCACCAACGATTGGAGTTTTTACTCTGACCCAAAAATACATATTCGGGACCACAATTCTGACCTGTGTTTCTGCTTCGCTATTCACACGGAGAGTTCCGTCGCTTTGATGCTGCGAAAAATAGGGCTACAAGCGATGGTGCCACTAAAAATAAATATTGCAGCAATCGAAATATATTTGTGCTGAACGAAATATTAGAATCAAAAAGGCCAAACAGCGATAACTGATATACTTGCAATATCAGCATTGCAGCAAATATCACTCTCCATATGTAAATATGGATATGTAAATTTATTATGGCAACATTTATTATTGCTAACAGACCTAGGATATTTAGACACCACCTGAACCAATACGCAATAGTATTGGCGTATTCTGTATTCATTCCTTTATAAATTAGCCAGGAATAGTAACTTGAAACTATTAATAAGTAGAATGTTACGATGAATCCTTTTGACTTCTTCACTGACAATCTTCCTCGGGTTCCGGTTCGGGTTCTGGCTCACACTCCCCCAGATTTATATCAGTATTGATCACTCCGCAAATAGTATTCCCAATACCCCTGAAGAGACTATTATCTCTCGCGCACGCTGACAGATCGCCTCCTTTACATCTGAGGTCGTCGCCAGGTAATGATGCATCAGGAAATAATTCTTCAATGAAGTTCGAACAACTCTCAAATCCTTCTGCATCAAATGAAGAACATATAAGGCCAAAAGGATCAATAAACCTTGTTGGGTTTCCAATAGCATAGATATACAGATTCAGCCCACCACGGAGTCCCATAGGATCGCTGGTGATGTACCTGCCGGTACCGGGGTCATAGTATCGGAAGTAGTTGTAATACAGGCCGGTTTCGACGTCTTCATATTGACCGGGGAACCGGATGTTTAACGTGACCAGGTTCCCATCTCCATCGGGATCTTCATCGACCGTCGCCTTGCCGAAGGGGTCGTAGGTGGCTTTCCATACGACGGTGCCGGTTTCGTCCGTTAATGCTTGAGGTGTGCCCAACGGATCATTGTGCACATAATACAACAACCCACTGTTGTTCGGCAGCGCATATGCAGGCCTGATCAGCCAGTCCAGCACCGGCAGGGTGGTCTCGGGTGCTGTGGCTGGCCGTAGTACCCGGGAAACGGTAGTGTTGCCACCCAGCCAGACCTGAAGCAACTGTCTCTGCAACAACAAAATATCCGCCACATTCAACTGCCCGTCCCGGTTCATGTCTGCATGGGTGAGTTCGGCAACAGTCGGCGTCTGCAGGTTCTGCACGAACCGGTACAGCAGTACCAGGTCCCCGAGGTTGGTTTCACCGTTTTCGTTGATATCACCATCACCGGGAAAGGCGCCGGCATTGATCGGGCTGGTGCCGGCCGTTATTTCAACGCCGTCATTGATGCCGTCTCCGTCGGAGTCAGGATTTTGACTGTCGGTCCCGCTCTGGAACCATTCGTCCAGGTTCCCCAGACCGTCGCCATCACTGTCGGGGTTGATGGGCAGGGTACCCTGCCGGGCTTCCTGCGCGTTGGAGAGACCGTCCCGGTCGTCATCCGGTTCGAAGACGGCTAGCAGGTTGCCATTGAGATAGAGGTATTCCTTGAGAATGTTCCCGTTCTGGTCAGTTTCTGTCAGTAACTCGCCAGACGTGCCGTACAGGTAGTGATAGCCGGTGGTGTTACTTCCGTCGCTCTTGCGGATACGCTGGCCGAGTCCGTTATAGGCGAAGCGGGCCTTGAGGGTGGCACCCTCGGTGGCGGTTCTGAGACGGTTGTGCGGTGTGAAGCTGTAGTGCCAGTTGCCCTGGTTCAGGGTGTTGCCGTTGGCGTCCAGCAGCACGTCGCTGGCGCCCAGGGTGGTGAGGCGGTTGCTGTTGGGCGCATAGACGAGAGTGGTGGTGACGCTGTCGGTGACAAGTCGGCTGCGGTTGCCGTTGGAGTCATAGTCATAGTCCCTGGCTCCGAACGGGCCTGAGGCTGTATCCAGCCGGTTCAGGGGGTCGTAGTTAAAGCTGCTGGGAGTGGTGAGGCTGTCTGTCTGGCTCAGGCGGTTGCCGTTGGCGTCGTAGGCAGGGTAGCTGCGTTCCAGGACACCGGTGACGGTCTGGGCGGTCAGCCGGTAGGCGTAGTCCAGGCCCTGGTTGAGGGTCAGGCCGTTGCCGTAGGTGAGAGTAGTGATCGGACCGAAGGGGGCATAGTCCAGGTTAGTGGCTAGGGTCTGGTTCTGGCCGTTGATACTGAAATCGACCTGGTCGATGCGGCCGGCGCTGTCGTAGCGGTAGCTGAGCCGGGCGCCGGAAGGGTAATCGAGCGTCTGTATCCGGCCCTGGGCATCGTAGCCGTAAAGCAGGCCCTGGTGCTGGAGGACATCGCCGAAGGCGTTGTACCGGTAGTGGATGCGGTTACCGGCGGGCAGGGTACCGTTACCGTAGGTGACGCTGCACAAACGACCTGTGCCGTTTTGACAGTTGTCGTAGCTATAGGTGATATCGTCGTCGCTGCCGGGAGCATCGAGGTTGATCAGGCGATTCAGTGCATCGTAGCTGTAGATGAATGTCTGGCCCAGGGCATCGGTCTTCCGGATCAGGTTGCCGGCCGCATCGTAGCGGAAACCGGTGGTGCCGGTGTCCGGACTGGTCTGGCTGATCAGGTTGCCCAGGTCGTCGTAGGTATAGGTGGTATTCCCGTTATTGGGGTCGATGACCGAAGTGAGACGGTCCTGTACATCGTAACCATAGGCCGTCGTGGTATTGGCTTCCGGACCGGTGCCATTCATGTCCTGAACGACCCGGGTGAGACGTTTGAGGGCATCGTAGCTGTAATCGGTGGTGCTGCCCCGGCCATCGGTCTGTAGATCCAGTGTGCCATCGGGGGCGAAGTCGGGGTTGGTGGTTTCATTGGCCTGGGCGGTGGTGTCCAGGCGGTTGTAGATATCGAATGTCTGGCTGAGTTGTTTTCTCAGGGTATTGCCGGCGTCATAAGTTCTTTCAAAGGTACGGTTGCCTTCGGTATCCAGCGTGTAGGCGATAGAGTTGCCAGCCCCGTCTGTGATGCGGGTCAGGCGACGGGCGTCGTCATAGCCGAAACTGAGCGTTGTGGCATTCGGGGTGCCGTCGGCCGTGGTGATGCTTTCGACTTCGCCCGTGGCAAGATAGGTCCAGCGGGTCGTACGGCTGGCACTGGTACCGGTTTCGGTCAGGGTCTGCAGGCGGTCATTGCCGGGGTAGTAGGTGTATGTCAGGGTCAGCCCGTTGGGACGGTTCTCACTCGATACTTTTCCCGTTGCGGTGTACTGGATATTGCTGCGGATCAGAACGCCATTGGCATCTTCGATTTCTTTCAGGCGGGCGCGGGTGCCGACCGGAACCGAGGTGTCGTTGGGATAGTAACGGTAGTAGGTGTAGTCATTTACATCTGCGCGCGGGCCGTCAACGAAGGATAGCTGGTTGAGCGGGCCGTTATATTGCCAGGTGGTGGTGCGGTTGACGGGAGTGCCAGTGGGATCAAAGCCGGCTATTGTTTCCGAGATTTTGTTTCCAGAACTATCGAAAGCGTAGGTTGTGACCTTGCTGTTGCCCGTGAATACCGATGGTTCGGTGATCGAGGTGATCCTGTTGAAGAAGCGGGTATCGTAAGTGTAGTCAGTGCGTCTTTGCTCGGGGGTGCCAAGGGCTTCAGTCCTGTAACCGTACTGGCCCTGTATATCGTAGTTGCCATATTCGGTCGTTACGCCGTTTTCAGTTCTGCTGAGCAGGTTGTTGGTAGCGGGGTCGTAGTTGTAGCTGCTGTTTCCGGCGCCGCATGTGGTGCAGCCGGGGCCGGAAACATCGGTGACCAGGGGCACATCGAGTTGTACTGCAGTTGAATAGGTGCTTGACTGGCCCAGGCTGTTGGTGACGGTTCGGGTGCCATCGGTATCGTTATAAGTGATATCGACCCGCTGTGCGTTCCCCGCGTGGTAGCTTGCCACGGCCCGTTCCGAGGCATCATATTCGAATGTAGCGTAGCGGATACCGCGTTCATCCGTGATACCGGTCAGAACACCGGGCAGGTCATTGCCGGAGGTGAACGCCGGTTCATTGTAATGATATTGGCGGGTGGTGCCGTCCGGGTTGTCGACAAATGCCAGGTTGTCGGTGGCATCGTAGCGGTACACCCAGGCCCGACCGGTATGATCGGTTATCGTTGAGATGCGATTTTCTCCATCGTATCCGAACTGGAGATATTCCCCGGTGTTGGTGTCGACACGGTTCAGAAGACTGTTGCTGTCATAGGACAGGGTTTGGGTATTGCCGCGCACATCAGTGATCGAAACCAGCTTGCCGGCTGTGTCGTAGACTTCTACTGTGTTTCCCGTGGTTGTATAGCGCCAGCCTGCGGGTGCTCCCAGGGCATCTGTAAGCTGTTCGAGCCGGTCCAGGATGTCCGCATCAGGTAACCACTGGCCACCGGAGGAGGAAAATATGTAGCCCTTGCCATCCGGTCGCGTTACATGAATAGCGTTTGAATCAAGGGAGTCCGCGATGACATAACGCTCGTAACTGTGATTCCAGTGACGACCAATCACAGACGAGACAGGGACATCATTTAACTGGAAATCAAAGCTGTTATAGGCCCTGCTGAATGTGAGTGATGACAGGCTGATATCTGCCTCAATCTGGTACTTGTTACCCAGGCCGCTATGGATTGGATTGCCCAGGCAACAGGATTCACCCTTGCAGGGGCCGTGATTCTTTTCTTCTTGCGGCAGGATTTCACACTGTTGAGTTGTGAATTTAAAGACTTTCCCGGTCGGGCAGCGTTGTTGATAGCGGACGCTAAACACAGTTGAAGTGTGGATGCCAGTATTGGTATTGACAACCTCCACGTTACACCATGTTAACCCGCCGGGGTATGGCGTGCTTGATATTACAGTCGAGTTGGGGTCTTGCAGAGCATTCAAAAACGTCATGACACCAGTGCAGGCAACAGATTGAGAAGACACCCAGGGTGCTGCTGGATCAAAATTCTGTAACGACCATCTTTCTGTTGTGCCTGCTACTGCAGTTGCCGGATACTGTATGAGCATCAACAGCCATACCAGGGCCGGCAGGGTCGTACTCGATCGAAAATCCGGCCAGGCACGACACGCCAGACTGAAAAGGCAATTTCCTGCCATCGATATATTCTCCGTCCCTGTTGTTACCGGCACGTAGCCGTGCAGGTTCCCATCCGTGGTTATATTTGTGTTTTTATATGAGGGATTTTATACGACAGGATGTCGTGTTATTCAAGAGGTGTGATATTTATTTGCGGCATGCCGGGGCTGCATCAATAACGCCGTTCATCCTGCCGAGCCGGCGCAAAAAGCTGCACATGCCGATATTTAAACAGGGGAATCAACGCCATGCCGGCCAGGAAACCCCCGATATGCGCCCCAAAGGCAACACCCCCCTGCTGGCCGCTGCTGGCGAAGGAGCTGATGAGCTGCATCAGGAACCAGAAGCCCAGTACGAGGCTGGCCGGTACGCGCATGGGGTGCATGTAAAAACCGAACGGGATGACGACCAGCACCCGGGCGTGCGGGAACATCAGCAGGTAGGCGCCGAGGATGCCGGATATGGCGCCGCTGGCGCCAATCATGGGGATCTCGGAGGCGGGGTCGGGCAGTGCCTGGAGCAGGGCGGCCGCGATGCCGGACAACAGGTAGAAGACGATGAAGCGGCCGTGGCCCATGGAATCCTCGACGTTGTTGCCGAAGATCCACAGGTACAGCATATTGCCGAGCAGGTGCATCCAGCCACCGTGCATGAACATCGAGGTGAACAGTGTCATCCAGGCCGGCACGATGACCATTTCAGAGGGTAGTGATTTTCCGCCAAGCAATGTCGCCGGGATCATGCCCAGGCTGTAGACCGCGTGCTGGACGGCCTTGCCCAGCGACAGCTGCCACAGGAACACCAGTACGCAGAGCACCATGATGATGATGGTGACCCAGGGCGTGATGCGCGTCGGGTTGTCGTCGTGCAGCGGGATCATGGGCGGATTATACAGGGATTCCCGGATTGTCATTGAGCCGCCCTGGCGCGCCTACTACAATGCCCGCCATGTCTTCTCTTTCTCCCGGTCAGACCCCGCCACACGGCCCCCAGGCACCCTGTGACCTGGAGCGGCTGGATGACAAACTCGGAACCCTGCAGGCGCTATGGCACCAGCATGGCGATTGCTACCGCGTGCACTCTGAGTCGCGCAATGCGGATACCTGGGTGATCAATCACCCGGACTGGGTGAAGCGGGTGCTGGTCAGCAACCACCGCAACTACACCAAGGGCATCGGCATCGAGCGCGTACGCGTGTTGCTGGGCAACGGCCTGATGGCCAGCGAGGGCGAGCGCTGGCGCCGGCAGCGCCGCATGCTGCAGGCGGCTTTCCACAAGCGCAAAATTGAGGCATTTTTCCCGGTCTGGTTCCAGCAGTCCACGCAACTGGCGGCACACTGGCAGCAGGCCGCACAGTCCGGCGTGCCGCTGGATGTTACGGCCGCGGTTAGCGAAGCCACCTTGCTGGCGGTGTTGCAGTCGCTGTTCTCCGATGATTTTTTGCGCCTGCAACAGGAACACGGCCACAACCCGTTCCAGCTGGTCAGCGCGGACAGTGCACGTGATCTTCAGTTTGCCATGAAGTTCCGTGCGCTGGGTAAACTGGTGCAGTCGGTCATGGACACGCGAAGCCGGGAGAGCCGGTTTCCACCGGACCTGCTGTCACACTGTATGCTGGCGCGCGACAAGTCCAGCGATGAAGCCATGCCGGACAAGCTGCTGATCGACGAGATCCTGACCCTGATTGTTGCCGGCCATGAAACCACGGCAGCGGCCCTGAACTGGGTCTGGTACCTGCTGGCGCGATACCCCGAAGTCTGCGCCCGGGTCGTCAATGAAGCACGTACACTGGCTATGCGCGAGGCGCCTGCCTACAGTGACCTGGACGCCATGATCTGGATCCCGCGTGTGATCCGCGAAGCGCTGCGCCTGTATCCACCCGGCTGGTTGTACACCCGCCGTGCCGTACAGGAGGACCACTTCGGCGAGCACCGGATTCCGGCCGGTTCGGACGTGTTTATCTGTTCCTACCTGTTGCACCGGCACCCGGACTTCTGGGAACAGCCCGAAGCCTTTCTGCCGGAACGTTTTTCCACGCAGCAGGTGGCGGCCCGTCACCGCTACGCCTATATCCCGTTTTCCGCCGGGCCGCGGCACTGTATTGGTGAGTCGTTCGCGATGACGGAGATGATGATCCACCTGGCAGTGGTTGCTGCACGCGTGCAACCTGAATCCATTGCAGATGTACCGCTGGCACTGGAGACCGATGTCAACCTGCGTCCGCGCGACAGCCTGTTGCTGAAACTGAAGGTTGTCGACTAGATGTCTTCCATCAGCGTGCTCGCCGATGCCCTGACCGGCCTGGATAACAGCCGTGCCGGTATCCGTTTTATGCAGCGCGGCGAGCGTGAATGCCGTGTGTCCTATCCCGACCTTTTGCAGCGCGCCCGGGGATTACTGGGGCGGTTCCAGCAGCAGGGTTTGCAGGCCGGTGACCCGGTTATCTTGTTTGTGCGTAACAACCAGGCGTTTGTCGATGCGTTCTGGGCCTGCCAGCTGGGCGGGCTGGTGCCGGTGCCGCTGTCAGCCGGGGTACACGCCGAGTACCTGTATAAATTGCTGGCGGTGATCCGGAAGTTTTCACAACCGTTTCTGTTTACCGAACGCGACCTGTTGCAGCGCCTGAACAGGACCGGCAGGGGGGAGCCTCTGCCGCCTCAAGGCGTGTGCCTGCTGGAAGACATTGCGCAACTGGAAGGGGAAGGCCGGTTGCACCAGGCGGCAGCGGATGACACGGCGCTGATCCAGTTCTCCTCCGGCTCGACCAGTACCCCGAAAGGTGTCGTGCTCAGCCACGCCAACCTGCTGGCCAACATTCGGGCGATACTGGCTGCCGCGGCTATTACGGACGCAGATTCAACCCTGAGCTGGATGCCGCTCAGCCATGACATGGGCTTGATCGGGTTTCACCTGGTGCCGCTGGTGGGTGGCCTGGAACAGGTCCTGATGGATACCGAACTGTTCGTGCGTCGCCCCGCACGCTGGCTGGAAACCGCGCAGCGCTACCGGAGCAGCCTGTTGTGTTCGCCGAACTTCGGTTACCGGCATTACATGAAGTCCGTGCAGACACCGCCCGCTGCACTGGACCTGTCCGCTGTGCGCCTGATCTTCAACGGTGCGGAACCGGTCTCCGCCCCGGTATGCCGTGAGTTTGCGCAGCAACTGGCACCGGCCGGACTGAATGGCAATGCATTTTACCCTGTCTACGGCCTGGCCGAGGCCAGCCTGGCGGTAACCTTTCCATCGCCAGGTACGGGTGTGCAGTCGCTGCACGTGGCAGCGGACAGCCTGTCAGTGGGCCAACATGTTACGCCGGACAACGCAGCGGGGCAGGGTATAGAACTGGTCTGCCTGGGGCATCCGGTCAGTGGTTGTGAGTTGCGTATCTGCGATGCACAGGGTAAGACCCTGCCTGAAAACAGGGTGGGCCATGTGCAGATACGCGGTGCTAATGTGACCGGCGGCTACTACCAGTGCCCCGAGTGTGATGCGGCCGTGTTTACCGAGGGCTGGCTGGATACCGGCGATCTTGGCCTGCGGCATGAAACGGGGCTGTATATCACAGGCCGCGCGAAAGACGTCCTGTTTGTCAGCGGGCAGAACCGCTACCCGCAGGACCTTGAAGCCATCCTGCAGCAGAACTGTGCCATCGAGAGCGGGAAAGTGGCGGTCGGGGCGTTGCGCGATGCAGACAATGCCGAAGACCTGTTGCTGGTCTTTGTCCAGTTCCGGCGTGCCCCGGAGGACTTCGTCGAACAGGCCAGGCAGGTGCAGGCCACACTGGCCGAGACCACCGGGTTACAGGCCCATGCCGTATTGCCGGTACACAGCCTGCCACGCACTACCAGCGGCAAGCTGCAGCGCTACCGGCTGGTGGAAGCCTTTGCGAACGGTGAGTACCGGGATGTCCAGGCTGCCATGCAGGCGTTGTTGAAAGACAGGGTTACGGTAACGCAGTCAGGTGCCGTCGTGCAGCAACTGCTCGATGTGTGCCGCCAGGTATTCCCGGGGCGGGACATACAGGCCGACCAGAACCTGTTTGAACTGGGTGCGGACTCGCTGATGCTGGTGAAAATGCACGAAGAGATCGAGGCGCGTTTCCCGGGCCGGGTCGAGATCACAGACCTGTTCGAATACCCGACCATCCGTACGCTGTCGCAGTATATCGAACGCTAGCCCAACCTACCGGGTTCCGGTCAGCCAGCGCCACAAGGACCCGCCGGGCTGGTCGATGCCGGTGTGTACATAGTCCAGCACCTGGTGGTCGTTGACGGTATGCCGCATCTGGCGCGTGGCCTCGGTACGCCCGCAGAACAGGATATGATCGCCGGCCTGCAACGGTTCATCCATCTCCGGCAACAGCAGGTCCTGATCGTCGCGCTTGATCAGCAGCGGGATACAGGGCAGGCGTTCATCACGGTTGTGCGGCCTGGCGCAGACCTCGCCCAGCAAGACCTGTTCATCGCGAATCAGGTAATCGAACACGGCGGGTGATTGCAGGGGTGAGATTTCCAGGTCCCAGGTCTCCGGGGCGACGGCATCCTCGACCAGGCCGGCCACCTTGCTGACCAGCAGGTTGGCCCATTCCTCGCCCTTTTCGTTTGCCTGGTGCAGGAAGTCATCCAGCAGGGGCGCCAGGATCAGCCCCAGGATATATTGCGCGGTGATGGTGCCGGGCTGCATGACGATATCGATATGCGCGGCCTCGAAGATCGCATTCCTGTTCAGGTGGTTCTGCCGCACCACGGTAAAAATATCGGGGTTGAGATCGCGTGCGGTGATCAGGATCGACAGGTTGTTGGTGTCCTTGTCGGTGCCGACGATAATACCGACGGCATCGTCGATGCCGGCCTCCTGCAGGGTATCGGCCTCGGTGCCGCGCGCCACGATGGTGTTGAGCGGTGCACCGGTAACCTCCGGGTCCGCCTCGATCAGCCGTGTCTCTATGCCTTCACCGGCAATGCTCTCGCGTACGGCCTTGCCGAAACGGCCGAAGCCGCACAGCACCCAGGTGCCGGGCGGCGGGTTGCGGAAGTCGGACAGTTGAGTGTTGTGTATGGCGGTAATCCATTCGTAGACCAGGTACATGCTGGGCGAGTGGAACATCATTGTGAGGCGTGAGGCAAAGATGCGGAACGGATCGACAATATGATCGGTGCCGAAAGAGTCCATGTTGAGCGCCGTGTCCACCGAGTCGGACTGGCAGATCACCGGCACCTCGGGGGCCAGCAGCTTGCTGGTGATCGCTATTGTCAGGTTGGCGTCGTCGTCGCCGGTCAGGCCGATCACGCCACGGCAGCGCAGGTGTTTAAGGCCGGCGGCGATGAGGGTATTCGAGTCGGTCGCGTCCTCGTACAGGCCGGGCACGTAAAAGGGCAGGTCCTCGACCTCCAGTTCCAGGATTTTTTCCCGGTCGTGGTCGACGACCACACTGGCGATATGGTGCTCGCTGAGTTCACGCACCAGTGTGCGGCCGGCATCGCCGTAACCGCAGATGATGTAAAATGGTTCCTGCAGGCGGCGCACTTTGCGCGTAAAGGCGGAGAACTGCAGCACGTGGCGGAACGCCTGGTCCTGGACCAGCGTCAGGATAGAGCCGATGGCATACAGCCAGGACACCACGGCGGCATAGATAACGAAAGTGGTCCACATACGCTGGGCGTCGGTGAAGGGGTAGGGGATTTCACCGAAGCCGATGGTCGAACCGAGGAAGCTGACAAAGTAGATGGCATGGAAGAAATCCATGCGCCAGGGATTGCCCTGGTCGTCGACGCCCGGGATCAGTGTCATTCCCAGGATCGATATCGCATACACCGATATCAGCACAATCAGCGGCAGGCGCATGCGCCGCAGCATCAGATAGATGACTTTCTTCATGGTCCGGGACTAGCGGCGGAAGGTCACGGTTTCCACCACCAGCAGGATGACCGATGTCAGGTTGGCCAGCAGTGCACCGGCCGACAACGAGACCACGCTGGAAACCACCGAGGGGGTCAGGGTGCTCTCGGCGGCGTAGACTGTGAAGCCCCACACCAGCGCCGCGGCGATCAGTTGCAGGTCGGCCACCAGGCTGGTGGCCAGCAGCAGTGCGCCGATATGCGCCCGGTCACCGAATTTCATAATGGTGGCGATGAGGCTGACGATCAGCGCGGCAAACAGCTCGTAGGCATTGTGGTGGGCGGGGTCGTCCACTTCACCGATGAAGAAACCGAAGTTCAGGGTCAGGGCGAGAATCGAGAAAAAAGCGAACAGGACTTTTTCGAGGTTCACGGTATCGGGCTCCAGGCTGCTTTGCTTGTGCGATCCAGTGTAACGGAAAAAAACGTCTTTGGTTAATTCGTCATCCCGGCATGATGCGAATCAGTCTACGCTGAAGGCAACACCGCCGCGGCGTTGATCACCGCAACTGTCAAAGCCCTGTTCACCAAGCGCGACAACGTGCACCCCGCCGAAATACAGATTGCGGTCCGGCCAGCAACGGCTGTTGTCGAAATCCTGCTGCAACTGCGCATACAAACCCGCCTCGAAACCGCCTTCGATATTCAGCAGCCCGTTTTCAAAGTGAATCCTGGGCCGTGTCACGCAGCCTGCCAGTGGCAGACCTTCGTCTACCAGCCGCAGTATCACTTGCAGGATTGCCGAGCGAATGCGGTTCGAGCCCCCCGAGCCGAGCGCCAGCCGGCGCCCGTCGGGCAGGCGCAGCAGGCCGGGCGCCATCATCGAGGTGAGGCGGCGGTTTTCCTGCCAGGCATGGAAACCGTGCGGGTTGAGGTCTTCCTCGCCCAGCATGTTGTTGAGCATGATGCCGGTGTCGCTGAGCATATGGCCGCATCCCTCGCCGTTGCTGGTGGTCAGCGCGGCGAGGTTGCCGGCCCGGTCGATGACGCTGATGTGTGTGGTGCCGCGCCAGGCGCGGGTACGTGTCATCACCTGTTGCCGGTACTGTTGCAGCAGTTCGGGGTCGAGCAGGCCATGGTCCAGGCTGTCAGTGGCGATATGGTCGAGGCGTGCCTGGTTGGTGACGCGCATGATTTCCGCCAGCAGCGTGATGCCGTCCGGGTTGTCGATGGCGATACCGTCCGGCGCCAGTCGTTCCAGCAGTTTGAGGGCGAAGCCGATCAGCAAGCCGCCCGTGGCCGGCGGCGGGTTGGTGTAGAAGTCTGCACCGCGGTAAAGGAGGTGCAGCGGTTCGCGTCGTTTGACCTGGTAAGCGGCCAGGTCCTTGCGTGTGAGGTGGCCGCCGCCGTCGTGGCAGGCGGCTTCGATCTGTGCGGCGATCTCGCCCTCGTAGAACAGCCGCTCACCTTCTTCGCTCAGCGCCTGCAGGGTGTCGGCCAGTTGCGGCAGGTGCAGGGTTTCATCTTCACCCACCAGCTGCCCGGGCCGGGCCGGGCTGGCGAAGCATTGCGCGGCCTGCGGCGAGGCCAGGTAGATCGGCCGCACCACATCCAGGATATAGGCCTGCAGGGCGTTGACGACGACCCCGTTACGGGCCAGCTCGATGGCCGGTTGCATGAGTACCGGCATCGGCAGGCTGCCCAGTTCGTGCTGGATGTTGAACAGGCCACGCACCGTGCCGGGCGTGGCGACCGCACCGTAGCCGATATGGAATTCCTGGCAGGTGGTGCCGAAGTCGGCCTGGATGGGGTGAAAGTCGATGTCGGAAGCCGGGCGCCGTTGCATCGGCGTCTGGGCGAAGAAATCATACAGGCGGGGATTCCTGTCGGCCGGTTGCGCCAGCAGGAAACCGCCGCCGCCCGGCGAGGTCAGTACCGGTTCCGCCACGCAGGCTGTCCAGTGCGCCGCGATGACCGCGTCAAAGGCATTACCGCCCTCGCGCAGGGCAAAGGCAGCGGCATCGGCAGTTGCCGCGTGTCCGGCCGCAACAGCGCCCCTGGCTGGTGTCGTCATGTCAGCTAGAGTAACAGGTCGGTTCTTGCCACGGCATCGGCCGCGTCGGTCTCCAGGCGGGGGCGGCAGCCGACCAGGTGGTCGGCAGGGCTCTTGAAGGTTTCCACCATGTACGTTTTCACGCGGGCGGCGCGCTGCCGGGCCAGTTCGCGCAACTGTTCCTCGTTTATCACCAGTTCAGGCGGCGGAGTGTCCTTGCCGGCCGGTTTGGCCTTGTTCGCCTGGGCTTTCGCCTGCACCTGTTGCTGGAAATACAGGGCGTCCTGCCGCGTCGCGATACCGCACAGCTTGATGGCCAGCTTGGGCCGGTCCTTGAGGATCCCGGCCACCTTCGACAGGTAGTCGCGGTCGCCGTCATCGAGTTCGGTCTGGCCGGGTTCGAACTCCACTGCTTTCAGGCGCACTTTGGTAGCGGCTTCGCCGGCATACTCGGCGACCATGATCAGGGCACCGTAGGGCTGCAGGGCGTATTTCAGGTAACTCACCGCACCCGCCTTGAGGCCGGTGGCGAAGGCCTGGCTGATGGCATCGCTGACATCGAAACCGGGGTTATTGGCATCGCCGTGGATCGGGATGTCCAGTTCGATGGTGTTGTTGCGGTCGCGCAGCGTATTGAGCGCGACATTCAGCGGCACCGGTATCTTGCTTTGCAGGCTGTTCTCGACGTTGACGCTTTCCAGTTCCAGCTGGTGCAGTTTTAGCGTTGCCTTGCCTTGCATGACACGGTTTTCGCTTTTCAGGGTCAGGTCCACGTCCAGCGTGCCGCTGTCCAGCTCCACGCCCAGGCTGTCCCGGGTATAGCCGGTCAGGGGCGGCAGGTCCATGGCGTTGAGTTTGCCTTTCAGGTCCAGGCCGGGCGGCTGCTGGAAGGGTTTCAGCCAGCCGTTGCTGGTCAGCACGGTGTGCTTGCCGATCCTGCAGTCCATCTGCAGCGGGCTGGGCTGGTCAGGTTTTTCCGTGTCCAGATCTTCCAGTGACAGTGCGTTGCAGGTCAGTGTCTCCCGGAACACCGGTTTGACCGCCTCGTCGAGGATGGTGATGCTGCTGCCGCTGGAGGCGCTGAGGCGGTTTATCTTCAGGCGCGTGGGTGGTTCCTGTGTCGCCGCCTCGCTGCTGTCGGCAACGGTTTTTCCGGCGTCGGGTTGCGTCGCGTCCGGCGCTTCCTTTTCCTCTCCCAGCAGGACGCCCACCAGTGTGTTGACCGTCCAGTTGCCGTCTTTGTCGCGGTGATAGAGTACGTGCACGTTCTGCTCGTGTATGGCATCGATAGATGTCAGGGTGCCGTCGTGCAGCAGTTTGCTGATGCGCAACTGTTCGGCCCTGAAGAAGGCCTGCCCGGGTTCCTTGCCCTGTTGCGCAGCAACGGAGCGGCCCAGGTTGATGTCGTCGAGCGTAATCTCTTCCGCCTCGACCTGTTGCGGTGCCCTGAAATGCAGCCCTGCAATATGCATGCGGCCGGCATTGATCAGGTCGACTTCTTTTTCCGGGGCGGAGATGGTCAGGGCATCGATGCCGATGTCGGCGCTCAGGTCGACAGCCGGCTGTTCGGCGCTGTTATCGAAACTGAAGGTGCCGTCCAGTTGCAACGCGTCGTGCATGACCTTCAGCCCGCTGTCGGGCAGCTCAAGGCCCAGCTTCGCCAGCGTCAGTTTGCCCTGGTTGTCGAGTTGCAGCGTGCCCGGCCCGGTGGCGAGAGCCAGTTCAGTCTTGCCCGCCCAGTCGATCGCCTGGTTGCGCACACGGGCCTGCGGGTGGTCGAGTTCGAGCGCCTGGAGTGATAGCGTACCGTCGTGCCGGACGCGGAGAGCGCCTGCGTTCTGCTCGACATGGAAGTCTCCGCCCAGTGACGCGAGCCCCTGCAGTTTTTTTAATTCGGGTTGCAGCAGAGGTTCAATGGCTGACAGGTCCAGTTTCTCAATGGACAGTGTCCCGTTATAGCTTGCAGTTGTCGCGAACGGTTTCAGCGTGGCATTCAATGTCACCGGTGCATCATTGATACTACCCTTGTAGTCCAGCTGAGCGGCCTGTTCGGGAGCCCATTGCGCCAGCTTGCTGAGGCTGAGCGTGTCGATATGGACCGTGCCGTGCAGCTCCCGGTCGTGGTACAGCAGGGTGAAGTCGTTGAGTTTCAGTTGTTCGATACCGGCCGCCCAGGCTTTTGTCGGCGCGCGGGCAGGCTCGGCCGGTGTGGTGTCGGCGTCAGAGGCGGGCAACGGTATGCCGCCGATTTTCAGGACATCCTCGTTACGCACCACCATGCGGAAGCCGGTCAGGGCAACGGACTGTACCTGGATGTGTTTATCCCAGAGCGGCAGCCAGGCCAGGTTGAGTTCCGCGCTCGTGAAAGACAGCGGCGTGCGGTCTTCGCGGTGGATGGTGAGCCCTTCCAGGCGCAGGATGCCGGTGAACGGGTTGAAATCGACATCCTGTACCTCGACCTGGTGGCCACTCTGCTCGGCGAGCCAGCGCTCGGCGAGTTTCTCGATCAGGAGCGGCAGGCCGGCAAGAATGCCGAGCGCCAGCGTGGACAGGATCAGCAGGCTTTTGAACCAGCGGGAAGCGAGTAGTGGCGGCATAGTCATTCAGGTGCAGTCAGGTCAGGGTTGTCCGGTTATCTGGATGAAATATCCATGAATATGAATGATTTGTCTAATATATTGATTGATCCCCCGCACTGCCTCAGAATAGCCCCCCTTGCGCGGGGCTGTACAGCACGGCCGGCCGCCGGAAATTCGTAATTCAATCAGAGGAGTAAGACTTGTGAAATTGATACTTTTGGGTGCGCCCGGCGCAGGAAAGGGAACCGTTGCCAAATTACTGACCGGCGTCGACGGTTCGGTGCAGATCTCCACCGGAGACATCCTGCGCGGTGCGGTTCAGGCCGGTACCGAGCTCGGCAAAAAAGCCGACGCTTTCATGAAAGCCGGTGACCTGGTGCCCGATGACCTGATCATGGGCATTATGGAAGAACGCCTGCAGGAACCTGACTGTGCAAAGGGTTTTCTGCTGGACGGTTTCCCGCGCACCATCCCGCAGGCCGAGGCGCTGAAAGTGCTGATGGACAAGATCGGCATCAAGCTGGACATGGCCGTCAACCTGGACGTGCCGCGTGACGTTATTCTCGACCGCCTGACTACCCGCCGTACCTGTTCCAACTCCAAGTGCCAGGCGATCTACAACGTCAAGAGCAACCCGCCCAAGGTGGAAGGTGTGTGTGACAAGTGTGGCAGCCCGGTCATTCAGCGCGATGACGAAACCGAGGAAGCCATCAGCAAGCGCCTGGAGACCTACACCGAAAAGACCGCGCCGCTGGTTGCGTTCTACGAGAAGGAAGGTTTGCTGGTGAATGTCAACGCCACGTCCAGTGACGTGGTGGTCAGCACCATCAAGGAAAAGATCGGCGCTTAATTCCCGCCGGCTGTACCTGTAGTACAAAAGCCCCCGCCTGGTGCGGGGGCTTTTGCGTCTGGTTTCCTGAAACCGGAATCTTGTGCACAATGTC
>DRNU01000147.1 GCA_011374975.1 Gammaproteobacteria bacterium | reverse complement strand
CGCTGACTGAGGTCGATCTTGGCGTATACCAGGGTGTGCGGCAGCTGCGCCGGCAGGCGCTCCAGGATCGCCCGGTCATCGGCGCTGAGGCCCAGCTGGTCATCGATAACCAGCAGTACCCGGTCAGCCTGTTCGATCTGCGCCCAGGCACGGCGCACGCCTTCTTTTTCAACCGGATCCTCGCTATCGCGCAACCCGGCAGTATCGATAATATGCAGCGGCATGCCGTCGATCTGGATGTGTTCGCGCAACACGTCGCGGGTGGTGCCGGCAACCGGGGTAACGATGGCGGTGTCACGTCCAGCCAGCACGTTGAGCAGGCTGGACTTGCCGGCATTGGGCCGGCCGGCCAGCACCAGGCTCATGCCTTCGCGCAGCAGACAGCCCTGGCGGGCCTGTGACTGCACCTGGTGCAGGTTTTCCACCACTCTTTCCAGCCGCCGTTGTACTTCACCGTCGCTGAGAAAATCGATCTCCTCATCGGGAAAGTCGATGGCCGCCTCGACATAAGTGCGTAGCTCGATCAGCGTATCGAGCAGTACCTGCACGCGGGCCGAAAATTCACCTTGCAGGGAACGGCTGGCGGCACGTGCCGCCTGTACGGTACTGCTGTCGATCAGGTCGGCGATGGCCTCGGCCTGCGCCAGGTCGAGCTTGTCATTGAGGAAGGCGCGCTCGGAAAATTCGCCGGGCCGGGCCTGGCGCGCACCCAGTTCCAGCACGCGCGCCAGCAGCAGGTCCATGACCACCGGCCCGCCGTGGCCGTGCAATTCCAGCACGTGTTCTCCGGTGAAAGAATGCGGCGCGGGAAAATACAGGGCGAGGCCTGCATCGATGGTCTCACCGGCGCTGTCGCAAAACCGGTGCAAACCGGCCAGGCGCGGCGCGGGCAGGGCGCCCAGCAGCTGTTCGGCAAGACCGGGTACGCCGGGACCGGAGACCCGGATGATGCCGACCCCCCCGCGGCCGGGCGGTGTCGCCACGGCAGCAATTGTATCCGCAGACAGGCTCACAGCAGCGACACGCGGCCGGTGCCCGGTATATCAGGCAGCCGCTTCCACACGTTTGGTGATGACGTATTGCTGGGCAATCGACAGGGTGTTGTTAACCACCCAGTACAGCACCAGCCCGGACGGGAAGAAGGCAAAGAATACCGTGAACACGATGGGCAGTATCATCATGACCTTGGCCTGCATGGGATCCATCGGCGCAGGATTCAGCTTCTGCTGGATCAGCATGGTCACACCCATGACCAGCGGCAGGATGTAATAAGGGTCCGGTGCGGACAGGTTCTGGATCCACAGCATGAACGGCGCCTGGCGCATTTCGACACTTTCCAGCAACACCCAGTACAGCGAGATGAAGACCGGTATCTGTACCAGCACCGGCAGACAGCCGCCCAGCGGGTTGACCTTCTCCTTCTTGTACATGTCCATCATGGCCTGGTTGAGCTTTTGCTTGTCGTCTCCGTAACGCTCTTTCAGCGCCTGCAGGCGCGGGGCGAGCTTGCGCATGTTGGCCATGGACTTGTAACTGGTCTCTGACAGTTTGAAAAACGCCAGCTTGATGAGCATGGTGAGGAAAATAATCGACCAGCCCCAGTTTCCGACCAGCGCATGGATATGTTCCAGCAGCCAGAAGATGGGCTTGGCGATAATAGTCAGCACACCGTAATCGACGGTCAACTCCAGGCCGGGAGCAACTTTCTGCATGGCGTGTTGCAGCTTGGGCCCGACAAAAAGCTGCGCCTCGGTTTTGGCTTCACTGCCGGGCGCCACCTCGAGGGTCGGGCCGGTCAAACCGATCACATAACGTTCACCCTTCAATGCACGCGTGTAGTAACGGTCGGTCTCATTGCGTGGCGGTACCCAGGCGGCAACAAAGTAATGCTGGATCATGGCGGCCCAGCCATCCTTTATTTTGCGGTCCAGTTCCGCGTCCTGCATGTCATCGAACTTGATCTTTTCGTATTTTTCTTCCGGGCTGTACAACACGCCGCCGGTATAGGTGTACAGGAAGCGGTTCTCCTGCTTCTTGGGTATACGCTGCAACTGGTAGTAGGGACGTGCCGCCCACGGCTGGTCGCTGCCGTTACGCACCAGGAATTCCACTTCGACGACATAGCTATTGCGGTGAAAGCGATACAGTTTGATGACTTCGACACCCTTGCCGTCCGTCCAGCGCAACGGCACATCCACGCTATCGCCGTTGCCAAGTTCGAAGCTGTTTTTTTCGACTGTGAACGTGGCGTAGTGGGTCGGTTCCGGCTCCTTGCCGGCACGCAGGCCGCTTTGTGCGACAAACAGTTTGTCCGGACTGCCGTCCAGCAGGCGGTAGGGGGGGCTGTCCTTGTCTGTATTCTGTGGATACTGTAACAACTCCACTTCCCTCAGATCGCCGCCGCGGGTATCGATGACGGCGTGAAACAGATCCGTTTTAACTTCCACGCGCTGCCCGGCGGGTAACTGCACGGCGATCGTTTCCTGCACCGCTGCAGGTGGCTTGTCCACCGGGGCATGGGGCAGGTCTTCACGATCGGTATTCATTGCCGGTGCGCTGTCGGTCACGCCGGCCGATTCGACGGGCTGCTGCGGCTGGGTCGCGTAATCATTCATCCAGGCCTGCCAGATGAGCAGCACCAGAAAGGAGAGGGCGATCGCAAGTAGCGTACGTGGATTATCCATGGGTATGTTTCGGTGGTGATTCCTGAGAATGGGAATGTGAATGATGACAGCGGTACGCGGGTACCGGGTCGTGTCCGCCCTCGTGCCAGGGATGGCAACGGCCGATACGGCGCAGCATCAGCCAGCCGCCGCGCAGTACGCCGAAGCGCTCTATGGCGGTAATGGAGTACGAGGAACAGGACGGCGTGAACCGGCAGTTGTTGCCCAGCCAGGGGCTCACAACCAGACGGTAGCCTTTAATGAGTATCAGAACCAGTGTGCGCATGCGCTGCGATTGTACGCCAGTGAGTGTCCAGTGCGCCGAGTATTTCCCGGTTGCTTCGTGAACTGATGCCGGGCCGAACCAGTACTACCAGATCACGGCTGCCGAGCAGGTGCTGATGCAGGCGAAAACTTTCCCGTATCAGGCGCTTTATGCGGTTGCGGTGCACAGCGTTACCAGCGGTCTTGATAGATATCGCTGTACCCAGCCGTGGATGCGACAAGTCGTTAGCCACGGACAGCACGGTGATAAGGCGATCACTCGCCTTTACCTCGCACCGCTTGAACACCCGCTGGTATTGAGCGGCTGTCAGCAGACGGTGGCTACCGGGGTAGCACGCTGCACCTCCGCTCAAGGAAGCGTCGTTCAGACAGCCAGGCGCGCGCGCCCTTTTGCCCGCCGGGCCTTGATCACAAGGCGGCCGTTCTTGGTACGCATCCGGGCCCGAAAACCGTGAGTGCGCTTGCGCTTCAGGTTGCTTGGTTGAAATGTTTGCTTCATGGCGCAATCCGTTCCCAAAATAGTCGAAGGCCCGCGCAGCGCGGGCCAAAACAGGCCGCGCAGATTACTGTTTTTACCCTGCCCCTGTCAACTGTTTTAGATACCGCCCGTGTCCTGTTTAGTTGTGGATAAGTTTCGATGCCGGCGTTAGACTTGCCCGTCTTTCGGCTTTTACAACTCGCCTGTCCAATCGGGGTTATCTTTGCAAGGCTCACTCTGGCAACAATGTCTGGTGCGGCTCGAAAACGAGCTTCCGGAACAACAATTCAATACCTGGATCCGCCCGCTGCACGCGGTGGAAGAGGCGCAGGAACTGCGCCTGCTGGCACCCAACCGTTTTGTACTGGACTGGGTAAAAAGCCATTATATCAGCAACATACAGAACACCGTCGACGACCTCAGCCAGGATGACTCACCACGTGTCGCACTGGAAATCGGCTCCCAGGCAGTAACGCCGCCCGTAGAGCAGCCCGCCACACCACCGGGCATACGCATGACCCGCCGGCGCGATGAGCACGAGCCGTTCAAAAGCAACCTGAATCCAGGTTTTTCCTTCGACAGCTTTGTCGAGGGTAAATCCAACCAGCTGGCGCGCGCAGCCTCCATACAGATTGCGGAAAATCCCGGTGACGCCTACAACCCCCTGTTTATTTACGGCGGTGTCGGCCTGGGTAAAACCCATTTGATGCAGGCCGTGGGCAACATGATCGTGGCAAGACGGGCCGGTGCGCGGGTGGTCTACCTGCATTCAGAGCGTTTTGTCGCCGACATGGTGCGCGCCCTGCAGCACAATGCCATGAACGAATTCAAACGCCATTACCGCTCGGTCGATGCGCTGCTGATTGACGATATCCAGTTCTTTGCCGGCAAGGAACGCTCCCAGGAAGAGTTCTTCCACACCTTCAATGCCTTGCTGGAAGGGCAGAGCCAGATCATTCTTACCTGTGACCGGTACCCGAAAGAGATCAAAGGCCTTGAAGAACGCCTTAAATCGCGCTTTGGCTGGGGCCTGACCGTTGCCATCGAACCCCCGGAACTGGAAACCCGCGTCGCCATCCTGGTGAACAAGGCCGCCCAGGCCAATGTCGACCTGCCCAGCGACGTGGCTTTTTTCATCGCCAAGCGAATCAATTCCAATGTGCGGGAACTGGAAGGTGCGCTGCGGCGGGTTATCGCCAGCGCCCGTTTCACCGGTTGCCCGATCGATATGAAATTTACCAAGGAAGCCTTGCGCGATCTGCTGGCCCTGCAGGACAAGCTGGTATCCATCGACAACATCCAGAAAACCGTTGCCGAGTACTTTAAAATTCGTGTAGCTGATCTACACTCTGCACGGCGTACGCGCTCCATCACCCGGCCGCGCCAGATTGCCATGGCCCTGGCCAAGGAACTGACCAGCCACAGCCTGCCGGAAATCGGCTCGGCGTTTGGCGGACGCGACCACACCACGGTACTGCACGCTTGCCGCAAGGTAGCCGAACTGAAAGAATCCGATATGCGAATTGCGGAGGACTACAGTAACCTGTGGAGAATACTGACAACATGATGTGGACAAACTGTGTATGAATTTGCGAAGCGAAAGTTTTCCGATATTATCCACAGCTGTTCCACAGTTTCCGGGTTACTTTCCTAACGCCCGGAAGCCATACTAAGCAGTTGAATATTATAGTATATCTTTTGTTATCAACCGGTCACCCGGACACTAATAACTACAGTAAGATATATATAAAGGATATTTAATTAAATGAAATTCACGATCGACCGTGAGTCTTTACTCAAGCCCTTGCAACAAACCATCGGTGTCGTTGAACGTCGACAGACACTACCGGTGCTGGGTAATTTACTGATTGTTGCAGACCAGAAAGGACTGCAGATAACCGCAACCGACCTGGAAGTCGAGATCCAGGCAAGTACCAGTGCGGTCGATGTCGAAGAGGGTGGTGAAATCACTCTGCCGGCACGCAAGCTGGTGGATATCTGCAAGGCGCTACCGGAAAACGCGAAGATCCAGTTTACTTTCAAGGACCAGAAAGCCCAGATACGTTCCGGCAAAAGCCGTTTTACCCTTTCAACACTGCCGGCAGCTGATTTCCCGCTGGTGGACGAAATCAAGAGCGACTGCCAGTTTTCGATTGCGCAGAACAAACTCAGGGAACTCATCGAGCGCACCCAGTTTTCCATGGCGCAGCAGGATGTACGTTATTACCTGAATGGTTTGATGCTGGAAATCGATAACGGTTTATTGCGCGCCGTGGCAACTGACGGCCATCGACTGGCCATGTGCGACATGGACGTGGATATTACTGTCAGTGATTCCCGCCAGGTGATCGTACCGCGCAAGGGTATCCAGGAATTACAACGCCTGCTGGAAAGCAGCGACGACCAGGTTCAGGTTGAGGTCGGTACTAACCATATCCGCATTCGTACACCGGATCTGACATTCACCTCCAAACTGGTGGACGGCCGATTCCCCGACTATGAGCGTGTCGTGCCCAAGGGCGGTGACAAGCTGGTAGTCGCTGATCGTGAACTGCTGCGCCAGGCATTGTCCCGGACATCCATTCTCTCAAATGAGAAATACCGGGGCATCCGCCTGAATCTTGATAAGAATTTCGTTAAAATTCAAGCACATAACCCTGATCAGGAAGAAGCCGACGAGGAATTCGAGGTTGACTACCAGGGCAGCGGTCTGGAAATCGGCTTTAATGTGACGTATTTGCTGGATGTGCTGTCATCCGTTCGCAGTGATAATGTGGAAATCACGCTGAGTGATTCAAACAGCAGTTGCCTGATCCGCCAACCGGGGACTGAACAATACCTTTACGTGGTCATGCCCATGCGGTTGTAGCCGTTCCGGCAGCAATCAGCATGACCAGGCTGGCATTGGCCGGCGACTTCTGATGCCCCTGAAAACGCTTTCGATTGACCGGTTCCGAAATATTGAATCGGCGCGTTTGCCCCTTGCCCCCCGAATCAACCTGTTTATCGGTGAAAATGCGGCCGGTAAAACCAGTGTGCTGGAAGCCTTGTTTGTTCTGGCAAGAGCGCGTTCATTTCGTACCCGTAACCTGGATAAAGTTATCCGTTCCGGTGAAGACGGATTTCAGCTGGTGGCCAGTATCGGGCAGGAGAATAAAAGGGACATGCCGGTAGGCATGAGCCGTAGCGACAAAAAGCTGATCGCCCGTATCGATGGTAAACCGATAAAACGCCTGTCCGAGCTGGCAACGTTGTTTCCCGTGCAATGGCTGGGTGGCAACCTGCACCGGCTGATCGAGGAAGGCCCTGTATTCCGGCGCCGCTACCTGGACTGGGGGTTGTTTCACGTGAAACAGAGTTACATGTCGGCATGGCAGCGCTTCCAGAAATTACTCAAGCAACGCAATGCCGCACTGCGCAAAGGCCGGCCCGCCCAGGAAATCAACGCCTGGGACCTGGAGCTCGCAGCCAGCGGTGAAGTGCTGCACCAGTTACGAGACAGCTATATTGCCGAGCTGGAGACTGTGGTCTTGCGGGTTTTACAGGAATTACTGGATTTGCCGGGCACCTTTCGTATGGCATACCGGCGCGGTTGGCCGGCGGACCAGGACTATCATCAGGCTCTACAGGCCGGCCTTGCAAAAGACCGGGAGCAGGGTTTTACCCGCACCGGCCCGCAGCGGGCAGATCTGGTGTTTTTCTACAATGATCGCCCGGTGAATGAACAGCTTTCCCGCGGCCAGCTGAAACTCCTCGTGACAGCGCTGAAGGTGGCCCAGGCACAGTTGCTCAGGAATGCTGCCTCGCAAACCAGCCTGTTTCTCATGGATGACCTCGGTGCCGAGCTGGATCGAAGTAACCAGCTGCGCGTTATGCGCCTGCTGCAATCGATAGAAGCCCAGGTTTTCGTGACGGCGATCAGTGAGCCCGCAGAATCTGACTGGGAAAGTGAACAGGCACGACGGTTTCACGTGAAACACGGTGAAGTCTCGGAGGTGTTATAATTCAACGTCAATCTTCGGATACAGCCGCTATGAGCAAAGAACCCAGTTACGATTCCTCTAATATCAAGGTCCTGAAAGGTCTTGATGCCGTCAGAAAACGGCCTGGCATGTACATCGGTGATACCGATGATGGCACCGGGTTGCACCACATGGTGTTTGAGGTCGTCGATAACTCGATCGACGAGGCACTGGCAAATTACTGCTCTGAAGTGACCGTCACACTGCACAGTGACGATTCAGTCACCATTACTGACGACGGCCGCGGCATTCCGGTCGATATCCACCCGGAAGAAGGGCGCTCGGCGGCAGAAGTCATTATGACCGTGCTGCACGCCGGCGGTAAGTTCGACGATAACTCCTACAAAGTCTCCGGCGGCCTGCATGGCGTTGGTATTTCCGTGGTCAACGCGTTGTCAGAAAAATTGATCATGACCATCCGCCGCGACGGCAAGGTCCACTACCAGGAATATATCGACGGTGAGCCGCAGGAACCCCTGAAAGTCATCGGCGATACTGATCAGACCGGTACTGAAGTCCGCTTCAAGCCCAGCTCGAAAATCTTTACCGATACCAAATTCCACTATGACATTCTCTCCAAGCGCTTGAGAGAGCTGTCTTTTTTGAATTCCGGCGTACGTATCAAGCTGACGGATGAACGTACCGACAAACAGGATATTTTCGAATACCAGGGTGGTATCCGGGCCTTCGTCGAGCACCTGAACAAGAACAAAACGCCGCTGCACCCCACGGTTTTCTATTTCACCGGCCAGAAAGACGGTGTCGGTGTTGAAGTTGCCATGCAGTGGAACGATTCGTACCAGGAAAATATTTTCTGCTTTACCAACAATATCCCGCAGCTGGATGGCGGTACTCACCTGGCAGGTTTTCGCGCGGCACTGACGCGCACCCTGAACCAGTACATGGAAAAGCAGGTCACCAAGAAAAACAAGGTTAACACCACCGGTGACGATGCCCGGGAAGGGCTGACGGCCGTGCTCTCGGTCAAAGTGCCGGATCCCAAGTTTTCTTCGCAAACCAAGGATAAGCTGGTTTCTTCCGAGATAAAGGGCATCGTGGAATCCACCGTCTCGGATAAGCTTGAAAGCTATCTCCTTGAAAATCCATCAGATTCTAAGGCGATCGTAGAAAAAATCGTGGAAGCGGCAATGGCCCGCGAAGCCGCTCGCAAGGCGCGTGAAATGACTCGCCGCAAGGGCGCGCTGGATATCGCCGGGCTGCCCGGCAAACTGGCCGACTGCCAGGAGCGTGACCCGTCGCAGTGCGAACTGTACCTGGTGGAGGGTGATTCCGCCGGCGGTTCCGCCAAACAGGGGCGCGAT
>DRNU01000146.1 GCA_011374975.1 Gammaproteobacteria bacterium | reverse complement strand
CAGTGGCATTATCTGGAGCCGAACCGTTATGGCAAGTGGGTGTTTGTGCTCAGCAACGCCGAGCGCCTGTCCGATCCGCGCGACCGGTCGGCTTTCCGGGCCATGGCCGAGCGCAGGCTGAATGCCCCGCGCGCGCAGATCAATGACCTTAACCGGCGCCTGACACCCGGGGGGCGGGCATTGCTCGCCCTGCTGGAGAACCGTGACCGGGTACGCACGTCGGCGCTGATCGACGGCCTGCCGACGGAAATCCGTGCTGACATAGAGGCGCTGAACCTTGCCAATAAGGATCTTGCCCGGTTGCGGGCGAGGCTGATCCTGCTCCACGGCACTGACGATGCCATCATTCCCTATACTGAGAGTATGGCCCTGGCCGCGGCCGTGCCGCCCGGGCGGGCCGAACTGTTTCTCATTGACGGCCTGGCCCATGTCGATGTACGCCCGCGGGATCTGGACCGCCGCGTGATGTGGCGTGCCATCCATGCCCTTCTGGCGCAGCGCAATACGTCCGGCGAATGAATCTGTAATGCCATTTTTGCCTCCTCGGCACACGCAATGGCAGCCGTCAGAAAAGCTGCCACACATATAGACAAATATAGACCACTAGCGTAAGGGCAAACTGATAAGTTAATACAGAAAATCCGGCCTGTTCCTACTATCCTTAGCGTAAGGAATAACGACTCCATCAGCCATGAACACATCCAGCCTTGATACTCCGATTGCACAACATATCTGGGAAACCCGATATCGCCTGGTCGTAGACGGCGGAGAACAGGAGCGGAGCATCGAGGACAGCTGGCGGCGGGTGGCCAATACACTGGCTTCCGTTGAGGAACGTGACGCCGGCTCCTGGGAGGAGCGCTTTTACGGCATCCTGGAAGACTTTCGTTTTCTCCCCGGCGGTCGCATCCTGGCCGGTGCCGGCAGTGGCCGGCGCGTGACTCTGTTGAACTGCTTTGTCATGGGGGTGATTGATGACCGCATGGAGAGCATTTTTGATCGTCTCAAGGAGGGGGCGCTCACCATGCAGGCCGGCGGTGGTACAGGGTACGATTTCTCAAACCTGCGGCCCAGGAACAGTGTCGCCCATGCCAGTGGCCGTATTGCTTCAGGGCCGATTTCCTTTATGCGCATCTGGGACGCCATGTGTGCCACGGTCATGTCCACCGGCGCCCGGCGTGGCGCCATGATTGCCAGTCTGCGTTGCGATCACCCGGATATCGGGGATTTTGTCGATGCCAAGCGGATGCCTGGTGAATTGCAGCGCTTCAATCTCTCGGTGCAGGTGACAGACGCTTTCATGAAAGCGGTGGAACAGGACGCGCTTTGGCCGCTGGTGTTTCCGGTCGACAGTCTTGAGCCGGATACCGGTGGCGAAACTGTCATGCGTCACTGGACCGGTCAGCGCGAAGCGGTGGCTTGCAGGGTAATCAGGCGGGTTCCGGCGCGTACACTCTGGGAACGTATTATGCGTGCCGCCTACGATACCGCCGAGCCCGGCGTTCTGTTCGTTGACCGTATCAATGCGCTCAATAATCTGGCCTGGCGTGAACAGATTACCACCACCAATCCCTGCGGCGAGATCCCGCTGCCACCTTATGGCGCCTGCGACCTGGGATCGGTCAACCTGTCCCGCTTTGTTATTGACCCCTTTTCCCCCGGGGCGCACCTGGATCTGGACGCAGTCCGGGAGACCGTGAAGGTAGCGGTTCGCCTGCTGGACAATGTCATCGATTGCTCGCAGTTTCCGCTTAATGTGCAGGCTGAACAGGCGCGGGGCTCTCGCCGTATCGGGCTCGGCATCACCGGGCTGGCGGATGCGTTGATTATGCTGGGGCTGCATTACGGCAAGGCCGGGGCGCGCCACAAGGCGGAGCAGATCATGCAGACGGTATGTCATACCGCCTACCTTGCTTCCATAGAACTGGCCGGGGAGAAGGGCAGCTTTCCGTTCTTCGACAGGGAGCGCTATCTTCAGGGCGCATTTATCCAGTCGTTGCCGGCATCGATCCGCCAGGGTATCGGCGCACAGGGTATCCGCAACAGCCACCTTACAGCGATCGCTCCGAACGGTACCATCAGCCTGCTGGCCGGTAATGTGTCCAGTGGTATCGAGCCGGTGTTCGGTTTTCAGCACCGGCGCCGGGTGCTGAATCAGTCCGGCGATTATGCAACCTTCGACGTGACGGACTATGCCTTCCGACACTGGCACAATTCTGGAGATCAGGCACTGCCGGAGTATTTTATTGATGCCCGCTCGCTGTCACCCGATGCCCACCTCGGGATGCAGGCTGCGTTGCAGCCATTTGTCGACAACGCCATCTCCAAGACCATCAACGTGCCTGGGGACTATGCCTTCGAGGATTTCCGCTCTCTGTATGAAGCCGCGTACAGGGCGGGCGTAAAAGGCTGTACCACTTTCCGCCCCACCCCGGTACGCGGGGAAATCCTGTTATCCGGTAAGCAGGAGAGGGAAGAGGAAGACATGCCGGGTGCGCACTGTTGCAGTATTGAACGGGAAGAGGACTAGGCGTCTCCTCAGTCCGTATTGTGCCCCGGTTTTTCGCTGAAGCCGACGCCATGGGATTCCCGGTCCTCAAGCGATACGCTTGTGCTGAGTTCTTTTACCGCTGCGGTATATTGCATTCTCAGCCCAGCCAGCGTACGCAAACGCAGCTGTACGCGGCCATTGGCGCTGTCTTCCGGAAAAATCCCGTCACTGTCGGTTGTGCCGGCCGTGATGCCGGTGAGCAGTTCAAGGGCCTGATCGGCATGCTCGATTGCGTAGATGCTGAATTTGTTGTCACGCACGGCGTCGACTACGTTACGGCGCAGCATCAAGTGTTTCATATTGCTCGCCGGCACCAGCACACCCTGGTCCCCGCTCAGGCCACGTGCATTGCAGATATTGAAAAACCCCTCGATTTTTTCATTGACGCCACCGATCGCCTGCACCTGCCCGTGCTGATTCACCGAACCGGTGACTGCCAGCGACTGACGAATCGGCAACCCGGCCAGTGACGACAGCAGGGCGCACAACTCGGCGAGCGAGGCGCTGTCGCCCTCGATTTCACCATAAGACTGCTCAAATGTCAGGCTGGCGCTGAGTGACAGGGGGAAATCCGGCGCGTAACGCGCGCCCAGGTAACTGGACAGGATAAAGACCCCTTTCGAATGAATCGGTCCGGCCAGGTCCACTTCGCGTTCGATGTCCACCAGTTCGCCTTCACCGAGGCGTGTGGTGGCAGTGATGCGCGTCGGCACGCCGAATGCCGCCTCGGCGAGCTGGATTACCGACAGACCGTTGATCTGGCCGACAATCTCGCCATCGGTGTCGATCATGACGGTGTCGCGCAGAATCTCCTCGTGCATACGATCGCGCACCCGGTCGATACGCTCGACGTTGTAATCGACAGAGCGCTGTACATCGTCCTGCTGCACCACATCGTGGCCAGCTTCTCCAGCCCAGAAGCTGGCTTCACTCAGCAGGTCTGCGATACTGCGCATATGGGTGGTGAGTTTTTCGCGGTCACCGACCATGCACATGCTTTGTTCGATCACTGCAGCGACCGCACTACGATCAAACGGGCGCAGCCCGTGCTTGCGTACCAGCGTGGCAACCAGTTGCGCATACAATTGATCGTTGTCCGGGTTACGGTCGACGCTGTCCTCGAAGTCGACGGCCACCTTGAAAAGCTCCATAAAATCCGGGTCGTACTCGCGCAGCAAGTAGTACAGCAGCCGGTCACCCAGCAGTACGACCTTTACCTGCAAGGCGATGGGTTGCGCTTCCAGCGATACCGTGCTGACCAGGCTGAGCATCTGCCCGAGCGATTCGATACGGACCTGCCCGGCATACAGCGCGCGCTTCAACCCTTCCCAGGCGTACGGCTGCGACAGCAGTTTTCGCGCGTCGAGAATCAGATACCCTTCGTTAGCGGCATGCAGCGCACCCGGCCGGATCAGGGTGAAATCGGTAATCAGCGCGCCCAGCTGTGAGATATGCTCGATGCGCCCGATCAGGGCGCCATAGGTGGGATTGTCTTCGTAGAGTACCGGTGCGCCTTCGCTGTCACCGTTATCCACGAACAGGTTGACCTGGTAGCGGCGCAATGACCTTTCCGGACCGCCGCCCAGCAATGCCGGGCCGGTATCGGTTTCGTGCAGGAAGACCTCCACGTTGGCTATCACATCGTCCTGCACCTCGGCCAGGTAACTCAACACCATCGGCAGTTCCGTGTACACCGCCCGCAGGCTGTCAATCAGGTGGCCAACGGCGCTGAGTGTCATTTCATCGTTGACTTTCTTGATGCGCTCCCGGCGTTCCCTGCGCCACTGCGGGATCTGTTTCTGCAGGATATCCTGCAATTTCGCCTGCAGCGCTTCCAGGTCGGAATCGATACTTTTCTGTTCGCGTTTCGAGAGTTTGTGGAACGCCTCGGCATCCAGCACCTCACCGTCCCTGATCGGTGCAAAGGTAAATTCTCCCGGCGCCTTGAACACTTTTATATGGTGACGTTCTGCCTCTTCGTGCAGTTCCCGAAAGGCTTTTTCCTGGTGCGAATCAAAACGCTCATCGATCTGCTGTATTCTCGCCTTGTAATCGTCGCTTTCGAAGGCGGCCGGTATCGCGGTGCGCAGTTCCTCGACCAGCTGTTGCATGTCATGCTGCAACGCCCTGCCACGTCCGGCCGGTAAACGTATTGCCAGTGGTTTGCCGCTGTCGTTGAAATTGTTCACATACACCCAGTCGGCCGGAGTCGCTGCACCGGCGGCTTTCTCCTTGAGGAAGTGCGACACAGCGGTGTGCTTTCCGGCACCTGCAGGACCCAGCGCGTAAAGGTTGTAGCCGGAGCCAGGCATGCTGACACCGAAGCGCAACGCCGTGAGCGCACGCTCCTGGCCGACCATTTCACCGAGGTCCGGCAAATCGTCGGTGGTCTGGAACTGGAAAGACTCCGGCTTGCAACGGGAGCGCAGTTGTTCCGGCTGAAGTGCCTTAATCTCGGTCATGATTCCGGTTCGAACGCAGGTAGACAGGCGAATTCACAGTTTGCTTCATTTGGCATGGCACCGCCACTCTCTTCCTTGCGCCAGATCAATGTCTCCGACTGGCAAAATACAGGCCTTTGGCATAT
>DRNU01000145.1 GCA_011374975.1 Gammaproteobacteria bacterium | reverse complement strand
TACGAGGTAATCTGTTCCTCGGCATGCACCTCAGGTTTTGCAACCCACGTCGAAGCCAGGTCGCCCCCGGTTCGTACGTCTGACAGTATACAGGAGCTCGGGGTTCCCGCCTATGCGTGCCGCTGGTAGCGGCGCTTTCCACGGTTCCCGCAGCATACGGGGCCGACTTTGCTGGTTTGGCGGGAGCCTCGGCTCCTTGTTTATAAATATGGTTCTTTTTTGCAGGATTTCAAGGGGGGAGAGGCCGTCATTCCGGCGGATGCCGGAATCCAGTGTGCGGAATGCCTGGATACCGGCCTGCGCCGGTATGACGGTTGTGCGGGACGGTGGGGCGGGGCAGAAGGTCAGCCGTGCTTCAGAATCCGCTGTTTATCGCGTTTCCAGTCACGATCCTTGATGTCGGAGCGCTTGTCGTGCGCTTTTTTGCCCTTGGCGAGGGCGATTTCCAGCTTGGCGCGGCCTTTTCGCCAGTACATGGCGGTGGGGATCAGCGAGTAGCCCTTGCGCTCTACGGCGCCGATCATGCGGTCGATTTCCTCGCGGTGCAGCAGCAATTTACGTGTACGGGTCGGGTCGGGGTGGATATGGGTGGAGGCGGTCGGCAGCGGGGTGATCAGGCAGCCAAACAGCCAGGGCTCGTTGTCCTTCAGCAGGATATAGCTCTCCACGATCTGTATTTTGCCGGCGCGCAGGCTTTTTACTTCCCAGCCTTCCAGCGCCAGGCCGGCCTCGAAGCGGTCTTCCAGGATATAATCGTGGCGTGCCCGTTTGTTCAGGGCGATGGTGCTGCCGGAATTCGCCTTGTCTTTCTTTTTTGCCTTTTTCGCCATGCGCGCATTATACGCATGCAACCGGAAACTTGAGCATTTTTGCTGTTTTAAGGACAATCACTGTTCAGGCTCTTGTCCCCCGGGAACTCCATGACTGAAAAACGAAAATCGATACACGGCAGCTGGTCCGGCCGCCTGGCCTTTGTGCTGGCCGCAACCGGCTCGGCGGTGGGCCTGGGTAATATCTGGAAGTTCCCCTATATCGCCGGCGAGAACGGCGGTGGCGCCTTTGTACTGGTGTACCTGGCCTGTATCGCCGTGATCGGCATCCCCATCATGATGGCGGAGGTGATGCTGGGGCGGCGCGGGCGCCAGAGCCCGATCAACACCATGCGCAGCCTGGCGAAGGAGGCCGGTGCCAACCCGGCCTGGCGCTGGCTGGGCTGGGCCGGGGTGCTGGCCGGATTCCTGATCCTCTCCTATTACAGTGTCATCGCCGGCTGGGCGCTGGCCTATGTGTTCCGGGCCGCGGCGGGCACCTTTACCGGCGCCACCGCCGAGGGCATCGCCAGTATTTTCGAGCAGCTGACCGGTGACCCGGAGCGCCTGCTGGCCTGGCACACCCTGTTCATGGTGATGACCATGATCGTGGTGGCGCGCGGGGTGCGCAGCGGGCTGGAGCAGGCGGTGCGTTTCCTGGTGCCGGCGCTGTTCGTGCTGCTGATCCTGCTGGACGGCTATGCGCTGGCCAGCGGCGCGTTCGACGAGGGGCTGGCGTTCCTGTTTACGCCGGATTTCAGCAAGATCAGTGCTAACGGGGTGCTGATTGCCATGGGGCACGCGTTTTTCACCCTCAGCCTGGGCATGGGCGCCATCATGGTCTACGGCTCCTACCTGCCGGAGCGCGCCTCCATCGCCCGGACCAGTATCACCATCGCCTTCCTTGATACGCTGGTGGCGCTGATGGCCGGCATGGCGATTTTCCCCATTGTGTTCGTCAACGGCCTGGAACCCGGCGCCGGGCCCGGCCTGATCTTCCAGACGCTGCCGATTGCCTTCGGGCACATGCCGGGCGGCGCGCTGTTCGGCACGCTGTTCTTCGTGCTGCTGGTGTTCGCCGCCTGGACCTCGGCAATCTCGCTGATCGAGCCGGCGGTGGCCTGGCTGGTGGAGAACCGCGGCATGACGCGTATCTACGCCTCGGTGTACGCGGGCATCGCTACCTGGGCCTTCGGTCTGCTGACAGTGCTGTCGTTCAACACCTGGGCTGATTTCAAACCCCTGTACTTTATTGAGATATTCGAGCATTACACGATCTTTGACCTGCTGGATTACCTGACGGCCAACATCATGCTGCCGCTGGGCGGCCTGTTCATCGCGCTGTTCAGTGTCTGGGTGATGCGTCGCAATGACAGTGTGCAGGAACTGGATATGGGTGACAGTTCCGCCTATGGCCTGTGGTATGTGCTGGTGCGCTATGTCACGCCGATAGCGGTACTGCTGGTATTTTTAAACGTGACCGGCCTGATCGAGCTCTCCGGTCTGTCCGGACAGACGGAGTAGTTGAATGACTGACATCAGCAAGTCGGCGCTGGTGCCGTACACGCCCATGCAAATGTTTGCACTGGTCGACGATATCGATGCGTACCCGAAGTTCCTGCCCTGGTGCCGCGATGCAAAGGTGCTGTCGCGCACGGATGACGAGGTGCGCGCCACCATTGTGTTATCCAAGGGCGGGGTGGAAAAATCGTTTACCACGCGCAACCTCAACCAGAAAGGCAAGATGATTGAAATGCGCCTGGAGGAAGGACCGTTCAAGCACCTCGAGGGGTTCTGGCGCTTCGATGCGCTGGGCGATGATGGCTGCAAGATCTCCTTCGACCTGGAGTTCGAGTTTGCCAGCCGCATGCTGGACATGGTGGTCGGGCCGGTGTTCAGCCAGATCGCGAATTCACTGGTGGATTCCTTTCACAAACGCGCTGTGGAGATGTATGGAAAATCCTGAGGTGATCCCCGTGGAAGTGGCCTACGCCACGCCGGATGAGCAGGTTATCCTGGCACTGGACGTGGCGCCGGGCACCACGCTGCAACAGGCCATCGAGCAGTCCGGTATCCTGGAACGCTTCCCGGAAATTGACCTGCAGAAACAGAAGGCGGGAATCTTCGGCAAGCTGAAGAAAGCAGACCAGGTGCTACAGTCAGGCGACCGCGTGGAAATCTACCGGCCGCTGATCGCCGATCCGAAGAAAGTACGTAAGGAACGCGCCGCCGCCGGCAAACGCATGAAAAAAGGCGGCGGCGCCCTCGAAGACAAATAACTGCAGGCGGCTGACGGGTCAGGGAGACGTATGGATATAGAATCAGGCAAGGTCGGTGACATTGTTATCATTACACCCCGGGGCAGGTTCGACACCAACAACGCCCCGCAGGCGGAAAAACTGGTGCTGGACTCAATCGTCGCCGGTGAAAAGCGCATGATCTTCAACTTCGAAGGCACCGACTACATCTCCAGCGCCGGCCTGCGCGTGATCCTGCAGGCGGCCAAGCTGGTGCGCAAGAATGGCCGGGTGGTGTTGTGCAATGCCAATGAACAGATCCGCGAGGTGCTGGAAATCAGCGGTTTCCTCGACATGATCACCTACTGTAAAAATCTGCGGGAGGCCAGGAAGTCGGCCGCGGAATAATGACCAGGCAGCACAAAATCCTGATTGTCGATGACGAGCCGATCAACATCGACGTGCTCAGCGGGCTGCTGAAAAAGGACTACCGCCTGATCGTCGCCACGAACGGTGAACGTGCGCTGCAGGCCGCAACCTCGCGCAACCCCGATCTCATCCTGCTGGATATCATGATGCCGGAAATGGACGGCTATGAGGTGTGCCGGCGGCTCAAGGCCGATGCCGCAACGCGGGATATCCCGGTCATCTTTGTGACCGCCATGGGTGAGGTTGGCGACGAGACGCGCGGCTTTGAACTCGGCGCCGCCGATTACATCACCAGGCCGGTCTCGGCGCCGGTGCTCCGGGCACGGGTAAAAACCCAGCTGGCGCTGGCGCAGGGCCGCAAGGAACTGCAGGCGGCCTATGCCACCATCAAGGCGCAGAAAGACCGCATGGAAGGCGAGCTGAATGTCGGCCGTGATCTGCAGATGAATATGATGCCGCAGGATTTCCCCGGCGCGCCCGAGTATAAAAACTTTTCCCTGCATGCCCGCCTGGAACCGGCGCGCGAACTGGGCGGTGACTTCTACGACTTCTTTTTCCTGGACGATGCCCGGCTGTGCCTCTGTGTCGGCGATGTCTCGGGCAAGGGTGTGCCGGCCGCGCTGTTCATGGCGGTCACCCGCACCCTGATCCGCTCCTGTGCCGGGCACAGTCACTCGACGGCGGATATTTTGACCCGCGTGAACGAAACACTGGGTGCGGACAATGAGAGCTGTATGTTCGTGACCTTGTTCATTGCAGTTTATGATGCGCGCAGCGGCGAACTTGTTTACAGCAATGCCGGCCATAATCCACCCTGTATCAGTACTGCGGATGGCGGCATCCGGAGCCTCGACAGGCGCCACGGCCCGGTGGCCGGCGCCATGCAGGGGCTCAGCTACGCAGAAGACCGGGTGACCCTTGCGCCCGGCGATACGCTGCTGGTATTCACGGACGGCATCACCGAGGCGACCAACAGTGCCGGTGAGCTGTTCGGTGAAGCGCGCCTGCTGGATCTGCTGGCACCGGGGCAGGCGCCCGCTGCGCTGATCCAGACAATCATCGACCGTGTGCATGACTTTGAGGGCGAGGCCGAACAGGCCGACGACATTACTGTGATGGCGCTTGCCTGCCATGCACGGGATGCCTCTGCACGACCGCCTGCCCGTAGCCACCGTTCCTGGCGGGGCTTGTCGCGCACTGAAGAAGTTATCGCCTGGTTCAATGCGTTTGCCGCGGCGCAGCATCTCGATGCCGTCATACAACACAGGGTCAACGCGGTACTCGATGACCTGTTGGCAAACATTATTGCCTACGCCTACCCGGCTGCGGACGTCGGTGAAATCGAACTCGATGTGGTGCTGGATGACGGGCAGCTGACGCTTACCCTGAGCGATGACGGCATCGCCTTCGACCCGCTGGAGACAGAACAGCCGGATGTGCATTTACCGGTGGAACAGCGTGAGCCGGGCGGCCTGGGTATCGAGCTGAGTCGTGAGCAGATGGACGCCATGACCTACCAGCGCCGTGACGGGAAAAATATCATCACCCTGCGCCCGGGCAAGCGCGTATAGCCGCGCCCGAAACGTTTACTTCAGGGCTTTCAGGTAGTCGATGCAGGCTTGCTCACCGTCGCTGGTCCAGCCTTCGTCCATGACTTTGATCAGCAGTGCGACCAGCTTCCTGTTGTCGGCAAGCGCCTTGCTGACCGGGCCGGCTTTGTCTTTTACCAGGTTGACATACAGCTCGGCGACATCGTCGACATCGGTATCGTAGTGGCCGTCGAGCCGGCTGAACACGGCGAGAACCTTTTGCATGTCGGTGCCGCACTCGTTCAACAGCGCCTTTGCCAGG
>DRNU01000144.1 GCA_011374975.1 Gammaproteobacteria bacterium | reverse complement strand
TGGACCGCCAAGGTGACCGACGTGCGCAACGGCTTTACGTTCGCCGCCAGCGAGCGTTGGCGTGAGGATGACAGCGAGCACGAGCACTATTCCGACTCGGGCGGGAAATCCGGTGGTCAGAAAGAGAAGCTGGCCTACACTATTCTGGCCGCCAGTCTGGCTTACCAGTTCGGCCTGGAATGGGGGGAAGTGCGTTCGCGATCCTTCCGCTTCGTGGTCATCGACGAGGCTTTCGGGCGTGGTTCGGACGAGTCCGCGCACTACGGGCTGCAGTTGTTCGCGCAGCTCAATCTGCAACTGCTGATCGTCACGCCATTGCAGAAGATCCACATCATCGAGCCCTTCGTTAACAGCGTCGGCTTTGTCCACAACGAGGACGGCCGCGTTTCCAGGCTGCGCAACCTCTCCATCGAAGAATACCGGGAGGAGAAGGCGAGGGCGGCGCCGTGAACTGGACGGGGCCCCGCGAGCTTCGCGCGCAACTGCAACGCTGTTGGGACCGTGGTGAACTGTTGAGCGGGATGGTTTCAGGCGAGTCATCCTTTCCCAGGCGGCTGACGCTCAAGGGACCGACCTCGGCACAAATGTCAGAACATTTCGACAGGGTGCGCGCCTGGATTGCTGAATTGAACGCATTGCCGCATTACCGGATCGAGATGCGCGCGTTGCGCCACCGGGTGCTGGGCGCGAACGAGGTCCCCGGGGCGGTTTGGGTGGATACGCTCGACGACGCCCTGGAGGTACTGGGCAAGCGCCGCGAGGCCAGGCGCTTTGCCGCCGTCGTCGAGCGTACCCGGGAACGCCAGCCCCTGTTGCTCGACTGGATTACCCGCAAACCCCTCAAGGTGCTGGAACTGGCGGAGGTCTGGGACCGCCTGCTGGATGTCGTCGACTGGATCAGGCAGCATCCGCGCCCAGGCGTTTATCTGCGCCAGATGGATATCGCCGGCGTGCACAGCAAATTCATCGAGGCGCACCGGGGTGTTCTCATCCAGTGGTTGGACAGGGTCTTGCCGCCCGAGGCCATCGATACCACGGCCAGCGGCGTGTCGGGTTTTGCCAGGCGTTACGGATTTCGTGACAAGCCCCGGCTTATCCGCCTGCGTGCGCTCGATCCCGCGCATGCGCTGTTGCCAGGGGGCGGGGATGCGGATATTACCCTGGATGCCGCCAGCTTCGCCCGCCTGGCGCCTACGGTCTCCCGCGTTTTTATCACTGAAAACGAGATCAATTTTCTGGCCTTTCCGCAGGTGCCGGACAGCCTGCTGATCTTCGGCGCCGGTTATGGATTCGAAGCCCTGGGACAGGCCGGCTGGCTGACGCGTTGCCAGGTGTTTTACTGGGGCGATATCGATACCCACGGCTTTGCCATCCTCGATCAACTGCGCACCCGCCTGCCACATGCGCGCTCCTTGCTGATGGATCGCGCCACCCTGCTGGCCTTCGAGGCCCAGTGGGTCGTGGAAGAAAAACAGACGCTACGCGACCTGCCCCGTCTGAACGTGGAGGAAAGTGCGTTGTACAACGATCTGAGAGATAACCGCCTGGGTCCAAACCTGCGCCTGGAGCAAGAGCGCATCGGCTTTGGTTGGGTCGAGGCCGCACTGACTGCACTGGGAACGGGGGATAAGGTCGACACCGCTTAGGGACATCTCCTCTAAATACCGTGCGTGATTTTTGACGGGATCAGTAGTGCATTGTCCTGCATTGTAGTGCAATGTGTGCAACGGGCGTCCCCATAAGTGCATGATTTTAAAAGGCTGGTAACTACCGAGGCTGGCTCATAACCCGAAGGTCGTAGGTTCAAATCCTGCCCCCGCTACCAACTTGTCTGACACCGTGCTTCCAGATGTTAACCAGAGGCATCCGGGAGCACGGTGATCTCTTTAACTATCTGTTTTAGAAGCTCTCTCACCTGCAGGGAAAATAGCACTTAATCGGAGGGCCTGGGGCTGATACCTGCATACTCAGCCTCCGGACTGGAAATCCAGGCCTTTTGGGCCCCCCAGCCAACTCATAGCCTCCTCCTGGATTGATATTGTGCCTTCAATCCATTAGTATCAATCAGTTCCGTGGCGTTCGTTTTGTCCGCCTTATGGCTCCCCGCTGGCATGTATCTGCTTCAAGGTCGGACGACGATTGTCGTATCGATCGTCAGGGTATTGTCTAAACGATATTCGACGTAACGCGGGTGCTTTTTCCGAAAAGAATACCTTTATCAAGAGAGTGTGGAGGAGACAAGCAACGAAGTTGCCAGGATCAAGATTACACGTATTCGGCGTCAGAAACTGCATGCGTTTTTTAAACCAGAGATTGCAGTGAACGACTTACCTGCGAGGGCCGACTATGACTGATTCTAACCGTATAAGCACAGCACTTTTACTTGCCGCAGGGACGGGAACCCGCCTGCGGCCATTGACCCGCAACGCTCCGAAGTGTCTCACTGAGGTTGGCGACCGCCCGATCCTCGATCGCCTGATTCACAACCTGCGGGCAAAGGGCATCAATCGGCTGGTGGTGGTACTTGGACACCAGGGCGACCAGATCCGTAAATTTTTGCGCCACAAGGCGGGTGACATGCGGGTCGATTATGTCGTCAATCCTGACTACCGCACCACTAATAATCTCTATTCCCTGTGGCTGGCCCGCCAGCAGATTCAGGAATCTTTCCTGCTGGTGGAAAGCGATCTGGTTTTCGAAGCCAGGATGCTGGACGACATGCTCTATCCGGACCGGATTGCGATTTCCAGGCTGCGACCCTGGATGAATGGCACCACGGTGGCGCTCGGTTTCGGAAAGCAGGTCGCGGCTTTCCACCCCGACTGCAACAATTCCGATACGCCACGCTACAAGACAGTGAACCTCTACAGTTTGTCGCTGGAAACCTGGCAGGCGATGGAAGAAAGGTTGAGTGACTACGTGTCAAATGGCAGGCTCGGGGTGTATTACGAAGCCGTATTCGCCGACATGGTCGCCGACGGTTCGCTTGCGTTTGATGCGGTCTTCTTCGATGCAGACCGATGGTACGAAATCGATACCCTGGCGGATCTGGATGCAGCGGAAAAACTGTTTGGCAGTCGCCGTTCCGCCATGGGCCGTTCTCTTGTCGTTGTCGAGCCGGTGGCAGTCCTTGCCTGAGCTCGATCATATGGCGGTTGATCAGTATTGGTCAGGGGTCAAAGCCTCGATCCTGGGTCCGTATATGATGGACGGCTTCGGTTTCCCGGCAAGTGCGGGCCACTATCGTTTTCAGGCAGAATTCGAGGTCGTCAAGCGGCTGCTTCGTGATGTGGATCCGGGTGGTACGGTGCTCGACCTGGGGTGTGGCGTCGGTTACTGGGCAGAGACATTCGCTCAGCGCTTCTCCCGCGTGGTTGCCGTCGAGGGCAGCGGTGCGCTCTACCAGGCACTGGAGGAACGGTGTGCCCCGTACCCGAACATTCGCCCTGTGCCTGGTAATGTCCTGTCATTCGAACCTGAGGGTCGCTACCGCGTGGTCTTCCTCGGTGGCTTGCTCATGTATCTCGATGAACAGGCTGTGCTTGCCCTGTTGCGAAGATTAGCTGCCCATCTCGAACCGGGCGGGATCATCCTGTGCCGCGAGTCCACTGTCCGGGGTGAGACCGAGACATGTGCGGGTGACTACCCGGTTGTCTACCGATCCGTGCAGGATTACCGGCGGATCTTCAAACAATGCGGACTGACGGTTCGGCAGAGCGAGCGGAACGAGCCCTATGTCCTCATGCAGATCGGGTGTGAACTGATCAAAAAATGGAAGGGACTCGTGCCGGAACCGGCCCAGATGCCGGGGATTGTTGGCCCCTTGGCCTATTGGGCAATGCGGCTGGGGAGTCCCTGGATCAATCGTCTACCCAGGGCGCTGGGAATCTCGTTCCCGAAGCTGCAAAATCATTTTTTCGTGCTTGAACCGTAGGCAAGCTGAACAACTACAGGGCGCGCCTGTTGTCTCGGCCCGGCGGTTTGACTGAATTCACCATGATGTGCCGATAAAGAGGAAAAAAGTGCAGAAAAACTTCCTTTACCGGAACCTCGCCAACCTGACATCGATTCTCGGTGTGTTGCCCCTGGTATTACTGTTCTTCGATGACGGCTACCGTTACGTCATCCCGTTAATCATCTTCAATAATGTCATGGATGACCTCGATGGTGTTCTGGCGGCCAAGCTGGATATCCGCAGCCGGTTCGGGGCCGACCTTGATAATGTGTGTGACGCCGTCGCTCACGTCGCCCTGGCGCTGGCGGTCGGTGCGCATTTCGGTGGCATGATTCTGATCGCCAGTGCCATCGCGGCGGGTTCGGTTATCCTCCGTGCCACTTCCCGGCTTAACCCCGAAGCAGCCTCGGGTGGCGGTTCGCCCACCAATGAACTCATGCGCCACCTGCTGTTTGCGCTGCTGCTGGAACAACCCCTGGGGTTTGAACCCGGGAGTGTGCTGATCCCGCTGTTTCTGCTGCATACCGTATCGTTGCAAGTACCCTACAGGATGCCCGCGCTCATTCGGAGCTGGGCCAGATCGGCCACGGCGGTCGGCGCGGTCAATGCCGTGCTGATAGCGGCATGGCTCATCCCGTCGATTACCTTGTTTATCGCGGAAGCTTTCATCCTGACCTACTTGTACTCTTTCGTCGTGGAAGGAATCCGCTGGCTCAGGGGCGGGAAAATGAAACCTGGACCTGGAAAGATGGGGGAATAGAGAGTATGAACGACGATGCACAGTCACAGGATACCGATGATCCTCTGATCGAGTGACTGACGTTTACCCTCGGGAATGAAATCTGCGGCATCGATGTGCTCTGGGAGGGAAGTATATCCGTACTTTTGAGTTGTTCGGGAAATCAGCCCGCGTCGACCTGATACAGGCCTGCCAGGAAGGAAAATGGACCGGCCTGGACAAGGATGACAGGAAACAGAATATCGCCTGGAAGTTCAGCTACGCTTACCCCTTGGGCCGCACCTCGGGGCTCAAGGTCTCTTATATCGGAACCCGCACGCAGGAAGATACCGGTTTTGATTCGGAAACGCTGGCGGCAGCGTTATCGATCGCCTGGCAAAAAAACGGTGACAGCGACCTGTTACAGGGGAAACAGGGCCGGTACCGCCAGCAGCGTGACCGCCATGGCAAGGACCTGCAGCGGTACCCCCACTTTGACAAAATCATTGAAACGGTAGCCACCCGGCCCCAGCACCAGCGTATTCACGGGCGAGGCCACGGGGGTGGCGAAAGCCGTGGATGCGGCAATCGCCACGGTCATGAGGATCGGGTAGGGTGAAACACCCAGCTCAGCCGCGGCGGCCACGGCGACGGGTGCGACTAGTACAGTGGTAGCCGTGTTCGAGATAAACTGACTGAATACCGAGGTCAGCACAAAAAGCCCGGCCATCAGGGCAAACGGGCCGAAGTCCCCCAGGCCACTGACCAGGCCGCCGGCGACTAAATCGATGCCGCCGGTTTTCTCCAGCGCCGTGGCCATGGGCAGCATGCCGGCAATCAGCACCAGGCTCTGGGCGTTGAGTGAATGGTAGGCGTTGTTCATGCTGACACAGCCGGTTACGACCATCGCCAGTGCGGCCAGCAGTACTGCCGTGACACCCGGTACCAGGTTAAACGTCATCAGCAGCAGCATGACGGCCAGGATCAGCAGGGCGTGCCTGGCCTTGCCGCGGTTCGGTGCGATTTCATCCATCTCCCTGGGCAGGCTCAGCACCAGGAAATCGTCGTGTCCCTCCTGTATGCGGCTGATGTCCTTCCAGCCACCGGCCACCAGCAGGGAATCGCCGAAGGCCAGCGGTATACGGGCAAACTCCCCTTCAAGAGGTTTACCCATGCGCAGTACGCCGAGCACGGTCAGGTCATGGTGTTCGCGGAAGTTCACCTCGATCAGGCTGTGCCCGATGAGGTCAGAATTCGGTGTCAGCAGGACTTCGGCCAGGCCCAGTTCCTTGGTGACGGTGCGAAAGTGATAGTCGCGCAGTGGCACCTCGGTGAGTTTTTCACGCTTGCACAAGGTGGTCAGCGCAGTGTCCGCACCGACCACCAGCAGCACATCGCCGGCGTTGAGTCTTGTATTCGACAGGGCGGGTGCCAGCAGCCCGTCGCGTTCGATGCCGACGACCATGGCCTGGTAACGGGTCAGCAACATGGCCTGCTCCACGCTATGGCCGGATAGCGGTGAGTCACTGCCCAGGCGCAGCCGGCGCAGTTGCCCCCTGATGCCGTAGGCTTCGGCAAGTTCCACCAGCGAGCGGCGGGCGCGCCGGCGTTTGTTACCCGTTACCCGGTTCGGTAGCAGGTGCCGCCCGACCAGCAGCATATAGCCGATACCCGCCATCAGGACCAGGGCGCCGATGGGCGTGAAGCTGAAAAAGCCGAACGGCGCCAGTCCTTCGCGCTCCAGCTGGATGCTGACCACCAGGTTAGGCGGTGTGCCGATCAGGGTCAGCATGCCGCCTATCAGCGAGGCCAGGGCAATCGGCAGCAGCAGCCGGGACGGACTGATACCCGCCCTGGCGGCGAGGCTGAGCACGATGGGGATGAAGATGGCGACGGCACCGGTGGAACTCATGAAGGCCGACAGCCCGGCTACCACCAGCATGAGCATGACCAGCAGGCGCAGTTCACTGGTTCCCGCCACGCGCATCAGCCAGTCGCCGACGGCGAAGGCGATGCCGGTGCGGTACAGGCCTTCGCCGACCACGAACAGGCCGGCCAGCAGCAGCACAACGGGGTCGCCGAAACCGGCCAGTGATTCGGCGGGCGTCAGCAACCCGCTCAGCATCAGCACCAGGATTACCGCCAGTGCAACGACGTCCAGGCGTACCCGGTCGCTGACGAAAAGGAGCACGGTAACCAGCAGCAGTCCAAATACAAACAGCGTGTCACCGCTCACGTTATTCTCCTTTCCGGCGCAGAGCAGAGAAGTATCACCTGAATGCCCGCGGCTGGCCAGCTTTAGCAGACGGGGCAGAGACAGACTGTGCATCATGATGTTCCCGGGCCGCGGCTCCAGTGTACAAAAGACGGATGTTCCGGGTACTATTGGAAGGGTCGACACAGCAGTCCTGAGATCAATAACAAGCGGAGACCATCATGTCCGATCCTGCCATTCCTGTACCGCCTTACTCCCTGCTCGGTAAAGTCGAAGGTGCCGAGAAGCTGTTCCTGGAAGGGCGACGCAGCCGCGGCGACGATCTTGAAAGTGCGGTGACTTTTTTTCTCGAGTTCCTGCGCGGTTTCGAGAGTTTTGATTTCGACAGGCCCTGTGTCACGGTATTCGGCTCGGCACGTTTTGAAGAAGACCACCGCTACTACCAGCTCGCCCGCGAGACCGGTGCCGCGCTTGCCCGGGCCGGGTACGCGGTCATGACCGGTGGCGGCCCCGGTATTATGGAAGCCGCCAACCGCGGCGCCCGGGAAGAGGGCGGCATGAGCATAGGTTGTAATATCACGCTGCCTTTCGAACAGAAACCCAACCCCTACCTCGACAAGTTCATCGAGTTCGAGCACTTTTTTATCCGCAAGGTGATGCTGGTCAAGTACTCGTCGGCATTCATTGTGATGCCCGGCGGTTTTGGCACGCTCGACGAGGCCTTCGAGGTGATCACGCTGGTCCAGACCGGCAAACTCGAGCGTTTTCCCATCGTCGGCATGGGGGGTGATTTCTGGAACCATCTCAAGAGTTTCAGCCGTGAGACCATGCTGGGGGAAGAGGTGATCAGCCCGGAAGATCTCGAGCTTATTCAACCGGCGGCCAGCGCCGAAGAGGCCGTAAAGATTATCCAGGCGCGCTGAGGCCGGTGCCGGTATCCAGCAAGCGACCGGCATGAACTGACATGTTTCTGCATTCCCTGGTGATAGAGAATTTCCGTGGCATACGCAACGCCAGGCTGGATTTCGACGACATCACTGTCTTTATCGGCGAGAACGACAGCGGTAAATCCAGCCTGTTCGATGCCATTTCCCGGGCGCTGGTCAGCACCGGCGGTGCTCCACAGTTCGAGGCCCACCACTTCCACCGCACTGAAAGCGGACCGTCGGCAGCGCCGGTCGGCCCCATACGCATCGAGCTTGGCTTTGAGGAACGCAGCGTCGGTGAATGGGACAAACTCGAACTGGGCGTACTGAAACCGCTGCTTGAAAAAACGGCTTCCCGTCCGCGCCGGCTGGTATTGCGGGTGAATGCAGAGGTGCCGGCGGATTCCCGTCCGGTTGCCGGGCAGTGGGTTATTTTTTCTCCGGGTCTGAAACAGAATGCCGATGATTTGCCGGCACTGGATATGCTGCGCTCGCTGAACCGGTTTCTCTGGTTGCGCGGCGGCGCGTTGTTCAATTCCTGCATCGGTGAAAGCCGGCCGACGGTGGAAGCTCCGCCGTTGCCGGCGGATATTGCCCCGCTGGCGAAAGAAATCGAAACGCACTACGAGGCGCTGGTTTCGGGCACGACAAGGCATGAGAAAAGCGAGCTGAAGGCGGGTTATGAGGCCGCGCTCGAGCTGTTGTCCCGGCGTGCCGTGCAGTCCCATACGGCGGGTGCCCTGTCCGGCTCACTGGTCGAGGAGATCCTGGGCCGGCGCGGGCTCGATGCCGGGCAGCGCGAACAGGCCTTCCACGGCTCGGCGGCGCAACAGGTCGGCGTACTGTTGTTGACGGCGGCCATACTGCGCCAGCACCCGGGCAAGCCCCTGTCCGGCAGCGAGTCCCTCATGGTACTCGATGACCCGGAAGTGCACCTGCACCTGATGACCCTGGCCTCGGTATGGGGGGTGGTCGAACAGCTGCCGGCACAGAAAATCATCAGCACCCAGTCCGGGACACTGCTCGCCGCCATGCCCTTGCACAGCCTGCGTCGCCTGACGCGTCGCGACGGCGTGGTCAGGCAGTGGCGGGTAGGCAGGAACAGCCTGAACGCCGAAGAATTACGCAAGCTGGCCTATCATGTGCGGGTGCGGCGCGCCGATGCCAGTTTCGCGCGCTGCTGGTTGCTGGTCGAGGGTGAAACAGAGTTCTGGATATTGCCGGAACTGGCCCGCCTGTGTGGTTATGACCTGGCCCTGGAAGGCATCGCCTGCGTGGAGTTTGCCCAGTCCGGTCTGGCACCGCTGATCAAACTGGCGCGCGAACTGGGTATCGAGTGGCATGTCCTGGCTGACGGTGACAAGGCCGGGAGAAGTTATTCCGACACGGCACGTGCTTTCCTGCATGGTGAACATGTCAGGCAGCGGGTTACGTCGCTGCGGCAGCGTGATATCGAACACTGTTTCTGGAAGAATGGTTATGCGCAGGTGTTTATCAAGGCCGCCAGGCTGTCGCTGTCACCGGGTGACCGAACGCAACCCCGGAGTGTGATCAACCGGGCCATCAAACGCCATTCGAAACCGCAGATGGCATTCGAGCTGATTGTCGCTGTCGCCGCTGACGGTTCCACCGGTGTGCCGGAGCCGCTGCGGCGCATGCTGGATACCTGTGTGCAGCTTGCGCGTAAAGGTGTTGAAGACAGGCCGGCGCGGCCATAACAGCCGCGCCGGATCAGTTACAGTTCGCTTTACCGGTTCTTCAGCAAGCCCCGCTGCCGGTAAGCAAGATTGACAGCCGACAGCATGAGCAGGGCAAGCAGCGTCAGCGGGTTGAATGCACCGATGCCGAATATGCCGTCACTGCTGCTGTTGCTGCTGCTGGAGGTAGTGCTCGCCGTCACACCCGTGCCACTGACATTGACGGTGGCAGGGTTTTCATCCGCGTCATTGCTCGGGATGTCGAAGGAGCCGGCCTGAATGTCGCCGTCATCTCTGGGTCAACAGAAAACAATAAAACGCGAAGTGGGTGCGGACGTGCAGAAGCAGGCGTTTATCTGGACCCGGGGCGTTTATTCACAGCAAGAAGATTTTATATCATCCTGTTGTATGCACGGTCAGCCCGAAGGTTGCTGTACCGTACTCAGGATATTTAAATAAAATGGACTTGTTCACAGGGGGCGTTCAGCATGGGCAATAACGAGACCTATCCTTACACCTACCAGGCCATCGTTAACATTATCGATGAGGATGACTCGATACAGGTGTCCTATTTTGCCGACACCATCTGCGGGCTGGTGGCTTACCTTAAAAAGCGCAGTGAAGATCCGGGACGGACAAGGATTTTCGAAATCTACCAGGGGAAGGAAACACAGGTTCCTGACCGGTGCTACCTGGGGGACGACGGCGACTGGCTTTCACGCCAGGCCTTATGTTACCCGATGACTACCCGGTACGGGGAACCGGGCAAAGAGGGCAGCTGCCCGTTTCAGGGCAGGAGCCACAGTGTGATCTGAGCCGGTAGGGCCGTTGCATCAAAAGGCGTTACGGCTTACCAGCAATCCTGTACGTTGAGACCGGCCGCCGCACCGTTCATGCCTTTTCTGCCAAGATTATCCAGCGTCAGGATCCCGCATTTGTCAGTGGCCTGGGGGCCCCTGGGAGCGGCCTGGATGCTGAAAGTCGATCCATTGGCAGCTACAACACTGAAGTCATATACCGGCGTACCGCCGTTGATCGGGCATGTGCCATTAATGAAGTCTCCGCCACCGCCAACGTAAGTGCCCCTGCTTGTCGCGAAGCGTTCCATTTCATTGGCAAACAGTGTCAGTTCTGCAGCACAGTCAGCCCTGCGGGATTTCTGCACCTGTTCCGTATAGGCAGGGTAGGCGATCGACGCGAGTATGCTGATGATGAGCATGGCGATAACAAGTTCTATCAGGGTGAATCCGCTGTTGGTTTGCATGTTCATGGTACTGAGTCCCTCTGGGTGATTCCCTAGTCGTCCATTAATTCTTCAAGGTTGGCGTTGCTCGGGAGAATTTGCATTTCATGTACATAGCGTCCGGCCTCACTCTGGTAGGTGTTGATGCCAACCTTCATGCCGAGCTTCAGCTTCTTACGGTCAACCGGGCGTTGCCGCGTGTCAATCACTGTCATGCTCGGTGAAATCCGGAACAGCATGTCACCGATAATAATGACATTATTGTCTGTATCGATACGGTCAACTGTCCCGGCGAACTCGAACCTGGGTTCCCGGGCCGTGTCGGCAGCGGAAGACAACATGGGCAGGGCGATAAGACATACCGCAATCAGTGTTTTCAATGTTCTCATGAGAATCTCCGTTTGTTCGGTTTTTCCGGTGCGCCATCATTCACGGTACACATCCCTGTGCTCCTGGTAGTTGATTTGGCCTAGCGTTCCACGTTGGTCCAGGACATCCTTTCCGGTGCCCTCGGGCTGGACGGCCGTATTTTCTCGAACAGTACGGTACCGTCGGAAGTGGCCGTCACGCGCCGGTCCGAGATGAACCGTGACTCGGTCGGGATGCCGCTGGTCTTGGTGCCGACGGTAAACGAGGCGTTCGCCTTGTCGTCGATGTTAAAGAGTCCGTCACCATTGACATCGATCGGCTGGAACCCGGGTTCGCCACCGTTAAACATGTCAACTGCCATCAGCCAGCCATCACCACCCGCCGCGCAGTTCGACGACGAGGGGATCACGGTGTTGAAGAACACCAGGGAACCGAAGGCCAGCGGATTGGTGATCGAACGCTCACCCGGGGTTGGCAGTTTGAACATCCAGCCACGTTGGGTGGTGTATGCCACGTTGTTGTCCGTGATGGTGCGGACTTCGACACTTTGGGTGGTCGATGTGTCGGTGATGAACTGCTCCTGCAGCTGGGTTCGGTCAACGTCGCCGCTGCCCGCATCCCAGACACCGTAGAAGGTCTGATCGTCGGTAGTCCCGCTGTCGTTGGGCGACAGGTACTGGCCTGTGCCAAAGAACACCATCAGGTTTGGTGCCGTGCTCAGGTTACGGCGCGTCGGGTGGCGTGCGACAGACGGTTTTTCCGTGATGGGCTGGCGATTCGTGGCCAGGCAGGGTGCGCTGCTGCATGCGCTGAACAGTGGCATGGGCGCAGGAATCGTTCCATAGGCAGACTTCCAGGCCAGCGGGTCGCTGCTGCCCAGGTCGAAGGCCCAGAGTTTTCCGTGCAGGTCACCGGCATAGATACGGTCAATCGTGCCATCGCCGTTGAGGTCGGCAATCGCGGGTGTCGCCATACCGTTACAGTCACTGGCCGGGTCGTCGCAACTGTTGTTCGTGATGCTTCCCTGGCGGGTCTCCAGGATGACGGGATCTGCCAGATTGGAGCCGTCAAGGTAAATGATAAAGATCTTTGAGGTTCCATCGCCGGATGGATCGCTGTTGTAGCCATTACCGAAGATTGCAGCCCATTTCCCGTTATTGAGCTTGCCAATCCGGATATCGCTGTAAGTATAGCCAAGATCATTGTGGGTGAATTCCCACAGTACCTTGCTGGCTGCACCTGCTGCTGTGTTCAGGGTCGCGGGGTCAGTGACATCCATGGCGAAGACGCCCTTGCCGCCGCCGCGCAGGCCGCCAACCAGCAGGGATTTCCATTCGGGGTTGTTGTTGTTCAGCAGATCAACGTAAGTGTCGGCCACGGTGACGGAAAGATCGACATAATAGTCGTGCAGGTAGCCGGGGTCGCTCAGGTCGTGCAGGCCGTCGCCGCTTGCCGTTGAATAAAGCAGGTTTGGAATATAGGCAAACATCTCTATGCCGTTTTCGTCGAAGGCGTGCAACATACCGTCATTGGAGCCGACATAGGAGACGCCCGGACGGTTTTTCCAGGTCTGTGCAAAGGCCGTGTAGGGTGATGATTCTATATTGTCGGGGTAGCGTGTGCTCGGTGCACCGACATAGAACGGGCTTGAATGAATGATATCACCAAGCGCACTGTTGCGCGGACGCAGGGTTTTGGTATTGAATACACCGCCGGATGTGTCCGAATAGCTGCATGTTCCACCGGTATTATTGCTCTCGCAGGCACGCTCACCGCGAATATAGTCCATGCGCGCCATGCCTGTTGCCTCGTTATCGAGGCTGCCGGAACTGTTGGTACGCAGGTCATTCTTCTGCGCAGTGGTGAGAGTGGGCCAGTCGAATACCGTTCCTGACGTTCCGTCGAACGTGATGATATTGCGTGAATCTGCCGAGCGGGAGTCGAGATCCGACGATGCACGCCAGGCAATACCGCCGAGCGTATTGTTGGGGATATCGATATTGTAGGCGATCAGGTCACCTGACCAGCGGTCCGAGTTGAATGATGCCTTGAGCAGTTTTGTGGTGGTTTGCAGGCTGGTCGAGTTGAAAGACACAGCGGCTGCCGTACCGGTTCGACTCTGTATGTCTGCAATCGAGTTGCTCAGGGACGTGATTAACTGCTGCGGGTCGCCGGCGCTCAGGAAGCTGCCGCGGCCGTTGTACCCGGCGTGGCGCAAGTCATCGATAGTCGTGGCCGCGTTACTTACCGGCGTCGGCCAGCCATTCCAGCCGGCATCTCCCGGCTGTATGTCCGGGTCAAGTGTGCCTGTTACACCGAAAGCCACGGTGTAGGTCACCATGTGCTGGGCATTGTTGTTATCGACGCCCGTAATGGTGCGTACATCATCGGGGAGTGAGGGGGCCAGGTCCCGCTCATAATAATCCATCGCGACATCGGCGAGTGTGTTGCTTACACCGCCATTCAGGTCTGCGAACAGACCGCCGTCCCAGGCTGTATTGTTGTCGCTGTCGGTATTGCCGACACCCGGGGATTCCCAGCCGTTCCATACACCGTCAGACATCAGAATGGTGAAGTTCTGCTGGCAGGCACCGCCCTCGGAGGCCGGCAGTATGGGAGAAGGCCCCCAGCCCGAGTTGCCTTCGTAGTACTCGCCGACATCGTGAAGTCGTATACGCAGCGGTGTACCGCCACTTGAATTGATATCGAACAGGTTATCGAGAAGATTCAGTTTGTTGGCCTGCGCCGTTGCATCGACGGGTGTCGTTATATCATCCACGTCGGTAACCAGGGTCCGCACATTATTGTTGTTGTGCAGGGTGGCGAGGCCCATACGGGCTGTCGAGTTGGTTATGATTTCTGACAATGCGCGCTTGGCAACATATTCGCGCTTCCGGTAGTAGCTGTACCAGTTGGCATAGTTCACCTGCTCAGCCACGCTGAGCCCGGAAACAGGGACGCAGTTGGGTGCAGCATCACACTCTGCACGGCTCAGGGTGCCTCCATAGCCGTTGGGAACCGGGCATTCACCGGCCTGGAAAACGCCGTCACCGTCATCGACCCATGGGATATAGAAATGATTGCTAAGGTTGGTTGTCGCCGTATAGTAGGGGTCCCACCTCGCGGCGCTCAGTGTTGTCATATCCTTGTACGGGGCAGTGTTTGAATCAAGTCCCAGCCAGGGTGTATAGTTTTTGCTCGGGTCGTAGGCGAGCACGTTGTAGCCCGGGCAGAGCTCCCGGATTTCTGTGTCATTGTTTGGCGAGAAATCAAGATTACCGCTGTTCGGTGCGCCGCCATATGCAGCCAGCGCCTGGTTGGAGAGCAGCACTTCCCAATCCATACTGCCGGAGTCATCGATCAGGAAAAAGATGTTGGCCGGTACGTTGGAGGAGAGAAAGAGCGGGCTGTCGGCAAGCTGTCCCGGCGCTGCGTTTGCGCCCAGGCTTGTGGTGCAGAGTATGGCCGCCGAAATGGCACTCAGCTTCGGCATGGACCTGGCTTCATTTTGTGTGGCTGTTCGCTTGTCTTTCATCGTTCTGTCTCCCGTTCGGGTGCTGAACATGTTGTTTGTTCGTGTGTTTTCTTTACAGGAATCCATTGGCTATATCAGCTGCATGCGCATGCTGCTTTGCACGACATAGGTAGTTGTATTGTCCATACCCCAGCCGATTGCAGTGATACGGAACGCGTACTCACGGTTGTCAGGCTTCGTGTAGTCGAGCGGGGGTTGTCCGATACGCCCCACGTATTCGATCATGTACCGGGGTGAGCTTTCTGCGCCGAGCGTCAGGGCAGTAGCGGGGGTGGCGCTGTTGCCTGGCACCCATGCGAAACTGTCAGATACATTTATGGCCACGGGCCGCAGGCCGGTAGCCGGCGTAGGCTTGCGAGCCCAGTACAACTCGGCCGGGGCGCCGGTAAACTGCGCTTCGAATTGCGGAACAGTTGTGATGTTGGTGGACAACCACAATTCGGCTTCGCGCAGGGCGGCGCTGGCACTCTGGAAGGCGACCTGTTTCTGGCGGTTGTTATTCGCCATCTTTTCTTCCAGTACCGTCGAACTCATGCTGGCAACACCAAGAATGGTCATGATCATCAGCAAGAGCAGGCTTACGATCAGTACGGCACCTTTCTGTTTCGTTTTCATGATCAGGTTTCCACGTTTCATATATTTTGGGTCGGGTCCGGTGTTACCGGTTTCTCAGGCGAAAGGTCTGGGTTACGACCTTTTCCAGCGGTTGTCCATCTACCTGGATGCCGGATACTGTATTCAGCGTCAGGCTGATGCGCACTGCCGCAACCCGGTTCATGCCGGCAGCGATAAGGTCTGCATTGTCAGCAGGGACATACTGTTCCACACCGGGTATGCCATCGTTATCCAGTCCGTAAAGTACCTGGAGCTCGTCAACGCCTTCCACCAGTTCGTCATTATTCAGGTACAGCGAGTTGTTGTTGCCAAACACGCTGGGGCGGATGCTGTAGGTACGGGTGGCAACGCGTGTCATGGTGGCCGCCGAGGCTTCGTCAGCACCGAATGTGGCTTTCAGATCGTTATGGTCAACCCCGTTGATTGTGGTGACGGCATTGGACTGGCCGGCATTGACCGAGCCTGCGGGTGCAACGACATTCATGGCGTGTTCAATCACCCCCAGGCTGGTCTGCGGGTCATTGGTGATCATGAAAATCGATGTCGCCGCGCAGTCAGACAGGGCGATAATGTCCCATTGCTGCAGGTTGGCGTAGTTGGGGTGCGCGGCGTCAAGTTGAACGTCACTGAAGTTGCTGGTCATCCCCCCGGGGGCCACCGGCACCGAGCTGGCCGTCATGGCCCGGCGAATGCTGAGGATGTCACTGTTGTTCGGGCCGGCATTCTCGATGCCGTCAATCGGGTTCGAAAAGTTGAAATTGGTGGATACGCCGTCGGTCAATGCAACAGTGATGACCATATTGCCTTCGAGGTCGAGATCTCTGGAGTCATTGCAGCCCATGTAGCCGGCGGCGGCAAGATCGGCGGATATCCTGTCGAATGCATAGCGAACATTCTCCTGCAGGCGGGCCATACCTTCATTCAGCCTGTAGGTCTGCTTTGAGCCCGAGAAGACCTGGATAACCCCGCCCAGGAGAAACAGGCTGATGAGCATCGCAATCATAAGCTCTACCAGCGAGAATCCGGCTTGCGGCATGTTGCCGCGGGTGTGTGATGTCATTGTGCTTGATTTCATCATTATTCCTATATAACGGCGTTATCTGACCGTGTCAGGGGATGAGTGTCGTTGTGAAACAGATCATGTCGTCCGGGTCGTCCGGGTCGCACCCGGTACCTGCTGCGCCCACTTTGTTGTCGTCCCACATCACTGTAATGGTGAACAGGCGACCATCGCCGGTTACTGTGCCGGTGCCATTGGGCAGTTCGCTCAGGCTGCTGTACCAGGTAGCGATGTCATGTTCTGCGATACGGTCCGGTGTGCAGGTCGCCAGCAGGCAACCCGGGTCGGCAATTGTCGCAACGATGTTGTTGTAGGTTCCGGCTGCGACTTCCGTCGGGTTGGCGCGCATGCGATCGGCCATGTCATTGGCCATGATGATCGCCTGTGTGCGCATATAGGCGCTGGAGTTCTGCCGCAGGCCGTTGGCCTGAAGACTGGCCAGCCCCAGCAGGCCGACGGATAACACCAGTACGGCCACCATGACTTCAATCAGGGTAAAACCTGCGTCGCGCTGCCCGGAATGTTCAATCTTTTTCATGCTCGATATCTCCATTAGCCTTTACGAGCAACCATTGAAGGTGTCGGTATTGGGCCTGCCGGTGCTGGATACGCGAACCTGGCGGCCCGTTTCAGCGGTGCGGTCGTCGCACAGTTCCAGCGTGCCGCTGGCTGCCGTGCCCTGGGTTGAATAAACGAACTCTGATGTACCCGTGTTGCTGGTGAAGGTCATGCCGCCCGGCATCCCCTCGACAAACTGACGTTCCTCGCCCGCATCCATCAGGTTGTTGCCGTTGAGGTCGACCCAGACCATCCAGCCCAGCTCCCAGTTGGTCTCACCCGTACAGGTTGCCTGATCGGAACTGACGCAGACGGTTGCCTCGCGCCCGAAGCGGATGGCATCACTACGCGCAATCGCCAGCGAGCCGGCCAGCCGGTTGATCTGTGCCACCATCCGGTTGTCTTTTATCGTATTGGTGAAACTGGGTACCGCGACTGTTGCCAGGATGGCGATTACAGTCAGGGTGACCATCAGTTCGACCAGCGTGAATCCGTGTGCGTTTTTCATAATGTCGTTTCTACCCCGGTTTGCAGTGCCCCGTAAATCGAAAACCGACTGGCGGAGCAGGAATCGCGACAAGCGGAGCTTTTTCTCCGGGCAGTGCCCGGAATTCCGCCTGCTCGCTTTATAGGGGATTGATTGGGAAAAACTTTATAGCCTGGAGCGAAGTTCGCCCGGTAACCGGCCTATCCTGCCGGGCAGGTCGGAAAAACAGTGTGTTAGCAACATCCGGCCGGCCTGGGGGCGAAGAGGGAGTAGCAGGGCCGCCTGCTGCGATACCACAGGTGTGAAAGTGTGAACTGGTTCAACCTGATGTGCTCCAGGGCGCTCCAGAAAACCCCTCTTGTGACCGATATTTATGCTATTCGGAGGTGTTCTGAACATATGGCTGACGCCGTGTATCGGGTTGAAAATGGCAAAGATAATCTGGGTTGAGGATCAATCCCACTGGATTGACAAATTTCAGGATGCGCTGAAAGGTGTGGACCTTGATGGTCGGCCCAACCAGTTGCTGGTCTTCAGGTTCAGTGAGGCGGCCAGGCAGAAGATTGCCCACATGGGTGCTGACGACCGGCCCGATATTGCGTTACTCGATGCCCGGATGAACGGTAATGACAGGGCCGGGTTTTCAGTATCTTCGGCCTTGCTCAACAAGTGGCCCGGCCTGCCTATCATTTTCCTCTCCGAGCACAGTGGCACCGGTATCGAGGAAGATGCCCTGACCGAGTATCGGGCCGCCGATTTTATCGCCAAGCACCAGCGCAATGTCGAGGACGTGTTGTGCTGGCGCATGTGTGCTGTGTTACGGCACCAGGCGGCGAACCGGGGGGCGGCACATCTTGCCGACGACGATATCCTGTGCAGTGGTGAACTGAGGCTGGACCTGGATACCTGGGAAGTGTACTGGAAGGGCCTCCGGCTGATGAACCCGGATAACCCGCGGCGCCCGCTGGCCCCGACGCCGCGCAAGATCCTGCGCTGCCTGGTGGAACGCTCGCCGCGCCCGGTAACCACCCCCCAGATTGCTGAATACCTGGGTGTCGATCCTGACCGGTATTCTCCTGCCACCTATCGCCAGCATATCAAGACACTGCGTCGGGCTATTGATGTGGCCGACGGCGGGGCGGGTGAGTTTATCGAGCACTGCAAGAGTGGTTACGGTATTGCCAGCTGTGGAGAGCAGGGCGCCTATGGCTGGAAGAAATTGCCGGCATCGGGGCAAACGGCACAGGCGCGCAGACGATGACGAAATCACTGCTGTACTTCCCCTGGCCGGGAGCGTTGGCCAGTGTGGGTCTGATCCTGCTGCTGGTTTTGACCAGCGATCCGGCCCGGGTCTGGCAGTTGAATGAATCGCTGGTGGTCTGGTTGAGCGGCTATAACAACAAGCTTCTGTTGTTTGCCGGTGTGGTGATTCTTCTGGTATTCGACTTCATCCGCTTTCGAAGAGCCGGCCGTGCCCAGGATGTGAAACTGGGAAAACTCAATGCACAGCTCGATGAGTTCTTCAAAAGCAAAAATGCCTTGCAGAACAAGGCGCAGAAATACTCCGGGCACGCGGACAAGCTGAAGCTGTTCATCAGTGACCGGCTGCTCGAATATATCGAATATGATGAGAAGTTTCTCCACTTCAAGAGCATTGCATCCGAGGTGCGACATAACGGTGTGATCTGCTATGACCGTGTGGTGTCGGTGCTGGAACAGGCGCTGGAGCAGGATCCTGAAATGGAAGACCGGCAGCGCTACCAGGATGCACTGAACAGCGTGCTGTACCTGTGGGACTTGCTGGATCTCTCCACCACCGACAATATTGCCATATATGTCGCCAACAAGTTATATGAATGCGAGGAGCTTCATTACCGCAAGGTCCTGGACGAGGAGGAGAGTGAAGCACTCTTTTCGCCGCTTTTCCCGGCGCGGCGGGCGGCCTTCAGAGCGGTTCGGGGTTTTATCGGGGAAGCCGGTGAGGCCGGCAACGAACAACTCGTTGAAGGCGAAGTGTACTGTT
>DRNU01000143.1 GCA_011374975.1 Gammaproteobacteria bacterium | reverse complement strand
GCCGTGGGCGAAGTGCCTGGCGATGAACCGCGCCTGGCAAAGAAAGTGGCGCAGCTGCGGCAGCTGGTCGCCACGGCACGGGTACCGGTAGCGGTCAGCCTGAGCTCCGATGGCGAGACTGAGGTGGTGATTTATCACGTCGGGCATTTCGGGCGCTTTACTGCAAAACGCCTTGAGTTACGCCCCGGTACGTATACCGCTGTGGGTTCGCGGCAGGGTTACCGGGATACCCGCAAGGTGTTCACTATCAAGCCCGGTCAGACGCCGCCGGTAATCGATATCCGCTGCCGGGAGCGTATATGAGCCGGGTGTATTTCATCCGTGACGCGCGTGGAGAAAGGCGTGTCGGCGAAGCGGATATGCCACTGTCGGTCGGGGGCGATGAACACAGCGATGTGTTGTTGCCGGACGCTGATGCCCGGGTCGCGCATATCGCGCTGGCCGACGGGCACGCCTTTATCCAGCCCGACGATGTCTCGCTGCCGCTGTTTCACAACCACGAGCGCATCACCGACTCGACCTGGCTGAAATCCGGGGACCAGGTGCAGCTGGGTGAGTCGGTACTGCACTGGACCGTGCAGGGCGACCAGGTCTCTATCCAGGTACGGCAGGCCGACAGCGAGGTGCAACTCAAACCGCCGTCGCAACCGCCGCCCGTCGGCAACGAGCCACTGCCGGTGGTGGACAATGCCATGGCCGCGCCTGCACCGCACCGCCTGCGGCGTGTATTCATCGGTCTGTTCGTGCTGCTCTTGCTGGTTGCCGCTTTTGTTCTGCTGGCGACGCCGTTCCAGGTGCGCATCACGCCCGCGCCCGAGACACAATCCATCAGCGGCTTTGCACCCGTGCTCACCCTGGGCGGCCGCCTGCTGGCGTTGCCCGGGCGTTACACCGTGCATGCTGCACGGCAAGGTTACCGCGACCTGGAGCAGGTGCTGGATGTGCCCATGGGCGGCTTTCAGGAATACTCGCTGATACTGGAAGAGCTGCCTGGGCGGATTACACTGCATGTCGAACCCGGGGTGGATTTCGAACTGTTCGTGGACGATGCACCGCTGGCGGTCGATGCTGCCGGTATAGCGGAAATCCCGCGTGGCACGCACCGCCTGCGGGTGCAGGCACAGCGCTACCTGGCCGAGGAACTGTCCCTGGCGGTCGAGGGCTTCGGCAAGGCACAGACAGCAGCCTTCAAACTGCGGCCGGCCTGGGCGCTGGTGAGTATCGATACTCAGCCGGCCGGTGCCGAGCTGCGCGTGGACGGTGAATTGCTGGGGATTACACCGCTGCAGGTCGAACTGCTGCAAGGTTCCCGCAGCATCGAACTGTCACTGGCGGCCTACAAGCCGGTACTGCTGCAACAGGACATCGTGGCCGGGGTGCCGCTGCAGCTGCACGGTATCGAGCTGCAGCCGGCGGATGGCAGCCTGGCGCTGCAAAGCACGCCGTCTGGTGCCAGTATTCGCATCAATGGCGATTTCATGGGTACCACGCCGGCCACACTCAGCCTGGCATCGCGTCAGCCACATCGAGTGCAGCTGAGCAAGCCCGGCTACCGCGATGTACAGCAGAGCGTAACGCTGGAACCGTTGCAGGCGCGTGAGCTGACGCTGGAGCTGCCACCGGAATACGGCACCCTGTTCGTCAGTGCACAGCCCGCCGACGCCAGCCTGAGCGTGGATGGCAAGCCGGTCGGCAAGGCCACCCGGCGCCTGCGCCTGACCACCCGGCCGCACACGCTGGTGTTCAGCAAGCCCGGTTACGTGACAAAGCGGGTGACGGTGACGCCGCGCAGCACCAGCAGCCGTAAACTGGATATCGAACTCAAGACACTGGCGCAGGCAAAAGTCGAGGCGACACCGGCGCTGATCACTACAGCAGCCGGTCAGCGCCTGCGCCTGGTGCGGCCCGAGGGCCGTTTCCGCATGGGTGCCTCGCGCCGTGAGGCCGGACGCCGGGCCAATGAAAGCCGGCGCCTGGTGCAGTTGCAACGTCCTTTCTATATGGGCGAAAAGGAAGTGACCAATGCCGAATTCCGCCGTTTCCGCAGCGCGCACCGATCCGGCGCCCTCGATGGCGCCACGCTGGACGGTGACCTGCAGCCGGTGGTGAAGGTCAGCTGGGACGATGCTGTGCGCTACTGTAACTGGTTGAGCCGCAAGGACGGCCTGCCCCCGGCCTATCGCGAGCAGGGTGGGAAAATGACCGTAATCCGGCCGCTGAATACCGGCTACCGCCTGCCCACGGAAGCGGAGTGGGTCTACGTGGCGCGCGTACTGGGGCAGACAACGCCGGCGCGTTATCCCTGGGAGGGCAGTTACCCGCCCGCCGCCGTGGCAGGTAATTTTGCCGATGCGCGTATTGCCGACACCCTGGCCGACGTGGTGCCGGGCTACGACGACAGTTACCGGGGTACGGCGCCGGTGGGCAGTTTTGCCGCCCGCCCACCGGGTTTTCACGACCTGGGCGGTAACGTGGCAGAATGGACCAATGACTATTACGCGGTGTACCCGGGCGAGGCCGAGCGCCTGGTGACAGACCCCGCCGGGCCGGAGCAGGGCGACCACTACGTGGTGCGCGGTTCCAGCTGGCGCCACGGCAGTATTACCGAACTGCGCCTGAGTTACCGCGATTACAGCCGCACGTCGCGTGCCGACCTGGGTTTTCGTATCGCACGCTATGCCGAGTAGGAGAGCACACATGCAACGCCTGTCACTGTTTATGTTATTGCTGCTGGTCAGCGTGCACAGCCATGCACTGCAGGCACCGTCACCGTCTCAGCAGCTGCAGCCGCAACCGGAGGCTGAAGAGGAACCGGCCGGGTCGCCGGCACAGCCGTCATCGCCACCGCCTGCCGGTAAACCCGGGCCGTCGCCTGTCACGCCCGTCACCCGACCGGCGCAGCCGGCATCACCCGGCAAGGGTTTCCGGCCCACGGAAAAAATCCGCGCCGACAGCGCCGTCTCGTTCCCGGTCGATATCTGAGTGCAACCACTATGAAAAAAGCTTTTCCCGCTGAATTTGTCTACCAGCTGTTTTCCCTGCTGATTGCCTTCATCCTGGTGCACGCGCTGTACGTGACGCTGATACGCCCGCAGGCCGATGCCTTCCTGCAGCAGGAAGCGCTGAACATGCAGGACAACCCGGACTACGTGCAGCAGCGTTCCTTCTATGTCGTCGTCAAGGACTACGAACAGGAAAGCTGTTTCGTGCTGATGCTGTGGGCGCTGGCCATACTCGGTTACAAGGGGCGTGCGGTGTATCGCCAGCAGAAACTGCTGGAACGCGACCTGCTCAAACTGCCGGAGAACCTGCCCATCGGGCCCGAGGATACGCGTGACCTCGCCGGGCGGGTTCAGTCGCTGCCGGAAGCGGAACGCGAATCACTGTTGCCACGTGCGCTGCTGACCGCGGTGGAACGTTTTGCCGCCACGCGTAACGTGCAGGATGTGTCCACGGCCGCGCGCGCGGTGTGCGATTCTGAGGGCGACCGGCTGGAGTCTGAGCTTTCAATTATCCGCTACATCGCCTGGGCAATCCCCTCGGTCGGTTTTATCGGTACCGTGCGCGGTATCGGCAATGCACTGGGGCAGGCGCACCGTGCAGTGGAAGGCGATATCACCGGCGTGACCGCCAGCCTGGGTGTGGCCTTCAACTCCACCTTCATCGCGCTGGTAATCAGTATCGTACTGATGTTTTTTATCCACCAGCTGCAACTTATGCAGGAGCGGCTGGTGCTCGACAGTGAACAATACGTGGACCGCTGGATGATACGGCGGTTGAAGGTCTGACGCGCACCGGGCTGTTATGAAACGTCGCCAGGTCTCCGCCTTCTCGCTGTCCTTCCTGGACATCATGTTCTGTGGCTTCGGTGCCGTGGTGTTGCTGGTGCTTATCCTCAACCACGACACCGTCAGGGCACGCAACGCCACGTTTTCGGATCTGCGCGCCGAGGTGGTGCGGCTGGAGCGGGAAGTGCTGGTCGGCGAGGAACAGCTGGTGACGGCGCGTAACAGCCTGGAGGCCACCGACCAGGATCTGGTGGTTACCCAGGGCGAGGCTGAACAGGTCATACAGACCCTGCGCGAACTGGACATCGAGATCGCGCGCATGCAAAAGGAAACGCTGGCCGGCAAGGCGCATGTCAACCAGTTGTCCTCGGACCTGAAAACACTGGATGAAAAGAACAAACGTCTCGGTGCGCGCCGCCCCGGTAAAAAGGACAAGGGCGACAAGCTGCGGCAGATTGCCGGTGAAGGTGACCGCCAGTACCTGACCGGTCTCAAGGTGGGCGGCAAGCGAATCCTGATTCTTGTCGATGCCTCGGCGAGTATGCTGGACGAAACGATTATCAACATCATCCGCCGGCGCAACATGAGCGATGACAAAAAGCGCGCTTCCGCCAAGTGGCAACGCACCCTGGCGGTTACGGACTGGCTGGTGAGCAACCTGCCGGGCAGCGCGAAATTCCAGTTATATGTTTTCAACACCCGGGCCCGGGCGGTGGTGCCTGGCAGCAAGGGCAAGTGGCTGAGTGCGTCCAGCATGCAGGACGTGGATGCCGCTGTCGAAGCCGTGCGCAAGCAGGTGCCGGGTGACGGTACCAGTCTTTACCATGCCTTTGCGGTCGCGAAAAAACTGTCGCCGCGCCCGGATAACATCCTGCTGGTCACCGATGGCCTGCCGACCCAGGGGCGCAGCAAGCCCGGCAGCACCACGGTGTCCGCCGACCAGCGCCTGAAGCATTTCGAGGCCGCGGTGCGTTCCCTGCCTTCCGGTATCCCCGTCAATACTATCCTCATGCCAATGGAGGGCGATGCCTGGGCGGCGGCGGCCTTCTGGAAACTGGCCATCGACAGCACGGGCTCTTTCATGACACCGGCGCGGGACTGGCCATGAGCAGACGCGAGCGGCGTGCTGTCGATATATTCAACCTGTCGTTCCTGGACGTTGTATCCTGCGGCTTCGGCGCCATCATCCTGTTGCTGGTGATCGTCAAGGTTGCCGAGCCGCATGTCATCGAGAAACTGGCGGTGGACCTGAGCGGGCTGGTGCAGAAACTGGAGCAGGAACTCTACGACATGCGCGGCGAAACCACACAACTGAACCGTGAGCTGACGGAAAAACAGCAGCAGTTGTCCAGCGTCAGGGAAAGACTGGCACGGTTAAAGGGCGAGCTGTCATCACTGCGCGGACAATACAATACGACACGCAACGATTACGAGGCACAGACCGTCATCGCCAGCCGCCTGGCCAGCGCCAAACAGAAGATGTCGGAGGAAATGCGCCGCCTGCTGGGCTCGGACTACCGGCGCCGGGACAGCAACATCGGCGGCATACCGGTGGACAGTGAATATATTATTTTCATTATCGACACCTCGGGCTCCATGAATCAGAACGCCTGGCCGCTGGTACTCAGGAAGGTCTCCGAAGTGCTGGAGATCTACCCGCAGGTAAAAGGCATACAGGTCATGAACGACATGGGCGACTACATGTTCTCACAGTACAAGGGGCGCTGGATCCAGGATACGCCGGCGCGGCGCAAGGCGATCGTCACGCGCCTTGCGGGCTGGCGGCCGTTTTCCAATTCCAGCCCGGTGGAGGGCATCGAAGCGGCTATCCGGCGCTTCCATGCCAAGGACAAGCGCATCAGCCTGTACGTGTTCGGCGATGACTTTGCGCGCGGCTCGATACAGGCGGTGCTCGACACGGTCGACAAGCTGAACCGTGCCGACCGCAGCGGCAGGCGCCGGGTGCGTATCCATGCCGTTGGTTTCCCGGTAATCTTCGCGCAGGGCGGCCTGCCGCTGAACACGGTGCGTTTTGCCGCACTGATGCGCAAGCTGGCCGAGAACAACGACGGCAGTTTTGTCGGGCTCAACAGTACCCGCCCATGAACAGCCCCGTGCGCAGACGCCTGGTTTTCATCGATGCCCTGCGCGGCGTGGCTATCCTGCTGATGGTGGTGTACCACTTCTGTTTCGACCTCAGCCATTTCCGGCTGGCGGATTTCGATTTCTACAATGACCCGTTCTGGCTGAACTTCCGCACTCTTATCCTGAGCATGTTCCTGTTGCTGGTCGGTGTCAGCCTGGTGCTGGCGTCGCGCAAGACACTCGATACGCGACGTTACCTGAACCGCCTGGGACTGTTGCTGGGCAGTGCCATGCTGGTCACTGTCTCGACCTGGTGGATGTTCGGGGACCGCTTCGTGTTCTTCGGGGTGCTGCATTTCATCGCCCTGGCCAGCGTGCTGGGGCTGCTGTTCCTGCGCGCCGGCTGGCTGAACCTGGTGCTGGGGATCGTGCTTGTCGCGGTTGGCAGCAGCTACCAGTCGAGCTGGTTCGATGAGCCGGGGCGGCGCTGGATCGGCCTGATGACGCACAAGCCGGCCACCGAGGACTATGTGCCGCTGTTGCCCTGGTTCGGAGTGGTGTTGCTGGGCCTGTTCGTAGGGCCCTGGCTGTATCGACTGGCACAGCGCTGGCAGGGTATGGGGGATTTCAGGGTGGCGCAGTGGCTGGCGTTTTCCGGGCGGCACAGTCTGTTGATCTACATGCTGCACCAGCCGCTAATGATAGGTGCGTTAACCCTGTTAACCTGAAAATCTGAGCCCGATAATCCCTCATACCATGATTAATCCGTCATTCCGGCCTACGCCGGAATGACGGGCAACGAATCAATCAGTGCTTCTGGTATTCCTTCAGCACAGTGCTCACCGCACGGTCCATCAGGGGTGCACTGTCGATAATCGTGGCGCGCGTACTGCGCAGCAGCTCGGCCAGTTCCTCTTCGCTGTAGTTGCCTGCTTTCAGGCCTTTCCGGTCGGTGAACAGGTAGGTATTGGTGATCGGGCTTACCCAGCTCAGCTTGGCGCGTATCGGCCCGTCGTCGCTGTCACGGAATTCCATCCACGTGCCAGTGCGCAACTGTTGCACCCGGGCGGTGTGCTCGTCATTGACTTCGGGGGGCTTGGTGACGGACTCTTGCTTCGGCTCCGGTTGTTCCACTTCTGTGACGACGGCCTGTTGTTCATTGACTTCCAGTGCTGCCGGCTCGGCAGTTTCGGTCCCGCTCTCCGTATCCGTGTTTTCATCCCTGTTGATCGCCGTGCGGCCATGTGCGTACACCAGCTTGGCGATAAAATCATCG
>DRNU01000142.1 GCA_011374975.1 Gammaproteobacteria bacterium | reverse complement strand
TCCTGCTGGTGAACACATCGCCGCATACCGCGCACCAGATTGCCGAACGTATCCGTCAGCGTATCAGTTCGCAGCCGATGCATGTTGCCGGCAAGAACATAGACCTCACCATCAGCCAGGGGCTTGCCGTGCGCGTGGAGGGGGATGACAGGCAGACGCTGCTGAAACGTGCCGACCAGTCCATGTATGCCGCCAAACAGGCCGGCCGTAACTGCATCGTGCAGCAGTAGGCTGGTGGATCCCTGCACCTCTCATGCTGCTCGGGGTTGATACCGGCGGCACCTTTACCGACTTTGTCTGGTTCGACGGTGCGCAGTTAGTCATCCACAAGGTGTTGTCCACGCCGGATGCCCCCGAGCGCGCCATCCTGCAGGGTATCCATGAGCTGGGCCTGGACGGGCGTGACTATCACCTGGTCCATGGTTCGACAGTTGCCACCAACGCGGTGCTGGAAGGCAAGGGCGTGCGTACGGTCTATATCACCAACCACGGCCTGGGCGATGTGCTGAGTATCGGTCGCCAGGCGCGTCGCGAACTGTATAACCTGCAACCACAGGCCGAGGCGCCGCCGGTGGCGCCGGAGCTGTGCCTGGAGACCGGGGGGCGGCCCGGCGCTGACGGCAGTGTTGTCGAGCCGCTCGATACGCAGGATATCGAGGCCCTGGTGGCGCGCGTGCAGCAGCTGGAACCGCAGGCGGTTGCCATCAATCTTCTGTTTTCATACCTGGACGACAGCTTCGAGCGCCGTATTGAGGCGGCCATGCCCGCCGGGCTGTTCGTGTCGCGTTCCTCCGCCGTGCTGCCCGAACAGGGCGAATACGAGCGTGGTATCGCCACCTGGCTGAATGCCTGGGTCGGGCCCTGCGTCGAGGGCTACGTGCAGCGTTTGCAGGCGGCCGTGCAACCGGCGCCGGTACACGTCATGCAGAGTTCGGCGTTGACCATCGCTGCGGCGCAGGCTGCGCGCCGTGCCGTGAACCTGCTGCTGTCCGGTCCGGCGGGCGGGCTGATGGGCGTCCTGCGTATCGGCAAGGCGGTGGATCGCCCGCAGTTGCTGAGTTTCGATATGGGCGGTACCTCCACCGATGTGGCGTTGCTGGACGGCCGGGTGAGCCTGACCTCGGAAGGGCATATCGGCCGCTGGCCGGTCGCTGTGCCCATGGTGGACATGCACACCATCGGTGCCGGCGGCGGTTCCATTGCGCGTGTCGATGCGGGTGGCATGCTGGCGGTAGGCCCCGAGTCCGCGGGTGCCGACCCCGGGCCGGCCTGTTACGGGCGCGGTGGCCGGCTGGCAACGGTGACTGATGCGAACCTGGTGCTGGGACGGTTGCGGCCGGAGGCGTTTCTTGGCGGCAAGATGCGGCTCGATACGCCAGCGGCACAGCAGGCCATCGAACAGTTGGCGGCGCAGATGGGGGTGTCGCCACAGCAGGCGGCGCTGGGTGTGGTCGATCTGGCCAACGAGCACATGGCGCAGGCGCTGCGGGTAATCTCGGTGCAGCGGGGCGTCGATCCAGCCACCTATACCCTGGCGGCATTTGGCGGCGCCGGTGGCCTGCACGTGTGTGCGCTGGCCGAGGCGCTGGGCATGCGGCAGGCACTGGTGCCCGTGCATTCCGGTGTGCTGTCGGCGCTGGGTATGCTGGTTGCACCACGCGGGCGGCAGTTGTCGCACAGCGTGAAAGGCCTGTTGCGGGAACAAACCGCGGCCCGGCTGCAGCAGTACTTTGAGGCGCTGGCCGCACGTGGTCGGGCCGAGTTGCTCGAGGAAGGTGTACAGGCGGACGCCATACGCAGGGTCTGCAGTCTTGATTTGCGCTACCAGGGACAGGGTTACACGCTGAATATCCTTTTCAACGAGGACCTGGATCAGGTGGCGGCTGATTTCACCCGTGCGCACCGGCAGCGTTTCGGGCATACCCTGGACGTGGCGCTGGAGCTGGTGAACCTGCGTGTTGCACTGTCCGCCACCGGCAGTGATTTTGCGTTGCAGGCTGACACGGCCACGGCATCCTGCTCGCCACTGGAAAGCATCGAGGTGGCGGGCTGCGATGCACGGGTACCGGTGTGGCGGCGCGAGGATCTTGATATCGATGCCCCGTATCCCGGACCGCTGCTGGTCATCGATGCCGTGGCGACCACCTGGGTAGCGCCGGGCTGGGAGGTGGTTCGCCATCCCTCCGCTTGCCTGTTGCTGGAACGGTACTGAAGCGTGCATAAAAAAGCCGCAGCGTTTATGGGCGCTGCGGCCAAGACGGGAAGGGAAGACAAGGATATAAGTAGGTACCGACACGAGGCGGTTGAGCAGTTAACCACCCCGTGTCTTACCCATCACTAGTCCAACCGCAAACCATGCTACAGGCCCGCAGGGGGTGTTTCTTTGATCTGGATCAACAATCGATGTGGCGGCCTTCGCCCTGGTCGATGAGCTGCTGGCAGACAGAGTTCGCCCATTGCAGGGCGGTCAGGTAGCCGTTGCGGATCTGCACCTTGCCCAGCTGGTGGCACTTGATGCGCTCCCACTGGCCACGCTCGTAGGCCAGCACACAGGACAGCACTTCACCGTGTATCCCCTTGCGGTGCAACAGCGCATCGGAGATGGGGTCCGCCAGCGGCAGCTGGGTGAGGATTTCTTCCATGGTGTTGTCCATCAGCGCATCCAGTGCCGAGAACAGGCCGACGGTGAAAAAGGACTCGGGGTGTTCGATGTGCTGGGCGCGCGCCATTTCTTCCGCCATTCTGGCGCGTATCATGGCGGTGACCACCAGCTCGGTCGGTTTGTTGTCCACCTGCGACATGGCCAGCAGCGTGGTCCATGACTTGATGCTCTGCAGTCCGAGGATAGCCGCGGCCTGTTGAATGGACTCGATCTTGCGCGGCGGGGCGAAGGCCGCCGAGCTGGCATAGCGCAGGATACGGTCGCTGAAGGCGACATCCTGCGCGATCAGGTTTTCCAGCTGTTGTGGTGTGATATCGGGGTCCTGCAGCTGGCCCAGCAGTTTCAGGATCGCCAGCCGGTTGTTGGGCAGGCGCTGGCCACGGATGACCTTGGGCTGGGCAAAGAAATAGCCCTGGAAATAGTCGAAGCCCAGCTCCATGCAGTAATCGAATTCCTCCTGTGTCTCGACTTTTTCCGCCAGCAGTTTCAGCGGATGCGCACGCAGGGCCTGCACATGTTCGCGGATGTCGTCTTTCTCCAGCGCCATGATGTCGATCTTGATGATATTCGCCAGTTGCACCAGGGGGCGCAGCGATTCGTGGTAGATGAAATCGTCCAGCGCGATGGTGTAGCCCTGTTCTGTCAGTCGCCTGACGCCGGCCATCACGTCATCGTCGGCTTCGATATCTTCCAGCAGTTCCAGTACGACGCGATCCTTGGGCAGCGAGATAGAGTGCTCATTGACGAAAAACGCGCGCGTGAGGTTGATGAAGGCCAGCCGGTTGCTGACGATGTTGTCCAGCCCGATTTCCAGGAAGGTATTGATAATGACATCGGACGTTGCCTGGTCCCCGTCAGTGATCTCTGCTGCATTGACCTTGGCGGCACGAAACAGCAGCTCGTAAGCGTACACGTCGAGCTTGCGATCGTAAATGGGCTGGCGACCGATAAAAATCTCGCTCACAACTTTGTTCCATTGTTTTTAATGGAGTTTACCAATACACAACCTGTGTGAACACTGATGTTTGAAAGCCGGCGCCACAAAAAAGCCCGGCATTGCCGGGCTTTTTGAGGAACCGTCAAACAGAAGGTCTATTTGATTTTGGCTTCCTTGTAAGCCACGTGCTTGCGCACGACGGGGTCGTATTTTTTCATTTCCAGTTTGTCGGGCGTGGTGCGCTTGTTCTTGGTGGTGGTGTAGTAATGACCGGTACCGGCACTGGATACGAGTTTG
>DRNU01000141.1 GCA_011374975.1 Gammaproteobacteria bacterium | reverse complement strand
CAGGCGGGGGCGATCACATTGGGCATGCTGGAGCGGTTGAGCAGGCGCGCCGGGGCCAGCGCAAATTCCCCGTAGCGGTCGTTGACGGCATCCATGGCGGCATTGGCGGCGTCCTGGTGGCCGCTGTTGTCCCCGAACAGTTCGAGCTGGGTGTGGGCGGGCAGCGGGTCCAGGGCAGTGACCTGCACCTGGTGCACGCCCTGGCCCTGCCAGTGTGTGTCCAGTACCGTCCGGCACAGGGCCATGATGATGCGCCCGTCGTTGGTGGGCAGGTCACTGCGGGCCTTTGCGCCCAGCCAGCCGTCACGGGCGCGCAGGCCGATCGCGAACTGTTGTGCCGTCAGTGCATGACGGCGCAGGCGTGCCGCGAGCTTCTCGCTCATGTGCAACAGGTAGGTGCGGATGACCTCGCTGTCGCGCGTGGCGGGCGGCATCACCTTGCCGTGGCCCATGCTGCGCGGGGCCGGGACATGCTGCTTCAGCGGCTCGGGATCGGCGCCCTGGCACATGTACCAGATCCTGCGCCCCGGGTTGCCGAAGCGCTTTGCCAGCACGCCGATCGGCAGTTGCGCCATGTCACCGCACAGCTGCACGCCGCGCGCAGCCAGAAAAGCGCCAATACCCCGGTTGATGCCGCACAGGTCGGTGACCGGCACGTCATGCAGGCGTTGCCTGGCCTCCCAGGGCGGGATCACGGTAAAACCGTCGGGCTTGTTCAGCTTGGCGGCGTACTTGGCGGTGGTCTTGTCGCCGCTGACGCCCACCGAACAACGCAGGCCGACGCTTTCGAACACCTTGTGCCGGGTCAGCCGGCCGATGTGCTCCGGTGAACCAAGCAGACGCTGGCAGCGGGTGACGTCGAGAAACGCCTCGTCGACGGAAAATATCTCGATGTCGGGCGTGATGTCCCGCAGCGCGGCCATGATACGGGTGGAGAGCTCCGCATAGCGCGCCGGGCGGGCCGGGCACTGGATCAGGTCAGGGCACAGCTTGCGTCCTTCTCTGAGCCGCATGCCGGTTTTGATGCCACGGGCGCGCGCCTCGTAGGACGAGGTGATGATGCAGGTGCCGGTGAGGCCGTTGGTGACGGCCACGGGCCGGTTGCGCCACTCGGGCCGGTCGAGCTGCTCCACCGAGGCGAAGAACGCATCCATGTCCATGAGGATGATCGCCCGCGGCCAGAAGGATGGCGTACCCATGTTCAGGGGTAGGTGCGCAGCTGACCAACCAGCACTCCCTGTATCTGTACCCGGTTGGCCGGGTAGATGAGGGGCGGGTAGGCGGTATTGGCCGGGATCAGCTCGATACGGTCGCCACGCTTGCGCAGGCGCTTGAGTGTGGCTTCGCCGTTGTCGACCAGCGCCACCACGATAGCGCCGTCATCGGCCGTGTCGCGCCGTTCGACGATCACCGTGTCGCCGTCGAGAATACCGGCGTCGATCATGGAATCGCCCGTCACGCGCAGCGCAAAGCGGTCCGGCCCCAGTAAAAACTCGGTCAGGTTGAGGGTGTCCTCGCCGGGGATGGCCTCGATGGGCTGGCCGGCGGCAATACGCCCCAGCAGCGGCAGGCTGTGTAACTGCTGCTCGGCAAACCGGGTTAATTCGATGCCGCGCTGCTGGCCGCTGCGAATCTTGAGATAGCCGGCCTCGGCCAGCGCCTGCACATGCTTGTGCAGCGAGCCTTTGGAGCGCAGCCCGAGCCCGGCCGCGATTTCCGACAGGGTGGGGGCACAGTCATGCCGGGCGATAAAATGGCGAATGAAATTAAGCGTTTTGTGCTGGGCGCGGGTTGGCATGATCGTTCTCCATCTGTTCTCCTGTTATTCAGGATAGAGAACGAATGGAGAACGGTCAAGTGCGGGAAAAGGCCCGTTGTTGCCTAATTGTCTGTGGTCCAGGTGATTTTCTCGGCAGTGCCGGTGTATTTGTCACCGTAGGGTTTGGCTTCGATCAGAATATTCCTGGGCCGGAAATTATCCGGCAGCACGATGTCCTCGCTGACATCCTGTTGCTGGTCGAAGCGCATCTTCACGTGCGAGCGCCCGTCCGCTGACAGCGTTTTGAAAGACAGGCTTCTCGGCAGCCCGTCGACAAGGCCGTTGACCGCGATCCAGATCGTCCCCGCCACCGGGCCGCTGTCGCCATCGCCGTGCAGCACGGAAAAACGGATCCTGAACAGGTTCACCGAGTCGGTTTCTTCAATACGGATATTGTCCAGCTGCAGCGTATTGTCCACGGGCTCCGGTTGCGGGGCACTGGCCACGGATTCCGTGGTGACAGCGGCCGGGATGTCGCGCGCGGCAGGCTGTGCCTGTGGCGGGGTGCGTGGCCGGGCCTGTGTCCGGGCGGCCTTGAGCTTCCGGTCGGCCTGCGCCACACGCTGTTGCAGTTCCGTGACCTGCTGTTTCAGGGCGTCGCGTTCCTGTTCCAGTGCGGTGATGCGCTGTTCCGCTTCATCGGTCGACTGGACGACCTGTGCGGTACCGCCGGCCGGGGCCTGTGTCCGGCCATAGTCATAGCTGAACCACACGGCGAGCAAAAATGCACAAAATAGCAGGATATAGCGGAACAGTTGCTGTCCGGGCTGTGTGCGTACGATCCTGGGTGTGACGGGCGGGGCGACTTTATTGCGCGTTTTCATCCTTACTACCTGGTACCTGACTGTAGCCATGAATCATACGCGAAGCCTGCATTCAATGCCTGCACGCGGTGCACCTGTGGGCGCTCCCCCGGTTTTCGCGTATCCTGAAATAACACAATTAAATTCGAGGCAAGTGCGTTATACATGAACAGCGAGACATTACGTCGTGAGTTAATGGCGAAAGGCCTGGTCAGCGCCGATCTGTGTGCAGACCCGGTTAAACAATTCGAACAATGGTATGCCCAGACGATCGAGACCGGCTGTGCCGAGCCGGGCGCCATGTCACTGGCAACGGTGGATGCGCAGGGCCAGCCCTGGCAGCGCATCGTGCTGTTAAAGCTGTTTGATGAAAGAGGGTTTGTTTTTTTCACCAATTATTCCAGCCGCAAGGCAAAACAGATCGAGGCCAACAACAGGGTGAGCCTGTTATTCCCCTGGCAGGAACTGGGACGGCAGGTGAAAGTGACCGGCACGGCAGCAAAGATATCCACGCTCGAGTCGATGCGCTATTTTGCCACCCGGCCGCGTGGCAGCCAGATTGGCGCCTGGGCCTCGCATCAAAGCCAGGTGGTCAAATCGCGCGCCATGCTGGATGCCATGTTCGACGAGATGAAACACCGCTTCCAGGACGGGGAGGTGCCGCTGCCGTCTTTCTGGGGCGGGTACCGGGTCGCACCGGAGACGGTCGAGTTCTGGCAGGCCAGGGACAGCCGGCTGCACGACCGTTTTATCTACCGCCGGGATGAAGACGCACAGTGGGGCATCGAGCGCATGGCGCCCTAGCGCGGCTGGCTCGAAGGCGGGAACCCGGCCAGGATCTCCGTGACGGTCCGGTTGATGCCCTGCGTGATTTCCTCGGGCGTCTCTTTCCTTTCCAGGTAGTCCTGGCCGGTGCCGCGCCAAATCAGCTGTTTGTTCCTGCTGTCGGCGATATCGATAATCAGCGTGCCTTCCTGGTATTCAAAATAGTAGGTGCGGGTATAGCCGGGCCAGTAGCCCCGGTAGCCCCAGGTGCCATAACCGTAGCCCAGGTACCCGTAGTAGCCATCAATGGTCTCCAGGCGGATCTTGTTTTCAATGCCGCCCAGCCAGTTCACGTAGAAGTCGGCCTTGTCCTTGTCGACCAGCTGATAGCCTTTGGCCTGCAAATTGTGGTTTACGGCATCCACCACCCGGTTGATGATCAGGCTGTTATTGATGCGGATATCATTGCTGGGCGCCTTTCCCTCGATCCATGCATAGGTTTTCAGAGACTGAAAATCGTATTTCGTGTCATAGTCGGTATGGACTGACAGGGTATTGCAGCCGGTAAGCAGGAACAGGCTCAGTACAGCCGTCTTCATCAGGGTTGTCATCGTTTATCACGCCATATGACTGAAAACAGGGTGTCAGTATACCAGCCGGGCCCGCATAATGGCGTTACGCAGGTCCGGTTTTGCGGCTGGCTGCAGCGAGCGCCGCAGCGCATTATAATCGGGCCCGGGACGAACAGGAGAGGATTGCCAGCTGATGTCAGACAAGCACGCCGACAACCCGGCAGGCGAGGAAAACCTTGACCCGGTTTTTATCAGCGAGCAGCAGTTCGACAAGGCCGCGCGCCTCATCCGGCACCTGAAAAAAGGCCTGGTCGATTTTCTCAAGCAGCCGAAGCGGATCACCATTATCAATTTCCCCATCGAGCTGGATGACGATTCGGTGGAAACCTTCCAGGCGTATCGCGTGGTGCATAACCGCGTCTTCGGCCCCGGCAAGGGCGGCATTCGCTACCACCCCGACGTCACCATGGAAGAGGTGATATCGCTGGCCAAGCTGATGACCTGGAAATGCGCCCTGGTGAATATTCCCTTCGGCGGCGCCAAGGGCGGCGTGGCCTGCAATACAAAAAACCTCAGTGAACGTGAGCTCAGGCGCATTACCCGGCGTTTCACCTCCGAGATGTCTGACGTAATCGGCCCCTACACCGATATCCCGGCACCGGACCTGTACACCAACGAACAGACCATGGCCTGGATCTACGATACCTACGATGTGCTTAAACCCAATAATAACAACCGCCCGGTAGTAACGGGAAAACCGCTCGGTATGGGTGGCTCCCCGGGCCGTCATGAAGCCACCGGCTACGGTTGCATGTATGCCGCCAGGCGTTTCCTGTCCAAGGCGCTGATCCCCGGGCAGCAGGACTTTGCCGGTGCGCGCGTGGCGATACAGGGGTTTGGCGATGTCGGCTCGATGGCCGCGCAGGCCTGTTTTCGCGAGGGCGCCAGGATTGTCGCCATCAGTGACAGCCAGGGTGGCGTCTACCGTGAAGCCGGGCTTGACCCGAAGGATGTCAGGGCCTTCAAGTCGGAACACGGCACCGTGGTCGGCATGCCGGATACCATGACCATCACCAACGCGGAGTTACTGGAACTCGATTGCGACATCCTGATTCCCGCGGCGCTGGGCAACCAGATCCATGCCGGTAATGCCGGTAACATCAAGGCCCGCCTGGTCGTCGAAGGCGCCAATAACCCGACCACGCCGGCGGCGGACGAAATACTGAAGAAAAAGGGTGTTTATGTCCTGCCGGACATTCTCGCCAATGCCGGTGGCGTTACCGTGAGTTACTACGAATGGGTGCAAAACCAGGAAAACGAGCAGTGGGATGCTGAACAGGTCGACAAAAAACTCAGGGCCAGAATGTACGCGGCGGTCGATACCGTGTTCGAACGCTGGCAATCGTATGCGGTCAGCGAGCAGTCGGACGGCGATACGCAAACACCGGATTTCCGCACCATTGCACTGGCTATCGCCATCGAACGTGTGACGGAAGCAACCCTGTTGCGCGGCATCTGGCCGTAGCGTTCTTTCAGGAGGAGCATCGAGCATGAGACGCATCAAAGGCATTATTTTCGGTCTGGTCGTCGGTATACCGCTGGGCCTCTGGTTCGGCTTTAACATGGGGAAGGACCGGCCGCTGCTCAGCAACCCGTTTGAAGAGGCCACCCTCCAGGAAAAAATCAAGGCGACGGGCGACACCCTGATCGAAAAGAGTGGGGAAGTGCTGGAAAAGAGCGGCCAGGCCCTGCAGAAGAAAGCCCAGGAAGGCGAATCATCGACGCTGCCAAAGCAATACCCGCAGCGCTAACTGCAGCCACGTAGCGTCGTTTGCCCATGAAAAAATCAGATTTTGTTGTAGCAATAGTCCTGGGCCTCGGGGTCGTGCTGGTGGTGAAGTATTTTCAGCCGCAGGAACCGGAGCAAGAGGTGCTGGAACTGCCGCCCCGGCAGCCACCGGTAGCGGTACAGCCGCCGGCGATTCGCCACCCGGTCCCGGAACATCCACCGCAAATCGAACCGCCTGTTGCAGAGCCCGCAACAACCGGGCCTGAGCCACAGCAGGAAGAACCTGCCGCGGAGGCTGCGGCAACCGTACCGGAAAACCCCTTGCCGCCGCTGGACGACAGCGATGACCGGCTAAAGCAGGATCTTTACATGCTGGCAGCCAGGCAGACGCTGGAGTCGCTGTTCAACCTGAACCGCATTATCCGGCGTTTCGTTGTGACGGTGGATAACCTGCCGCGCAAGCACCTGTTGCACAGTCGCTACCGCTCGAACCGGATGGTGCGCGGGCGTCTGCAGGTCGGGAAAGACAGCCAGGGCCTTTACCTGCGCGAGGCGAACTTCGCGCGTTATGACACATTCGTTGACCTGCTGGAAAGCATGGACAGTAACCGGCTGGTTGCGCTTTACCTGCATTATTACCCCTTGATACAGGAAGCCTATGAAGATCTGGGTTACCCCTCCGCGTATTTCAACGACCGGCTGATCGATGTCATCGACCAGCTGCTGGCGACGCCTGACATTGACGGGCGGATTGCACTGGTGCAACCGCACGTACTGTACAAGTACGCCGACCCGGAACTTGAGGCCCTGTCCGCCGGGCAGAAGGTTCTGATCCGCATCGGGCCGCGTAATGCCGCCAGGGTCAAGTCGAAACTGCGCGAACTGCGCCAGGCGCTGTCCTGACCGGGAAATACTGGAGAAGCGGCTCCCGGGTTAGAATGCGCCGATGGTTTATGGAACAACTGGAGTGTGAAGGTAAGTCCGATGGCAAATTCATTTGGTGATCAGCTGCTTAAAGCCGGCCTGGTGAGCAAGGACAAGCTCAACAAGGCGAAGAAGTCCAAATACCGGCAGCAGAAAACAGAGAAAAAGAAGCCGGGTAATATTGTCAACGAGGCGACGGAATCCGCCCGGCGGCTGGCGGCAGAGAAGGCGGAGCGTGATCGTGAACTCAATCGCCGGCAAAAAGAGGCGCTCGAGCGCAAGGCAATCCAGGCACAAGTTCGCCAGCTGGTTGAACTGAACCGCCTGCCGCGGGATGACGGCGAAATCGGCTATAACTTCCAGGACGGTACGGCGATAAAGAAGCTCTTTGTCTCGAACGAAATCCATGACAGGCTGGGGCGCGGCCTGTTGGCCATTGTGCGCTTCGATGACGGGTACGAAGTGATTCCCTCCGTGGTGGCGGAGAAAATAAAACTGCGCGATGCATCCTGCATTGTCAGCAATGCAGCGCCCCGGGAAGATAGTGGGGACGATGATCCTTATGCGGATTACAAGGTTCCCGATGACCTGATGTGGTAGTGGCCACAGGCCGGGAAAAGGTATTTATAATGAAAGCAACAGCGGAACTACAGGTCGTCCCGATCGGGGACGGAGTCTCTGTCAGGCAGGAAATCCTGCGCGTGGTGGACATGCTCCAGGGTTATGACTTCATTCTTGAAACACATGCCTCGGGTACCAATATCGAGGGAGAACTGGCGGATATTCTTGCAGCTGTCGAGCAAATACATACGGCTCTGCACAAGGCGGGCAGTGTCCGCCTGGTCAGTTACCTGAAACTGGAAACCCGCACCGACAAAACGCCTACGCTTGCCGGTAAACGGCTTTAGCTCCGTTCACGGCTGTTTTATCGACTTCAACCAGTCGGCGATTTCCTGCGCATAGCCCGGCTGGCTTTGCAGAAAGCCGGTGTTGTGGCCGCCCTGCATTGTTACAAACCGCTTCGGTTCATGTGCCGAGCGGAACACTTTCTCGCCAAGCGCAAAGGGCATGATTTCATCTTCCGGGCTGTGCAATACCAGCACGGGGTAATTCACGTGCCGGATATACTCCGCGGTATTGAAGTTGTAACGTGTGAACACCAGGCGTGACAGGAGCGGCAATACCTGCCTGGCAAAGTCCTGTGCCGAGCTTAACGTGGATTCCAGGATCAGGCCGCGCGCCTGAACCCCGGCGGCCAGCCTGGTGGCAACGGCACCGCCCAGGGAACGCCCGAATATCAGGATCCGGTGATCGGCAAAGCTTTTTTCATCGGTGAGATAACGCCAGGCCGCTGCTGCATCCCGGTAAAGGCCCGCTTCATCCGGCTTGCCGGCGCTTTTTCCATAACCCCGGTAATCGATAATAAAAACGCTCAGGCCGAGACGGTGAAAGATCTCGATGGACTCGCGACGATGCGAGATGTTGCCGGCATTGCCGTGGAAAAAGAGCAGCACGTGCTCCGACTGCCTGGCCGGTATGTACCAGCCATGCAGTTGCACATTATCCGCCGTGTCGAGCGCGACATCTTCATAGTCGAGCCCCCAGTCTGCCGGTGTCTGGTCCAGCTTGCGTACGGGGTAGAACGTCATGTAGGGCTGCTGGAAATACATCCAGATGTTCAGCAGCAACAGGCTGAGCACGAAGATAATCAGGTAGTGGGTCATGGTTTTTTTCACGGCACTGCCGGCATAGTATCATTTGTTACTTGCCCTTTTCCGGGAACTTCGGGTACCGCGTCGCGTTCCAAACCATCGTCCAACCGGGGGTGTAGACATGTTCGACCAGCCATTCAGGCAGGTGGCGGCGCTGTGGATCGTGTTCTGGCTGCTGGCGCCGTCGGCCACCGTGGCCGGAGCGCCGCATTACACGGTGACGGCCGATGCGCGCCTCGAACATCTCGACGTCCGGGCCTGTTTTGAAGCCACCGTGCCACGCCGGTTAACGGCCCGTGATGCACATGCCCCGGACCTGCTGCGCGCAGCCACACTGCACACCAGCGCCGGTGTCATCGCGCTGCAACGGCAGGGCACTCTCCTCATGCTGCCGCGTACCGATGCCCCGGCTTGTGTGCAATACCGCGTGGATCTGAACGGGATCGGCCGGCACTGGCGTTCGGACAGCTGGCGCGCCCGGGATGTCATTGTTATCGATCCTGCGCTGTGGCTCTGGTATCCCGGCGGGGTGGGGGAAGACGAACGCTGGCGAATCGATTTCGAGTTGCCGCCGGGCTACGATGTTTCGGCACCCTGGCAGCGTGTCGGCCGTAACGGTGATACGGTGACCTATGTCGTGCGCGAGCGCATGCCGGGGTGGGAGGCGCGTACAGCCATCGGCCGTTTCAGCGTTGAGTCGATCGAGTTGCCGGGCGGGCGACTCCGCTATGCCTTGCTGCCGGGTGAACCCGCGGCCGATGCCGCGGCCCTGCGCCGCTGGGTTGGCAGCGGCGCCCGCGCACTGGTCAGCGCCTATGGCCGACTGCCGGTAGCCGACGTGCAGTTGCTGGTTGTCCCGATCGGGCACGGCCGCGAGCCGGTACCCTGGGGCGAGGTGCAGCGTGGCGGCGGGAATGCGGTCCACCTGTATATCGATCAGCGTCGCCCGGCCAGCGAGTTCATGGCCGACTGGGTGCTGGTGCACGAACTCAGTCACCTGCTGCACCCGGTTATCGATGCCTCTGACCGCTGGTTGTCCGAGGGTATTGCGAGCTACTATCAGAACGTGCTGCGCGCGCGTGCCGGTCTGCGCAGCGCACAATGGAGCTGGGATGCATTACATGGCGGGTTTGAGCGCGGCATGCGCGGCACCCCGCGCGGGCGCAGCCTCGCCGAGGTCAGCGAGACCATGATGCGAGACCATTCATACATGCGGGTCTACTGGAGCGGAGCCGCGATTGCGTTGCTTGCCGACGTGGAGTTGCGCCGGCGCACGGCCGGTGTGCAATCCCTGGATACCGCACTTGCAGCATTTGGCGCGTGCTGCCTGTCAGCCGATCGCAGCTGGAGCGCAAGTGAGTTGATGCAGCAGCTGGACCGACTCACGGAGACGACGGTATTTATGACGCTCTACCGAAAATATATCGACTCTGACGAGTTTCCCGAGCTGGACGACCTGTATACGGCACTCGGCCTGCAGCCTGTGAGCACCACCCGGCTGCGCCTCGATCCGACCGCGCCGGAGGCGGCGATCTGCGCTGCGATCATGGCTGCACCGGAAGACCTGTGAGCTTGCGCGCCGAGCCGGCTGTTCCCGGTTACACTTTTACCAGGGCTTTCAGGAGCACCGGGCATGCGTAAAATTACTGTCGGGTTGCTGATTTTTACGGCGGGCTGGGGGCTTGGCTGGTATACGCACCAGGCTGCCGGTCCGGTTGTGTCGTCACGGCCTGTTGTTCCCGTGCTGCCAAACAACGCCGAGCCTGAAGCGCCGGCAGCCCCCGGGCGTGTGGATGATCTTGCAGGCCTGTTGCAGCGCCACGAGTTTGAAGCCGCGCTGGAGCGTTATGAAACCTTGCAGCTTCAGGCCGGCGAGGTGGCGGTGGCAGAGGCCAGGGCAAAAATCCTGGCGCATGCACGCCGGCTCATTGCGGCGCGTGACTTCAGTCCGGCAGAACAACTGTTGCAGCTTTTCCTGGTCGCCGCCTACCGGGATGTCGAGGCGCGCATCCTGCTGGCGTCAGCGTATCGTGGCCAGGAAGACCTTTATGCGGCGATTGACCAGCTCTACGAAGCCGGCGGGTACGCCTATCGTCCGGCCACGCTGCAGCGCATAACCGGGCGCATTCGGTCCATTGTGGCGGAGCTGGCCCGGTCACTGGCGCACAGCAACGATCAAAATGCGTTGCTGGCGTTGTACCAGCACCTCACCCGGATGGAGCCCGGCCATGCTGCCTGGTTCATGGGGCTCGCCACCGCACAGCTGGCACTCGATGACAGGGAGGCGGCTCGCCGTTCATTGCTGCTGGTGGCGCAGGACCCGGATGTGGGTGCACAGGCACAGGCCATGCTCGCGGAACTGAGCCCTGCATTGCCGGAGAGGCAGGACACAGCATCACCGCTGGCCGTGACGGAGGTGACCGGTATACCGCTACAACGCAGCGGGAATCATTTTATTGTCGATGCGCGACCGGCCGAGGCACACAGCCTGCGGCTGCTCATCGATACCGGCGCGTCCCTGACCATCCTCACGCCCGCTGCGCTCGAGCAGCGTGGCATCCGCTACCAGAACACCGGCAGGAGCCGTATTTTCAATACCGCAAACGGCCCGGTGCGGGCCCCCGTTTATCGTCTCGATGCGCTTTCGGTCGGTGACTGGCAGGTCAACCAGCTCGAAATCGGCGTGCTGGAGCTGGGCGGGTCCGGTATCGACGGCCTGCTGGGGATGAATTTCCTGAGCCATTTCCAGTTTTTTATCGACCAGAACAAGGCCTTGCTGCGGCTGGCCCCCTGAGGGAATAAATCGCGTGGGGCAGTCGTCATTATAGGTGTGACGGTCTCCGACGGATCGTCGCTCCTCCAAGCCTTAGACGGCCCCCAACCGGGCCGTCGTTTTTAATCAGATCCCTTCCCGGCAGGCCTCAACCACATCGTGCAGCGTTTTCATCAGCTGTTTTGCTTTCCCGTCATGCATTTTTCCGCTGCAGGGCGCGCCCTGTTCAAAATACTCAGGCCGCAGGATCTGTTGTTCCACGAACGCGTGGATAATGCGGTTTAGTGCCGTCGCCGTGAATTTTCTTTTGTTTTTTATCAGGTTGTCGGTGACATAAATAAGAGCGTCGCCGGTAGCGCGGTCGTAACGGTTTATCAGACCCGAACGGGTGGCTATTTTTTGCAGCAATTGCTGCTCGCTCCGGCCCGTGATACAGGCCACCCGGCTTACCAGTTTTTTGTAAACGGTTTGAAACTGCCGGATCTTTGTCCGGCGGCCGGGCGTCAGTGCCAGGTCTTTTTTGCCGGCATAGTTGGATTTCAGGATGTCGATAAACGCTTCCGGGGAAATGGATGCGGTATTACCGGCCAAATACAGGAGGGGGAGCTCCCGCAGGATATCGCGCAGGCAGAATATCGCGTCGCGGGTGATGCCGTCGCCCACGCTGTGCCGGCCTTTTGCGGATTTGGCATTCTCAAAATAGCGGCACAGGTTTCTGAAACAGCGTATGAGGGGGCGGTTGCGTGGCGCATTCACCAGGGAGCGGATCTGCTTTTGATCGAACCCCGCCTTGTACAGGCCCAGTTCATCCCGGGTACGTTCGTAGGTCTGCGAGAAGATTGCCAGGGACGGGTGCTGCCTGAAGTTGCGGATCGGTTGCCTGTGGCCTGTCGCCAGGTAGTCCGCGATCTGCGCGAAGGTCTGGACGATATACCTGGCCTTGTTTTTCTGTTCGGCAATTGTGGTTGAGTAGCGGTCGACATCCTCGTAGCGGTATTCCGAGTGGAACAGCCCGAACTGCCTGACAGAGCCAAAATCGATAATGCCGCCATCGGTCAGTATGTTGTCGCCGTCCCAGTCCATCCAGCAGAAGATATACTCCATTTCGAATACAGCCGCGGTCCTGCCGAAACGGGTAGCAATGCGTTCGAGAAAGGTCCGGTAGCGCTGCGGGTTGTCCGGCATCCGCGGCCAGTCGCCATTGTTTGTCTGCCGCTCGATGTAATAATCAACAGCCCCTTTCAGGCTTTGATAGTTGTTCTGTTTGACGTGATGGAAGAAATGGGCGGGGCGCAACAGATTGCGGGAAGCGCGGACATTGATCGACGTGTTGTCACTGAAAGCGATAATCGCGAGTATGCGCTCGGTCGGGATACCGTTGTGATGAAAGATCTCGCTGTTGATGGCGGCGCCCACGCCTTCTTCGATATCCGCGCGCCCGCAACCATAGGAAACAGCCGGGTCACCTGTTTTGATGAAACGGCCTTCGTACGAAGTGGCCGGGCTCAGCCGCGTGGCCCCGGTGCCGCAGCTCGACAGATCCCAGCAGGTCTTTTTCCCGTTGCGAAGTGCCGTGAAGCAGCCGTTCCATATCGAACGGCCGTCACCTGAATGCAGGCCCTTTTTGTCCGCATGTTGCAGCTGCAGGTAACGGGTTGCCATGTACCGGTTGGCAAGGATGTCTTTTTTCGGGATCCGGGTTTTATGCTCGATGTCATATTCGTTAATGATTTGCAGGCTGAAAGTATCCAGTATGGCCTGGCAAAGTTTGCTGTTGAGTGCGTCCGGGTGATCCCCGGGTATCAGGCCCATTTCCCTGGCCAGCGCGAAGTTGAAAAAGAATACCTCGCCGCCGGCTTTTCTCCGCACCGCATAGTCGACGAAGCCGTCAGGCACCGCCTGCCGCAACGGGTGGCTGCCGTCTATTTGCCGGAAGCCCGGGTAGGGGCTGTGGCAGGGTGTTGATGGGGTTTTATGATTTCTCTTTGGGTGACCCATACCTGTTGTATCGGATTCTCATAAGAGTTTTTGAAAAAGTTTGCAACTTGTTGATAATAAATTAATAATTTGGGTATAAATATGCATTCCCGTGCGGCTGGCCGTTTGCCAGTGCCACGGGGGAGGGTGCATAGTGCAGGACTGGCGGACAACAAATCAGCGGCTGGCTGGATATTGATGAACGAACAAGATACCCGGATTTCCTGTCCAATCCCGTCCGGGCCTGACCTGTCGGGCCTGACGGTTGTGGAACTCGCACCGGATGACAGTGTGCCGGATTACCGGGCGGCCATGCACATCGCTAACACCGAGGCGGAAAAGCGGATCGGTCAGCATATGCTGATAGCCTGGTATGACCGTGACCGGGATTTTGAATCGCCTCAGCACGCCAGTGAATGCCACCAGGACAGTGCGGTACCCGGGTACGTGGATTACGGTATTAATCATGGGGCAACACTGAAGGTGGATATAGAACATGGCCGTTTTGTGTTCTTCTACCTGCCCGTGGATTTTCCCTGACAGACAATGAATATTATCAAGGCGCGTAACCTGGCCTGCCCCATCGATGGCGATCCGCTGGACTCCCGTGAAAAACAACTGGTCTGCGAGCATGGACATGTTTTTGATGTCGCTCGCCAGGGGTATGTGAATTTATTGCCCGTGCAGCACAAGCGGTCGAAACACCCCGGCGACTGCAAAGAGATGGTTTCGGCAAGAACCCGGTTCCTGGGTTCAGGATACTATGCGCCGGTAGCCAATAAACTGGCCGAAATTATTTCTGCGCAGATCACGGGGGATGAAGAAAGCTGCCTCCTGGATGCAGGCTGCGGTGAGGGTTACTACCTTGACACGGTTTTCCGGTATCTCGGGGACAGCCGTCGCGGTAATGACATCTCATTCATTGGCCTGGATATATCAAAACCGGCAATAACCGAGGCGGCCAGAAGAAACAAACAGATCACCTGGCTTGTCGGTACTAACAGGCAGCCACCGGTTACACCAGGCAGCGTTGCTATTATTTTATGTGTGTTCGGATTCCAGAGTTTTGACGGGTTCAATAAAATACTGAAAACAGGGGGCAAGGTGATCCTCGTCGAGCCCGGGCCTGATCATTTAAAGGAGTTGCGGGCCGTTATCTACAACGAGGTCAGGAAATCAGGGCCGCCGGATATTGCCAGTGCCGAAGCCATGGGGTTTTCGCTGCTGGACACACAGCAACTTCAATTCAGTACCGGGGTGATCGACAGGGAACAAATCAATAACCTGCTCGTCATGACGCCGCATTTATACCGGGCGACGCAGGCGGGCAGGGCGGCAGCCGCTCAATTGCAGGAACTGGATTTAACTGTCGATGTTGTATTCAGAATCCTTGAGAAAACATAACGACCGGCAGGGTGCCTGGTGTCAGGCCCTGACTTTGCGCTGTTCCACATCCTGGCTGCGCAGGTAATCCTCATACGTGCCGTGAAAATCGACGATACCTGACGGTGTCAGTTCGATGATACGCGTTGCCAGCGAGGACACGAACTCACGGTCGTGGCTGACAAAAATCAGCGTGCCGGGATAATTTTCCAGCGCCAGGTTCAGCGATTCAATAGATTCCATGTCCATGTGGTTGGTGGGTTCGTCCATCAACAGGATATTGGGACGCTGCAGCATCAGTTTGCCGATCAGCATGCGGCCCTGTTCGCCGCCTGAAATCACGCTGACAGGTTTTTTGATGTCGTCCTGGGAAAACAGCAGGCGTCCCAGGGTGCCACGGATCACCTGCTCGTCATCACTCTTTTTGCCCCACTGGTCCATCCAGTCGAACAGGGGTTTGTCTTCTTCAAAGTCGGCGGCGTGATCCTGCGCATAGTAGCCAAGCTCGGCATTTTCAGACCACTTCACGGTGCCGGCCGTCGGCTCAAGCTCGCCGGCAAGGCATTTCAGCAGGGTGGTCTTGCCGATACCGTTCGGGCCGATCACGGCAATACGCTCGCCGACTTCCACCATCAGGCTGAGGTCGGTGAACAGGTCTTCATCGTAGCGCTTGCCCAGGCCCTCCAGTTCGAGTGCCAGGCGGTGCAGTTTCTTGTCCTGCTCGAAACGGATGTACGGGTTCTGGCGACTGGAGGGTTTTACTTCCTCCAGCTTTATTTTGCCGATCTGCCGGGCGCGCGACGTTGCCTGCTTCGATTTTGAAGCGTTGGCAGAGAAGCGGCTGACGAAAGCCTTGAGCTCGGCAACCTGGGCCATCTTCTTGGCATTGTTGGCCAGCAGACGCTCGTTGGCCTGGGTGGCGGCGGTCATGTATTCATCATAGGAACCGGGGTAGACGCGTATTTCACCGTAATCCAGGTCAGCCATGTGAGTGCAGACGCTGTTGAGGAAATGGCGATCATGGGAAATGATGATCATGGTGCAGTTGCGTTCGTTCAGCACACCTTCCAGCCAGCGGATGGCATTGATGTCGAGGTTATTGGTGGGCTCGTCCAGCAGCATGATGTCCGGCTCGGAGAACAGCACCTGCGCAAGCAGCACACGGAGTTTCCAGCCGGGCGCCACTTCGCTCATGGGGCCGAAATGCTGTTCGGTGGGAATGCCCACGCCGAGCAGTAACTCGCCGGCACGCGCCTCGGCCGTGTAGCCGTCCATCTCGGCAAATTCAGCTTCAAGTTCGGCGGCACGGATGCCGTCGGCTTCAGTCATGTCCGGGTTGGCGTAGATGGCATCACGCTCTGATTTGACCGCCCACAGTTCTTCATGCCCCATGACCACGGTGTCGATCACGCTGAACTCTTCGTAGGCGAACTGGTCCTGCTTCAGTTTGCCGATGCGTTCGTGTGGGTCTTTCGAGACATTGCCGGCGGTGGCCTCCAGGTCGTTGCCCAGGATTTTCATGAAGGTCGATTTGCCGCAGCCGTTGGCCCCGATCAGGCCATAGCGATTGCCGTCACCGAACTTGACGGAGACGTTTTCGAACAGCGGCTTCGCGCCGAATTGCATGGTGATATTTGCAGTGGTTAACAATGTCTTGTTCCAGGTGAATAGGGATCAGCCTGCCCAACACACAAGGTTTGGGACGGTCCAGGCGAAACAACGTATTTTTGAGGTGAACCGGGAAGGATTACCACGAAAACGGGTGCAGACCGAAGTGCACCGAAACTTGGAGGCGAATTATACCTGAAAATCAGCTGGCAATGCTATGTTTCTGCGGTGTCAGCATGAACAGCAGTGCCTGGGCGTGTGCCGCAGCTTCAAAGCCGGAATCTGTCAGGTAGCCGCCGTCTTTCTGGGTGACGAGGCCTTTGTCGAACAGGCGCTGTACGGCTTCGATTTTTTCGGGGTCTGCGGTCGAATGGACCTTGATGCCCTGGTTGGTGGTATCGAGACTGTAGTGAATCAGGATTTCGAGTTCGGCTATTTTTTCGCTGGTGTAATGCATCATTTCAACTGTCCCCATCGTTGTTGCCCGTACTGCCGTGCGTTGTCATTAAATATATCATACGCCGGGTTTGCGGGAGGCGCCCACCTGCAGCATATTTTTACCGAATTTCTCGGTAACGGCATCGATCGTCTTCAGCAGTCGCTGATTTTCCGCGCGCTGTTCCGGCGGGTCGAACAGGTCGGCCTGGGCCGGCTGGTGCGTCGCCCAGTGGCTGATGCCCACCCCGATGAGCCGTACCGGCTTGTCCGGCAGCTGACTGTCCAGGAAAAGGCGCCAGGCGGTTTTCAGGATCTCGCGTTCGTCCTGGGTCGGCAGCGGCCGTTTCTGTTGCCGGGTATAGGTCTCGAACCCTGCGAAGCGGATCTTCAGGGTTACCACCGAGCCGGACAGGCGCTCCCGGCGTGCCGTTCCCGCTACATCGGCTGCCAGCCTGAGCAGCACGTCGTGCAGTACGGCATGGTCCCGCACATCGGTCTCGAAGGTGGTCTCTTTCGAGATGCTCTTGCGGGTGCGTCCCGGGACCACCTGGTCCGAGGCGATACCCTGCGCCTGGCGGTGGAAACTGGCCGCCGCCTTTTTTCCCAGGTGCTGTTCCAGGTGCGGCAACGGGATGCTGCGCAGTTGTGCCACGGTCCTGATGCCCAGGCGGCTGAAGATTTTCTGTGCCTGTGGCCCCAGCCCGCGCAGGTTGGCGACCGGCATCGGGGCCAGGAAATCGAGCACCCGGTCGGGCGGGATCACGGTCAGGCCATCCGGCTTGTGGTGCTCCGAGCCGAGTTTCGCGATCAGCCGGTTCGGTCCGATGCCCACCGAGGCAGTCAGCCCCGTCTCCGCCAGGATACGGTGTTTGATCTCACGGCCGATGGTCTCGGGTGTGCCCAGCAGCTTTTCGAGCCCGCTCACATCCAGGTAGGCCTCATCAATCGAGGCGGCTTCCACGACCGGCGTGATGCTTTCCAGCAACTGGAACACCTGCCGGGAAGCGCGACGGTATTTTTCGAGGTCGGGGCGCAGGTAGACGGCATCCGGGCAGCGCCGGTACGCCTCGGAAATCGGCATGGCCGAGTGAATACCATAGCGCCGGGCCTCGTAGGAGGCGGCGGCCACCACACCGCGCTGGCCGGGCCGGGCACCGACCACCACGGGACGCCCCCGGTACTCGGGCCGCTCCCGCTGTTCGCAGCTGGCGAAGAACGCATCCAGGTCCATGTGCGCGATCCAGCGCGGGTGGCGGGAGGCGGGCAAGCTAGCGGATCCGGTAACGCAGGGTCTGGGTAAAGGTGCCATCGTTATTATTGACGGACGACATCTCACCGGTGATGCCGGCATAGACGCCCGTGCCGCCGATGATACTGAGCTGCGAAGTGCCCTGGTCGAACTCATGACCGGCGACCTGGATGGTCCCGTCTGCCAGGCTGAGCGTCCACTGGCACTGAAAGCTGTGCCCGGTCCGCGTGCGTATGCAGCTGCCGCTGTTATTACCGATCTTGTGCTGCTGCCTGTCCAGCAGCGGCTGGTCGAATACCAGGATGTCGCCGGGCGAGTCGCCGGACTCACCGTTGTCGATGAAACGGGCCTTGTCGATGCGCGCATCTGCAATCGTAACGAGAGTCTGTGCCTGTTCCGGTGCACAGGCGGCAGTCGACAGCGCGCAGGCAAGCAGGAGAACTTTCAGGGCAGGAAAATTGCGCATCCGTTGTACCTCCCGGTATTGCGCGGTTGTAGCCGGTTTATTCATTCGCCGGCCATGCCGTGCAACAGAATATTGTAGACCCGTTTCCCCAGCGCCTCGATACTGCTTTCAGGCGATGCCGGGTCGATCAGCATACCACCGGCGATGAACATCGCCAGTCCGTGCACCGTCGACAGGCTGGTCAGTACCAGGTCCATGGTCTGGTGATCGCCATACAGCTTGCGCTGCTTGCCGTTCTCGATAATGGCGGCCAGGCTGCCCACGGCCGAATTGACCGCCTGCTGGAGCTCCGTGTTGCTTTCCTCCCTCGACAGGCCGGGCCTGAACATGAGATCGGCGATCTCGGGGTTGCGGGCAACGTAAAAAATGTAATCCATGCCGGCCTGGTAGAGCTGCTGACGGGGATCGTCGGGGAAATCCTGCATGGCTTTCCGGCAGATGTCCTGCAGGGCATTGAAACCGGTTACGGCGATGGCTTCGAGCAGTGCTGTTTTGTTTTTAAAGTGGCGGTAGGGCGCACCGTGACTGACGCCCAGCTCGGCTGCCAGCTCACGCAGGCTCAGGCCAACAATGCCTTTTTTCTTTAATACCGGGAGTGCCGCCTCGATCAGGGCCTGGCGGAGACTGCCATGATGATAGTTTTTGCTCATGAAGTAGACATTTTCTACATCTGGCGCTAAACTGCAAGAAAGTAGTAACTGTCTACATAATAACCGGGGGGAGGTTTCTGACGTGCATGGATCAATTCGATGGAGTCTGACCGGCGGCTTGTTGTGCATCGGCCTGGGCATGGGGGCTGTGGTACTGGCGCAGCCCGTGGCAGTGTCTGTCTCAAGCTGCAATTCACCGGATTTGCCGGACGCGCTGGCTGTCGTGGAGGCGGGCAATGTGCCGGAACTGCTGGGTAAGCCCGTCAGGCAGATTACGCTGCTGCACTACCGGGGCCGGCAGTTATTACCGATAACGTCGCAAATCGATCAGCGTGACAGCGAGGGACGCTACCTGCTGGATGATCGATCCGAGGTGGACGACCCGGCGCCTGAACTGGGGCCGGATGATGAAATCGTATTCAGGCTGGGCGATCGTGGCCCCCGGCGCCCATCCCTGCCTGCCGGTGCAGAACAGGCGGCACTGGTCGAGATCGAGGTCACTGATTCGCAGACCGGCAAGACAGGCTGGATCTATGCCGGCTGGTCCGGTCAGCCGGTAAATACACCGGCCCGGGGCCCGGTTCGTTACAGTGCGGCAACAGACAGTGTCGAAACAGGCATGTACAAAATCGGTTTTTCACGCCGGCACCCGTTCCTGATCGATGATTTCCACTGGCAACTTGCCGCGGGCGACTGGAGCCCGGACCTGCTCGATGTCATGAAGATTCGCCACCAGGGAAAAATGTTCGGGTTTATCCCGTTCAGGCGTACAGAGGATGACTACAGTTCCCGGCTGACCCGGGTAAAAACCGGTCCGCTGCGTGTTATCCGGCGCACGGAAAACCATGTGCGTATTTTATGGGCCCTGAAAACGCCGGCCGTGTATATCGACTACGTGATGATGCCCGACAGTTTCGTCATGGATACGATTATCGACATACCTTTCAACCTGGGGCTGTTCTTCAGTGACATTGAAACACTGACAACGGTGGACTGGCGCAAGGCCCCGGCGTTGCCGGAACTGACTATCCGCTCGCCTGATACAGCGGACAGCCTGGTCGTAAACGGGCAGATGTCCGGGCCGAAACATCACTTCAATACGATCAGCGGCACCCGCTTGTCAGTGCATAGCGCCTACGGTTCTGTTTATATAAAACTGGATATTCCCGACGGCGTGCCCATTCAACCCTGGCTGTACCTGGATGACCGGTTCGATGTCGCGGATCCCCCGGAGAAACAGCCGGGACAATTTGGCAACGTCGGTTACAGGACCACCGGCTGGGAAAATATCGATACTGACGTGCAGCATGTGAAGTTCACCACTTGCATGACAGCCGCAGAGCCGGGACATGGCCGGTAAACCCTGTATCCGGCTGATCACTATCCCCATGAGCCACTACTGCGAAAAGGCCCGCTGGGGCCTTGAGCGGCTGGGCATCGAGTATCATGAGGAACGTCACCTGCAGGTGTTTCATTACCCGCGTACCTTCTGGTTCAGTGGCGGCCCCAACGTTCCTGTATTAATCGACGGTGTGAAGGTGGTGCACGATTCCACCGCCATACTTGAATACCTGGACAGCTACGCTGATGCAGACCGGCGCCTGTATCCTCTGGATAGCGGGCTGCGACAACAGGTCAGCGAACTGGAGGACCTGTTCGACGAGGTACTGGGTGTGGAAAGCCGGCGCTGGGTCTATTACCACTTCAGGAGCCGGCCGATGCAGGCGTTGCGGACCGCGGGGCAGGGGACGCCGCTGATTGAAAGGCTGTTACTGCCGGTTATTTATCCGCTGTTCGTACTGCTGATCAATAGATTGATCAACCCGTCACAACGCGCTGTCGAGGAAGGTCTGGACAAGGTGCGCGCTCTTGTAAAAACCACCGATAGCCTGCTTGCCGAGGGGCACAGGTACCTGCTGGGCGACCAGTTTACTGCTGCGGATTTGTCGCTGGCCTGCATGCTGGCGCCGCTGGTGGTGCCCCGGAACTACGGGATCCGTTTGCCAGAGCCGGAGCAGATGCCGGTTGCTGCCAGGCCTGTTATCGATGAATTCAGGGCAACAGCCACCGGCGCCTATGTGCTGAAATTATTTGCAACTGAAAAAAACACCGTCTAGGCGGGTTCCCCGCCTCCCGTCATTCCGGCCTGCGCCGGAATGACGAGGGGAGGGGAAGTCTCTTTCGGTCAGGCAGTCAGGCCCGGGCTTTTCGGAATTATGCCGCAGACCTGTTACCGGATGACCGGCCGCGGTTACGGCCACCGCCGCCCCCGTTTCCGCCGCCGCTCCGTTTGCGTGGCTGGGAACGCCCCTTGCCGCCGCCGTTGTTGCGTCCGTTCTGAATCGGTTCCGCCCGGATGCTGGGATCCGGCTCATAACCTTCCAGTACCACTTTCGGGAGCTCGCGTTTCAGCAACCGTTCAATATCCCGCAACAGCTTGTGTTCATCCACGCAGACCAGGGAAATAGCCTCACCCTCGTTACCGGCACGACCGGTGCGGCCGATGCGGTGCACATAGTCTTCCGGCACGTTGGGCAGCTCGTAGTTCACAACATGAGGCAGCTGATCAATATCCAGGCCGCGGGCCGCGATATCGGTGGCCACCAGTACGCGCACGTTGCCGCTCTTGAAACCGGCCAGCGCACGGGTGCGTGCACCCTGGCTCTTGTTGCCGTGGATGGCGGAGGCGCTCAGGCCATCCTTCTCCAGCTGCTGGGCGAGGCGGTTGGCGCCGTGCTTGGTGCGGGTGAAGACCAGCACCTGGCGCCAGTTGCCGGAACCGATCATGTGGCTCAGCAGCTCGCGCTTGCGCAGCTTGTCGACCGGGTGAATCCTTTGCTCGATACGCTCGGCCGTGGTGTTGCGGCGCGCCACCTCGATGAGTTCCGGGCTGTTCAGCAGACGGTTGGCGAGCTGTTTGATCTCGTTGGAGAAGGTGGCGGAGAACAGCAGGGTCTGGCGTGCGTGCTTGTCGGGCAGCAGTGCCATCACCTTGCGGATATCATGGATGAAACCCATATCCAGCATGCGGTCGGCTTCGTCCAGCACCAGGATCTCGACCTGCGACAGGTCCACGGTGCGCTGGCTGACATGGTCCAGCAGACGGCCGGGTGTCGCCACCAGGATGTCGACGCCGCGGCGCAGCTTTTCGATCTGCGGGTTGATCTTGACCCCGCCGAAGATCACCGCCGAGCGCAGCGGCAGGTGGCGGCCATAGGTCTTGACGCTGTCACCGACCTGGGCGGCCAGTTCACGGGTCGGTGTGAGCACCAGTGCCCGTACCGGACGCCGGCCCTTGCCGGTGGGGCTGTCGTTTAGCCGTTGCAGCAGCGGCAGTGTGAAACCGGCGGTCTTGCCGGTGCCTGTCTGGGCGCCGGCCAGTACATCCTTGCCGTCGAGAACGACGGGGATAGCCTTGCGCTGGACGGGGGTGGGTTCGTTATAGCCCTGCTCGCTGATTGCACGCAGGAGCTCGGCCGACAGGCCGAGAGTATCAAATGACATTGGGATAATAACTCCAGTCTTGCCCTCCCTGCGGCAGCATTTGCTGGCGGGAGCCGGTCCGGGCTGGATAAAGGTAATTCTTGCTTGCGGGAGGCCCTGAACAATACGGGCAAACGGCTCAAGAGTTTTTCCGACGACCTCGGTCGTAAGGGTGCTAACCGGTCAGGCACCCGGAAAGTGCGCACTATACCAGAAACCCGGCCGGCATGCGATCATAAGCCGTGTTGCTGAATAACCCCTGCGGGAAAACAATGAGTCTGAAAAAAATCTGGGTCGACGCCGACGCCTGTCCGAAAGTCATCAAGGATATTCTGTTCCGGGCTGCAGAGCGGGTAGGTGTGCCGCTGGTCCTGGTTGCCAACCAGCCGCTCCAGGTGCCCGGGTCACGCTATATCCGTGCGGTCCGGGTGGCAGCCGGATTTGACGTGGCTGATAACTACATTGTGCAGCAGGCGGAAGCCGGCGACCTGGTTATCACCGCGGATATCCCGTTGGCCGCCGAGGCTATCGATAAAGGTTGTCTGGCCCTGAACCCGCGTGGCGAACTCTACAGTGAGGAAAATATCCGCCAGCGCCTCAACATGCGGGATTTTATGGACACCCTGCGCAGCAGCGGTGTGAATACCGGCGGGCCGGCATCGTTCAGCAAGTCCGACCGCCAGGCCTTTGCCAACCAGCTGGACCGCTTGCTGGCCAGCTAGACCTCACCACCGGATGTCCCCCGGTTTACCCGGTTTCGCACCTTGCATGATGTGTGATGGCGCTCAAGTCCTGCGTTATGCGGACGCTAACCGTGCTGGGTATCCCTGTG
>DRNU01000140.1 GCA_011374975.1 Gammaproteobacteria bacterium | reverse complement strand
CGGCGCGCAACTACCTGAACAAGGTCGAAGAGCTGTGTGGCGTGCCGATCGACATCATCTCCACCGGCCCGGACCGCGAAGAAACCCTCATCCGCCGTCACCCCTTCGAATAATTATTCCAGCCGGTAATAGCCGGGCCCCGCATCGGGCAGCATGAAAAGCCGCTGGTGGTAGCGAACCTTGAGCTGCCCGGGCAGCGTCCGGTACGGGCCGGCCGGACCCTCCGAATAATACAGCCGGTACCGGCCCGGCAGCAGTACGCGGGTTTTCAGTACCAGCCGGTCGTTGTGTTCCTCCAGCGTGAAACCGGTAAACGGTGCGGCCAGCGGTTCGCCGATAAAAATCCCTTCGCCCGGTTGTTGCACACTTTGCCAGTAGGCTTGCAGCAGGGTGCGGCCGGCGCTGTATGCATCCATCAGCAGCCCGGGATTGGGGAACTTGCCGGTCAGGTTGCAGGGCTCCACGACGGTGCCGTAGCTGCCGGTGGCGCCGGCCTCCAGCCAGCGCAGCGCGCTCATCTGCCGGCTGTCGGTGAGCCGGCCGCCGGTCGAGGTCAGGTGGTCGGCGACCGCGCCCGGCACAAAGTGCAGGGTGTCAAGGTGCGGCACGCGGGTTTTGCCGGTGAAGTAGAAAAGGACATTGTTGATGTCCTGCAGTGCTTCGGTCTGCACCACACGGGTGTTAATCCAGTCCTGCATGTGGAGCTTGATGGTCGCGTAGTGCCTGGCGCGCACATTACGCGCCTTGTCTGAGGTGCTGACCAGGTAAGCCGTGCCTGCCGGACCCGTAGCATCCGATGCCACACCGCGATCGATCAGCGCCCTGGCCTGTGCAAAACTGCCGGCAGCAACCACCATGGCGGGGCGTATGCCGAAATCCGTGTAAGGTGTTGCGCCACCGTACCCGAACAGATCGCTGCGGCGCGTGGGCGCACAGTTCTTGCGTGAACAGAATGCCTCGTCAAAGCCAAAAGCAAAGGCACTGGTCATGGACATACAGTCAACCCGGTAGGGTGCCGTCCAGGTGATGGCGTAAGCCTGGACGGAAGGCGGGGTGGCGGCATCGAGCTGGGCCTTGATGAGCCGGAATTCCGCCCGGCGCATGCGGGGTTTGCCCGGTGTGAAATGTACATGCAGCATGTTGCGCGCCGGGATATTGCGCGCCTTGCGGTAATAGTTGCCGATGCGCACGCTGAGCGGATCGGCATCGTTGACAACGACGGCCAGTGCGGTGGCCGGTATGCGCTGTTCCGGCAGTACCAGGTGAATGTCATCGGCGGCCGGGCATGCCGGCAGGTACAGCGCCAGGCTGCAGAGCAGGAGAACTGTCAGGAAGGCTTGCATTTACCTGCGCATGCTACGGGCAGTGCGCGGAAATTGGAACTGCCGCGGGCTACCTGCTGGCGGCGACCTTGTGTACCGTGTCGCCGAGCATGAACTGGATCTTGCCGACCCGATCGAGCTGTGAAATGAAAGCGTCCAGACATTCCGGGTCAAAGAACTTGCCGCGTTGCTCGCCGAGGTACTCCAGGGTTTTTTCCATGGACCATTCCGGCTTGTAGGGGCGTTCCGAGGTGAGCGCGTCATAGGCATCCGCGACGCTCACGATACGTGCCGCGAGTGGAATGTCATTGTGGCCGAGCCGGTTCGGGTAGCCGGTGCCATTGAACTTTTCATGGTGGCTGAGTGCGATGACAGCGCCCATCTGCAGGTATTTGGACGGGCTGTCCTTGAGGATCTCGTAGCCGATCTGGGTGTGCGTTTTCATGATTTCGAATTCGCAGTGCGACAGGCGTGCCGGTTTGCGCAGGATTTCGTCGGGGATGCCGATCTTGCCGATATCATGCATGGGGGCGGCCAGTTCGATGGCTTCACACTCTTCTTCCGACAGGCCGAGCTGCTCGGCGATAAGGCGCGAATACCTGGCCATGCGGATAACGTGATTACCGGTTTCCTCGTCGCGGTATTCACCGGCCTTGGCCAGTCGCAGCAGGGTTTCGTGTTCGCGCTGGCGGATCTCGCTGGTGACTTCAGAGACACGTTTTTCCAGCCAGCAAGCACGCTTGTGGATAATGTGCTGCTGATGGCGCTGGGTGAGCAGGTTGCCGCAGCGGGCGTGGAATTCAAGGTCGTCGAGCGGGGTGGCGAGCAGGTCGGTGGCGCCGGCATCGAGCACTTCGCGGCGTCGCTGCTGGTCGCCCCAGGGTGCCATCACCAGCAGCGGCAGGGTTTTGCCCGCGGGCAGTTCGCGCATGCGCCGGATCAGGTTGTCGATACGGATATCGGGGAACTGGCTGTCGGAGATCACCAGGTCGACAGTATTCCAGTGCATCCAGGACAATGCGGGTTCAGGCTTGATGAACGCTTCAATGATAATGCCCGGGTCGATACGCTGCACCAGGTCGACCAGATGTTGACGCCGGACCGGTTCGCGATCCAGGATTAGTATTGTCGGCATACCGCGCCTCGTTTCCCCAAGTCATTCACTGCAGAAAACCATCTCTGCGGGGCCTCCGTGCCGACCGCATTGCCGGGAACCCGTTACTCCCCTAACACACTGAAAAGCGGGGAAATGATTTTTGTCCCGTTGTGCTGTTTGAAGCTAACGGCGGAAATAAGTCAAACTTAAGCGTATGATTTCAACCAGATTGACTGGACGTGAGCCCAGCTTCTTGTTTTGCCGCCATTAGTTAAGTTTAGTAAGGAGTCTGCATGTTGCAACAGGATAAATCTCCGTCAGCCGCCGGGTCGTGTATTGCGCAGCATGCCGGCCTTCATGTGCGGGGTGCAGAACAGCGGGTTGTGTCCCTGATTTGAATTCCTCACTCAAGGCGCTGGCCAGGTACCTGCTTGGCAGTTTGCGGGACCTGTTGCCCGTGATTGTCGTCGTGGTGTTTTTCCAGCTGGCGGTGTTGCAGCAGCCGCTGCCCAACCTTGGCCAGCTCCTGTTCGGCACCCTGCTGGTGGTGCTGGGCCTGACATTTTTCATCAATGGTCTGGAAACCGGGCTGTTTCCCATCGGCGAATCGCTGGCGCACGCGCTGGCGCGCAAGGGCAGCCTGTTCTGGCTGATCATTTTTGCCTTCACACTGGGCTTCGGCACCACCATTGCGGAGCCGGCACTGATTGCGATTGCCGAAGAAGCCTCCGAGATTGCCGCGCAGGCCGGTGTTATCGGTGCCTCCCTGGAGGCGCAGGAAGACTACGCGCTGGGCCTGCGTCTGACTGTGGCGCTGTCGGTGGGCTGCGCCATCGTACTGGGCGTGGTGCGCATCCTGAAAGGCTGGCCGGTACACTGGATGATCGTTGGCGGCTACGTCATCGTGGTGATTATCACCGGTTTCGCACCGCGCGATATCATCAGCATTGCCTACGACTCGGGCGGCGTGACCACCTCTACCATTACCGTGCCGCTGGTCACCGCACTGGGCGTGGGGCTGGCCACCTCGATCAGCGGACGTAACCCGATGATCGACGGCTTCGGCCTGATCGCCTTCGCCTCACTGACGCCGATGATCTTCGTCATGCTCTACGGCATGGTGGTGCACTGATGTTGTGGCATGAACTGCTGGATGCGTTCCTCGGCACGCTGCGCGATATCTTCCCGATCGTGGCCATGATCCTGGCCTTCCAGTTCCTGGTCATCCGTCGCCCGCTGCCGGACTTGCGCAAAGTAGCGCTCGGCTTCGTCTACGTGGTGCTCGGCCTGACACTGTTCCTGGTCGGCCTGGAAGAAGCGCTGTTCCCGCTGGGGCGCCTGATGGCGAAACAGCTGACTGACCCGGCCTTTATCTATGCCGGCGAGCTGATACCGGATACCGTCGACTGGGCCGAATACTTCTGGGTGTATATTTTTGCGTTTACCATCGGTTTTTCCACCACCATCGCGGAACCCGCCCTGCTGGCCGTTGCCATCAAGGCGCAGCAGGTATCGGCCGGCGCCATCGGGGTCTGGGGTCTGCGCATTGCCGTGGCGCTGGGTGTCGCGGTCGGCCTGGCGCTTGGCACCTACCGTATTGTGACCGGCCTGCCCATACACTATTTTATTATCGCCGGTTACGTCGTGGTGGTCATCCAGACCATTTTTGCGCCGCGCCTGATCATTCCGCTGGCCTACGATTCGGGTGGTGTGACCACGTCGACGGTGACCGTGCCGCTGGTCGCCGCACTGGGTCTCGGCTTGGCAGAAACCGTGCCGGGGCGTAATGTGTTGATCGACGGATTCGGGCTGATTGCCTTCGCCAGCCTGTTTCCCATCATGAGCGTAATGGCCTACGCACAACTTTCCGGTTACCGTGCCTGGCGGCAGCGCCGCCGGGCTTCCCAGTCAGAGTAGAGCGAGATACAACCATGCACTTTAAACTGATTATTGCTTTTGTGGACGACACCAAGACCAACAAGGTGATGGCCGCGGCGCGCGAGGCCGGCGCCACCGGTGCCACCATTGTCAGCAACGCGCGCGGCGAGGGTCTGAACAAGAGCAAAACATTTTTCGGGCTGGCGCTCGATACACAGCGCGATATGTTGCTGTTCCTGGTCGAGGAGCACCTGAGCCGTTCAATCCTGGAGAAGGTGTGCGACGTCGGCGAGTTCGACGACAGCCCGGGTACCGGCATCGCGCTGCAAATCGATGTCGAGGATGCCGTGGGTGTACAACACCAGGTCAAGCAACTGGTAGAGCGTGTGGAGGAAGAGCTATGAATGACGGCAAACTGGTCAGGGTCCGCAATGTCATGAAGACGGACTTCGATATGATAGACGGCAAGCTGACGGTCGAGGATGCGCTCAGGACCATGAAGCACGTGGAGACCAAGACGCTGCTGGTCGACAAGCGCCACGACGATGACGAGTACGGCATGGTGCTGCTGTCGGATATCGCCAAACAGGTGCTGGCCAAGGACCGTTCACCGAAGCGTGTGAATATCTACGAGATCATGGCCAAACCGGTCGTGTCGGTACAGCCGGAGATGGACATCCGCTATTGCGCCAGGATGTTCGAACAGTTCGGTCTGTCGCGTGCACCGGTGCTGGAAGGTGGCAAGGTGATCGGCATTATCAGCTTCACCGATATGGTGTTGCACGGCCTGGCGGCGGATATCAACGACGACCACTGCTGAGCATTTACAGCTTGGCGATCTTCAGCAGTTGTTCCTCGAGCTGCCGGATCGCGGCTTTCATGTCTTCGGCCTTGGCCTTTTCCTTGTCGACCACGGCGGCGGGGGCTTTTTCGACAAAGCTCGGGTTGCCGAGTTTTTTCCCGGTGCGATCCAGTTCGTTGCGTTTGCGGTCCAGCTCTTTAGTCAGGCGCGCCTGTTCCGCTTCCTTGTCGATCAGGCCGGCCATCGGGATCAGCAGTTTCATTTCGCCGATCAGCGCGGTGGCGGATTCGGGGGCTTCGCCGTCGCCCAGCCACGCGATGGATTCGACGCGGGCCAGTGAGGTGACGAAGTCGCGGTTGGCGTCGAGCCGTTGCCGGTCGTTGTCGCTGCCGTTCTGCAGCAGTACCGGCAGCGGTTTGCGCGGGTCGATGTTCATGCCGCTGCGGATCTTGCGAACACCGAGCACGAACTGCTTGACCCAGTCGATTTCCGCCATGGCGTCTTTATCGATCAGCGCTACATCCGGCTGCGGGTATTGCTGGCGCATGATGGTTTCGCCCTCGATACCGGCCAACGGTGCGACGCGTTGCCAGATTTCTTCCGTGATGAACGGGATGATCGGGTGGGCGAGGCGCAGTACGGTTTCCAGTACCCGCACCAGGGTCCGGCGTGTGCCGCGCAGTGCGGCTTCGCCGGCGTTGTCGCTGGCCAGTATGGCCTTGGACAGTTCCAGGTACCAGTCGCAGTACTCGTCCCAGATGAAGGCATAGATAGCCTGCGCGGCGAGGTCGAGGCGGTAGCCCTGTACGTTGTCGATGACCTGTTGTTCAGTCTGTTGCAGCAGGGAGAGTATCCAGCGGTCGGCGCTGCTCAGTTCGGTGTCTCCACCGCGCTGACCACAGTCCTTGTCCTCGGTGTTCATCAACACGTAGCGCGCCGCGTTCCACAGCTTGTTGCAGAAGTTGCGGTAACCTTCGATGCGCTTCAGGTCGAAGTTGATATCACGGCCGGTGGAGGCCATGGCGGCAAAGGTGAAGCGCAGGGCATCGGTGCCGAAGGAGGGGATGCCGTCGGGAAAATCCTTGCGCGTCTGTTTAGTGATTTTCTCCGCCAGGTGCGGTTGCATCATGCTGCCGGCGCGTTTTTCCACCAGTGATTCCAGGTCGATACCGTCGATCAGGTCGATGGGGTCGAGCACGTTGCCCTTGGACTTGGACATCTTGTGGCCGTGCGCATCGCGCACCAGGCCGTGGATGTAGACCTCTTTGAAAGGCACTTCGTCCATGAACTTCAGGCCCATCATGATCATGCGCGCAACCCAGAAGAAAATGATATCGAAGCCGGTGACCAGCACGCTGGTGGGATAAAAGGTTTTCAAGCGCTCGGTCTGTTGCGGCCAGCCCAGGGTGCTGAACGGCCACAGCGCGGAGCTGAACCAGGTATCGAGCACGTCCTCGTCCTGGTTCAGCTCGAGGTCTGCATCCAGCCCGTGTTGCTCGCGCACTTCCGCTTCGGAACGCCCGACGTACACGTTGCCCTGCGCATCGTACCAGGCCGGGATGCGGTGGCCCCACCAGATCTGGCGCGAAATGCACCAGTCCTGGATGTTGCGCATCCATTCAAAATAGGTGTTCTTCCAGTTGTCCGGCACGAAGCGGATATCACCGTTCTCGACTGCCTTGATGGCCGGGTCGGCGAGCGGCTGTACTTTTACGTACCACTGGTCAGTGAGGAACGGTTCCACCACCGAGCCGGAACGGTCGCCGCGCGGCACCACCAGTTTGTGGTCATCGATCTTTTCCAGCAGGTCGAGGGTCTTGAGGTCTTTCACGATCTGCTTGCGCGCCGCAAAGCGGTCCATGCCGATATAGGGTTCGGGGATCAGGCTGTCTTCTTCCGATTCATTGGCGCGGATCGCGGCGTCGATGGTGAAGATATTGATCAGGCCGCCGTGCGGCTGATCGGAGATCGCGTTCTCGTCGCGGTGGCGCAGCCAGACCTGGTAGTCGTTGAAATCGTGCGCCGGGGTGATTTTCACACAGCCGGTACCGAACTCCGGGTCGACATGCTCGTCGGCGATGATGGGAATGGTGCGCCCGGTCAGCGGCAGTTCCACCAGTTCGCCCAGCAGGTGTTTGAAGCGTTCGTCACCGGGGTGCACGGCCACCGCGCAGTCGCCGAGCAGGGTTTCCGGGCGCGTGGTGGCAACCACCAGCTGGCCGGTGCCGTTGGTGAGCGGGTAGCGCATGTGCCACAGGTGGCCGTTTTCTTCCTGCGACAGCACTTCGAGGTCGGAGATGGCGGTGTGCAGCACCGGGTCCCAGTTCACCAGCCGCTTGCCGCGGTAGATCAGGCCTTCCTCGTACAGGCGCACGAACACTTCCCGTACCGCCTCGGACAGGCCCTCGTCCATGGTGAAGCGTTCGTGTTCCCAGTCCAGCGACGAGCCCATGCGGCGCAGCTGGCGGGTGATGTGGCCACCGGAGGTTTTCTTCCACTCCCAGATACGTTCGATGAACGCCTCGCGGCCCAGGTCGTGACGGGTCTTGCCCTCGGCCTCCAGCTGGCGTTCCACTACCATCTGGGTGGCGATGCCGGCGTGGTCGCTGCCGGCCTGCCACAGGGTGTTGCGGCCGCGCATGCGCTGGAAGCGGGTCAGCGCATCCATCAGCGTGTCCTGGAAAGCGTGGCCCATGTGCAGGCTGCCGGTGACGTTCGGCGGCGGGATCATGATGCAGTAGGGTTCGCCCTCACCGGACGGTGTGAAATAGCCGCGCTCCTCCCAGGTCTGGTACCAGCGCTGTTCTATTTTGTGGGGGTCGTAGGTTTTTTCCATAGGAATCAGTTATTTTGCCTGTGGTCGTATGCTGCGACCGGCGATTATACCGTTTTTCCTACTTTGCCTGTTCGGCAATTTTCGCCAGCAGCTCGGGCAGGGCGAGTTGCAGCTGGGTGCGGATATCCTGTGAGAGTTTCGCGGCGCTCTGTTCGGTGGCGTCCTTGATGATGCGGCTGAACTCTTCTTTCAGCAGCGTCTCGATTTTCCAGGCCACCATTTTTTGCAGGTCTTCGGTGACATCGTCCAGCATTTGCTGGATGGGGGCTTCCTGCAGCAGGCGTTCGATCAGCTCGGGGTTACTCAGATCCGGTGCGGTGCCGAGCTCTTCCAGCGTGATCGCATCGCGCAGTATCGGGATGCCGCTATCGTCCAGTTCCAGCGTTTCGTTGCCCATCAGCTTTTGATCTCGTGCGTGCGCAGCGCGTAGCCGCGGTCCTTGTAGAAACTGTAGCGTTTGCGCCCCAGTTGACGGATGGCGGGGTCTTCGTTGACCAGTTCCGCGACGCGCTCAAAGCGGCTGAAGAACAGCGGCACTTCAGTGGCGAGATTGATCAGCACCTCGCTGCCGGCGTCCGGTTCCGCATCGTGTCCCAGCAGCACCGGCGGCGGGTTGTCGCTGTCCTGCCGGAAAACCTCGTGCGGCACAAAACTGTTCTGCTGGAAGGTCCACAGCAGATCATCCAGCTGGCGGGTCTGCGCGGCCGACTCTGTATGGATAAACACGCGCTTGCCGAGCTGGTACGCCTTGTTGGCGACGCGGCAGGCAAGGCGCACCCGGCCCTGCGCGCTGTGGTCTTTCAGCAGGTAGAAGTCGACCTCGGTCATGAACAGCGCTGCACCAGAAACTGGGTCAGCAACTGCACCGGCCGGCCGGTCGCGCCCTTGTCCTTGCCGGATTTCCAGGCCACCCCGGCGATATCCAGGTGCGCCCAGCGATAGTCTTTGGTAAAGCGCGCCAGGAAACAGCCGGCGGTGATGGTGCCGGCGCCGCGGCCGCCGATATTGGCCATGTCGGCGAAGTTGCTGTTGATCTGTTCGTCATACTCATCCCACAGCGGCAGTTGCCAGGCACGGTCGCCGCTGGCCTGGCCGGCCTCCAGCAGTTCGTCGGCAAGGTCCTGGTCGTTGCTCAGCAGGCCGGTGGTGTGGTGGCCGAGCGCCACCACGCAGGCGCCGGTGAGGGTGGCGATATCCACCACCACATCGGGTTTGAACCTGTCGGCGTAGGTGAGCGCATCGCACAGGATGAGACGGCCTTCCGCATCGGTGTTGAGTACCTCGATGGTCTGTCCGCTCATGCTGGTGACTACATCGCCCGGCTTGCTGGCATCGCCGTCGGGCAGGTTTTCCGTGGCGGGCACAATGCCAACCAGGTTGATGGGCAGGCCCATCTCAGCGACGGCCGACATTGTGCCGAACACACTGGCGGCGCCGCACATATCGAATTTCATTTCGTCCATCGCCGCGCCGGGCTTGATGGAGATGCCGCCGGAGTCAAAAGTAACGCCCTTGCCGACCAGTACCACCGGCCGGTCTTCTTTTGCGCCGCCGCTGTAGCGCATGATAATCAGCTTGGCAGGCTGGCGGCTGCCGCGCGACACCGACAGCAGGGCGCCCATGCCGAGTTTTTCCATGGCCCTTTCTTCCAGCACCTGGACCTTCAGTGCCGGGTAGTCCTGTTTCAGCGCCGCTGCCTGGTCAGCGAGATCGCTGGGCGTGCACAGGTTGCCCGGGCGATTACCCAGCACGCGTGCCAGTTCGATGCCGTTGGCGATGGCGGTGCCGCGGCTGACGCCGACTTTGGCAATGGCGAGCGCCTCGCGGTCGGCGACCGCCAGCGTCAGTTTACGCAGCGGGCGTTTGGGGGGACGGGTCTCGCTTTTCAGTTCGTCGAAGCGGTACAGTGCATCGCGTGTGGCTTCCACGATGCGTTGCGCCTTCCAGGCAAGGTCACGGTCTTCCACATCCAGTTCGGTGAGAAAGGAGATCGCTTCAGTGGCGCTGCCGGATTGCAGGGCGCGTGCCGTGGATGCGGCAATACGGGTGAAATCCTGTGGCGTCAGGTGCCGGTCCTTGCCGCAGCCGACCACCAGGATACGCGCCGCCTGTATGCGGCCGCGCGGGTTCAGGATCAGGGTGGTCTTGCCGCACTCGGTATCGATGTCGGCGCTTTTCAGCAGTTCGCCAAGCTGGCCACGGCCTGCCTTGTCGAGTCGCAGGGCGGCGGGTGACAGACGCCGCGGGCCCGATACGCCGACCACCACGCAGGCGCTGCGCAGTTTATCGGAATCGCCGGTTTTAACATTGAAATCCATTACGTGCTCCAGATTAGCTGAATTGCTGGTATGGTAACTAGTGTACTGGATGCACTACTGACGCCCAAACTTTTTGGACTAAACCATGTCATCGGTCCTGCGCCGCTATCTGAGTTTCGAATTACTGCAATACTGGCTGGTTATTACCCTGGTGCTCTGGCTGGTACTGGTGGCGGCGCGATTTTCACTGTACCTGGGGCAGGCAGCCGGCGGCCGGCTGCCGGCGGATACCGTGTTCCTGCTGCTGGGCCTGAAGTCGGTCGGTTTTTTTGTGTTCCTGTTGCCACTGACCCTGTTCCTGGCCCTGCTGTGGCTGCTCGGCCGTCTCAACCGCGACCATGAAGCACTGGCCCTGCAGGCCAGCGGCGTCGGCGTGCCGCAGCTGTACCGGGCGTTGGCGCTGCCGGTGCTGGGCGCGATGCTGATGGTGGCGCTGCTGAGCTGGTACCTGGTGCCGGTGACCGCGCAACAGGGGTACCAGTTACGCAGCCAGGCAGAACACAACCTGGACATGGAGGCGCTGGCGCCGGGCCGCTTCCACTCGCTGCACAACGGCCGGTGGCTGGTGTACGCGCAGCGGGCAGGGGCGGCCGAGGGCGTGCTGGAAGATATCTTTGTGCACGTCAGCCGTACCGGGCCCGCGCAGGTCCTGGTGGCGGCCAGTGCACAGGTAGAGCCACGCAACGGCGAACGTTTCCTGGTGCTGCGTGATGGCTACCGCTACGACGGCGTACCCGGGCAGGCGGATTACCGCGTGCTGCGCTACGGTGAATATGCCCTGCGCATGAACCCCGCGCCGGGCAAGACACCGCAAAAATGGGATGCCGTCGCCACGCCGGCGCTGTGGGCAGACCCCGACCCGCGCGCCAGTGCCGAATGGCAGACCCGCCTGTCACGCCCGGTGACGGTACTGGTACTGGCGCTGATCGCGGTGCCGCTGGCGCGCTTCCGCCCGGCCATGAGCCACATGTACCCGTTATGGATGGGCGTCCTGCTGTTTACTCTGTATTTCAACCTGCTGGCCACCGGCCAGCTGTGGATCGAACAACAGCGCGTGCCGGGCTGGCTGGGCCTGTGGTGGGTGCACGCCGCGTTGCTGGGCGTGGCGGCTGTTGTTGCCGGTGACGGCCTGCGCCGCCTGGTGAGGCGGGTATCGGCATGAAGCGCATGGACCGTTATATCGGTAACACAGTGCTGGCGTCGATACTGCTGGCCTGGCTGGTGGTGAGCGTGCTGGAAGCCCTGTTCATTTTCATGGGCGAACTGGGCGACGTCGGGCGTGGTGGCTATACCCTGGCGGATGCCGCCCTGTTCGTGTTGCTGACCCTGCCGGGACGCGCCTACCAGTCGTTTCCCATGGCCGCGCTGATCGGTTCCCTGCTGGGGCTCGGCAACCTGATGGTGCAGTCGGAACTGAACACCTTCCGGCTGGCGGGGTGTTCACCGGCTCGCATCACGCGCTCGGTTATCCAGGCCGGGCTGGCGATGCTGCTGGCCGTGGTCGCCATGGGTGAGGGCTGGGCGCCGCTGACCCAGCAGATGGCACGGCAGTTGCGCGCCACGGCAATTTTCAACGATGTCAGTGTGCAGCGCGATGCCGGCTTCTGGGTGCGCGACGGGCGGCGTTTTATCCAGGTGGCACGCAGCGGGGCGGATGGCAGCCTGCACGGGCTGGTCATCTATACACCGGGTGACGGGTCGCGGCTGTTGTCGGTCGGCAGCGCGGCGCAGGCCAGCTATGTCGACGGTCAGTGGCAGCTCGACGATATCCGCACCACCCTTTTTTCCGGACAGGCCGTGCGGATCGAAAGCGAGGCGCACAGGGTCTCGGCGCACCTGGTGGACCCGCGCCTGGCGCGGTTGCTGACGCGCGATGCGCAGACCCTGACATTACCTGAGCTGGGGAGCTACATCGAATACCTGAAACGCAACGGCAGCAACGTCACCGGCTACCGGCTGCGTTACTGGCAACGCCTGGCAACGCCGCTGGCGGTACTCGCCATGCTGTTGCTGGCGGTGGGGCTGGTGCTGGGGCCGCTGTCCCGGCAGGGCATCGGGCAACGTATCCTGGTCGGTGTGGTGGCGGGCCTGGTGTTCAAACTGGTCAACGAGACCAGCCTGCACGCCGGGCTGGTATACGGTATCGCGCCCTGGGCCAGTGCGCTGTTGCCGTCGTTGCTGGTGTCGGCCGGCGGCCTGTGGCTGCTGCGCAGTCGCCGCTGATTACTTGCCCCGGTAGGGATTCTTGTCCAGCTGTACGATGCAGGTTTCCGAGTAACGGTCGTGCCAGGTGAGTTTGCGCTTGTCGACCAGCATCCACAGGTAACCCAGCCCGAACAACAGGGCGGCGGGCAATGCCGTCATGAAGCGCAGCAGGGCCTGCAGCCAGGTAACCGGGCCCGGCCGCAGATTGCGCAGCTGCAGGCGCCAGCTGCGCATGCCGAGGGTTTGACCGCCGTGCGTCCAGAACCAGCCGTAGAAGAAAAAACTGATAAACAGGTACACCGTGAGCCGGATGCTGGCGGGGACGGGTTCGCCACCGGTCAGCGTCAGCAGCACGGCGGTGGCAATGAACCACAGTGCCAGTAACAGCAATGAATCGTAAAACAGGGCGGCAAGACGGCGCCATAAAGCGGCGGGTGGTGGCTGATTGTCGGGGTCTGACATGGCGGCGGAATTCCGGTGAGCTGTTTAAATGTACGCGTACAGGGGTGGTCGGTGCAACGGTGACATACCCGGGTTCCTGTGCTAAGAAGTAGGTGTAGACACAGGGGGTCCAGATTAATTCGTCATGCCGGACCTGATCCGGCAATCCAGGGATTGATCTTTATGGATTCCGGCCTGCGCCGGAATGACGGTTGTGGCATTAACCGGAACCTCCATAAAAAATAAAAGCGGGCCTGCCGGGACAGGTCCGGGGCAATAAGAAAAGGAGCAGTGGATGAGTGTATTTTCCGAACTGGCGGGCATGACAGGTGTTATTGCCGCCGGTGAATATTCCTACCGGGGTGACCGTTACAACTTCAGGGGCCAGCTCAGCGAAGACATGGCGCGCATGGCATCGATCATGTGCCGGGCCACCACCATGAGCACCCACATGCAATCCGATATCCTGTGCGCAAACAGTGACAACTGCCCGTTCGAGGAAGCGCACGGCTGGGTCGTGAAAGGCCCGCAGTTTACCGTGTGCGTCATGGCCAACGTGTTCTGTTTCGTGAGCAACGAGCCGGGTGTGTTTAATCGTATATTCAAGCGCATGCGCGACAGTCTGATGGATGCGCCGGATGTGCAGGAAATGGTCTGACAGGACGGAGAAGCCGTATGAGCAGTCTGGATACATTAATGAGCCTGGAAGGCGCGTCCGCCGCCTTTGAGTTTTCCGCTACCGGTGAGCTGACCGGGCACAGGGTCGCAGAGGGCTCCAGCCTGACGCCGGAGAGCCTCGATCTGCTGGCGCACGTGTTTGTCGCCAACATCGCCATTGCAACCATGCAGGCGCGTGGCTGGGAGAGCAGTACCGGGCAGGGCGGGTTCTACCCGATACAGGGTTTTACCCTGGTCGGTTTTGAATGGTCGACAGTGGGCAACGGGCACCGCGGGGTGGTGTTGCGTAACGACGTGGCCGATTTCGAAGCGGCCTATGCCGCGCTGGAAAGTTGAGCCTGCCATGATCAAACAGCTTCTGGCCCTGGATGGCATGCTGGTCATCTGCCACTTCCGCGACGATGGCACCCTGGTGGAAGGTTATGGCCTGATGGGTGAAGACATGATGCAGCGGCTGGCAAAATTCGCGCATGACTACAAACGCATGGTGCAGGGCAACACCGACCAGTTTTCCATGTTCACGCAACTGCCGGGCTGGGCGCCGCCGCGCGGCTGGAACGTGCGTGGCGCGCAATATACCGTGTGCAGTGTCGGTAACCTGGTGTGTTTTATCGACAACGCCGAAGCCTCGCTGAACGAGGTAATGCGGGAGCTGGACGAGGCGGCGAGTTACTAACCGGACCTGTGTGGCAGGTAGCTGGCGCCGCGACCGGCGAGGCTGACCAGGCCGTGCACTGTCGAGCGGCACAACCACAGGGCAATCGCCGATGCCAGGTAGCTCAGCAGGGCGGCGGTGACGAAAAGTTTCAGTAACAGAGAGGGGTTCATGCGGCCTCCTTCTTGTTATGCCAGTCGATTTCTGTGCCCGGGGACGCGGTTGCAACAGCCTGGTGTTTCGCCCGCACCGAGTCGACCGCAAGCAGGCCGAAGACAAACAACAGCGCCAGGATTATGGTCATCTTGTGTGCCTTCATAATCCGGTCTCCATCTTTCCGTTTGCACTGCAATACAAGCATATTGGATGCCGGAATTTTTAATCCGCGGAAAACATTGAAATAATTATTTCAGGGCGATTTCGACAGCCCGTTTATGTAAGGAAATCCAGACAAAATTCCGGGATTCCTTACACTCTGGCCGTGCGTTCGCTTTTCTTTCCCGCGCCAGCGTGGACAATGGGGCCGAGCCATGCCGGTTATGACCACAGGGGTTGAAGTCAACGATGGAATATAAGGATTACTACGCAATCATGGGTGTCGAACGTGACGCCACCCAGGACGAGATCAAGCGCGCCTACCGCAAACTGGCGCGCAAGTACCACCCCGATGTGAGCAAGGAGTCCAATGCCGAAGAGCGTTTCAAGGAAGTGGGCGAAGCCTACGAGGTGCTCAAGGACCCCGAGAAACGCGCCGCCTACGACCAGCTGGGCGAGCAGTGGCGTGCCGGGCAGGACTTCAACGCGCCGCCGGACTGGGATGCGGGCTTTGAATTCAGTGGCGGTGGCTATACCGGGGGCGATGCTGCCGACTACAGTGATTTCTTCGAGTCCCTGTTTGGCCGGACCTACCGGCCTCAGGGCGCCAGCCGGCGCACAGGCTTCCACGCGCGCGGCCAGGACCGGCATGCGAAAATACTGGTGGACCTGGATGACAGCTTCCATGGTGCGACGCGCACCATCACTCTGCATGTCCCCGAAGTCACCCCGGACGGCCACGTCACCACGCGTGAACGCACCCTCAAGGTGCGCATTCCCAAGGGCATACGTGCCGGTCAGCAGATCCGTCTCAGCGGACAGGGCGATCCCGGTATCGGCGATGCCCCGGCCGGAGACCTGTACCTGGAAATCGAATTTCGGCCACACCCCTACTACCATGCGGAAGGCCACGACCTGTACCTGGACCTGCCGGTTGCACCCTGGGAGGCCGCGCTGGGCGCCACCGTCAAGGTGCCCACACCGGGTGGCGTCGTCGATCTGAAAATACCGCCCGGCTCCGGCCATGGCCGTAAAATGCGCCTCAAGGAGCGCGGCATTCCCGCAAAGCAGCCGGGCGATCTCTATGTGGTGTTGCAGATCGCCTTGCCCGAGGCTGATACCGAGCAGGCGAAGGCATTGTACCGCCGCATGCAGGAAGAACTGGATTTCAACCCACGCAGTAAACTGGGGGTGGCAGCATGAGCAAGGAATCCCTGGAAATATTCACCGGCACCCTGGTCGATGACGACAGCACCTTTACCCTCGCCGACCTGTGCCGCTCGTGCAGCGTGCACGCCGAAACCATTACGCAGATGGTCGATTACGGTATCGTCGAACCGGCCGGTGACAACCCGGCGCGCTGGCGTTTTGCCGGCAGCAGCCTGCGGCGCGTGACCACCGTGGTGCGCTTGCAGCGCGACCTGGGTGTCAATCTCGCGGGTGCCGCACTGGCGCTGGATCTGCTGGACGAGATTCGCAGCCTGCGGGAGCGCCTACCAGCGGCCCCGGCCCACGGCGACCAGCCAGATCAGGGCGCTGCTGACAGCGGCAAACAGTGACACAGACCAGGCGCCGCGCCAGCTGTTGTGCATCGAGTCGATGATTTCAAAGCGGTTGACGAAAATCGTCTCGCAGGCACCGTTGCCGGAGTCTTCGCGCGTGGTGCTGGTGTCACGGGAAAAGCCCTGGTCGTTGCCATAGCGTGACAGCCAGCCCTGCAGATGGATGCGGTCGCCTATCCTGACGTCCTGTATCTGTTCCCGTATCGTTTCGTCATCGGACAACAGGTGGTTGTTCGAAAGCTCGTTCATTTTGAAAGCGCGCCAGGCCTGGCTGCTGCCCGTTGAAATATTGCAGGTGAACTGGCCGTTCCGGAACTCGAAGGCGTTGAGATCCAGCGAGCCGGCATTGTCGCCCCAGACGACACACAAATCGGCCACGTTGAGGTGGTCATTCCACCTGCGGTGCAGACCGTATTTGGCGTTGTGAACGGCCTGGGAGACCACCAGTCCTGTCAGTTCATAGTCATAGCGCGGTTCAATAGAATAATTGACCTCGGCATATACGGTCTGGAAGCCGGGTTTACTGGCGTGACTCTGGAGTGGGGCGGCCAAAGACCCGTACTGTCTTTCCTCAGGATCAGGAAAACTGTCCTTGTACATGAACGCCGGGATCAATGTCACCAGCGCTGCGTAGAATATCCATTTATTGAGCGTCTTGAGCATAATCCGGTGTTTCTCAACAGAGCGTTAACCGGTTAGCGACAGCGGCCAGCAGATCCTGACTGGCCGGATTTCGTGTTAAGGGTTTGTAGCGCCCGGTTTTGCCACCAGTGTCCGTTGTATTCACATTGAGGCTACAGGTAAATACTTGACTAAATTACTAAGGTAATCTACTCTTTATTGTAGCGGGGTGGTTATGATGGCAACCGCACATAAGCAGTTTGATCGCCGACGGGACCCCGAAGAGTTTATTCGTGACCCGGAAATATGGAGCGAGGACATCGCCAGGGCGCTTGCACGTGACGATGGCTTGCCGGGCCTGACCCGGGATCACTGGATAGTTATCCATGCGCTGCGGGAACACTTCCACCGCTTCGGCGCAGCACCACCCGCGTTCAGTCATATTTGCAACACACATCATCTGGGCAAACATTGCGTGGAGAACCTGTTCCACGGCGAGCGGGAGGCCTGGCGTATTGCCGGACTGCCTGACCCGGGTGAAGAGGCAAAAGCCTATATGTAGCCGGCGGGCAGCACGGCCGCGCGCAAGGAGATCATCGTGAAACGACGTCTCTATTTCCTGTTACCCGATGTGATGCATACCCGGTCCATAGTGGATGAGCTCGAGGCAGTCGGTATCGAACGCCGATACATACATGTTATCGCCGCACAGGGTGTCGATCTGGAAGGTTTGCCCGTTGCTTCACGCAATCAACGCAATGACCTTGGTGCAAAACTGGAAACCATCCTCTGGAACGGAAACCTGGTTCTGTTCGCCATTGCACTGCTGGTACTGGCTGTCCTGGCCCTGCTGCAGGTCAGTTGGTACTGGCTGTTAATACCTGTAGCCATCATGTTGGTTACATTTGTAACCGGTGTGGAGTTCACCAGGTATATTCCCAACGTCCACTTGTCCGAATTCACCGACGCCATCCACCACCGGGAAATCCTGCTAATGGTCGATGTGCCCGTGGGGCAGGTCGCCCGGATCGAAGCACTGGTCCACCGGCATCACCCGGAGGTGATTACCGGCGGCGTCGGCTGGCATGTCGACGCCTTGCACGTCTAGCAGGTAGCCCTGCGAGAGTACCGTGACACGACTGTGTTGCCTGATATGCCGGCAGCAGTCATACGGAAACCTATGAAGGAGACTGACCATGCATATCCAGACACCGTCACAACACATACCGGCTATCCGGTTCGAAGAACTCAACTGGGTTGCCACAGATCCGCTGCCACGTGACCTGGAGCAAAGTCACCGGCTGCATGAACCGGACCACATGATCAGCACCATTGACCCGATTACAGGTCGGGATATCGGGGATTTGTCGGGTCACCCGTCACTGCTGGATGGCAACCTGACCATCTACTTCGAGTCCGAGGAGACAAAGGCGGAATTTGAACGCACACCTGTCAATCATCCTTATGCACACTCT